>NZ_JAMZGH010000005.1:0-210970 GCF_024158805.1 Chromobacterium sp. S0633 | reverse complement strand
GGCTGGGCGTGCGCGCCCGCGCGCTGGACGCCGAGCAGGCTCGGGCGCTGAGCGCCGCCGCCGGCTACCACGGCGGCCTGCTGTTCGAAGACGGCGGCCAGATCGACCCGCTGGCGCTGGCGCGCGGCCTGGCCGAACGCTGCCGCCGGCGCGGCGTGGTGCTGCTGGAGCGCTGCCCGGCCAAGCTGGTGGAAGCCAGCCCGCGCGACGGCATGCACGTGATCCGCACCCCGCGCGGCAGCCTGCGCGCCGGCCGCGTGCTGATGGCGGGCAACGCCTACAGCCGCGACGGCGTCGCCGAAGTCGCCCGCCACAGCGTGCCGCTGACGCTGGCGCTCGGACAGTTCGAACTGAGCCCGGAACAACAGGCGCGGGTGCTGCCCGCCGACATCCCCTTCTCCGACAACCGCCGCGACATGTGGTTTTTCCGCAAAATGCCGGAAGGCCAATTGCTGACCGGCCTGTTCGCGCTGCGCGCCGACGCCGAAGCGGAGCAATACGCCGCCGCCTTGCGCCAGCGCGTCCGCGCCGTCTTCGGGCTGGAGCTCGACGCCGCGCCGCGGCTATGGGCCGGTCAGGTCGGCCTCACCCCGTCCGGCCTGCCCAGCCTGCGCCGCGTCGGCGACGGCGTCCTGGCCTGGACCGGCTGCAACGGCCGCGGCCTGGCGCTATCCTTCATGCTGGGCCGAACCCTGGCGCGCCAGCTGATAGGCGCCGGCCCGGCCCTCTTGCCCTTCAACTCGCGACCGCTGCGCGGCCGCGCGCTGCTAAAGTGGATGGCCGAAACGGCCATCGCCCACGACCGCCGCCGGCGCGCCCGGCTCGCGCAGACCGAAGCGCCTACGCAAAAGGACACCCTCCAGTGAGTTCATGCGCCTTCCATTATCAGGAATACTGCTGTAGCCGCCCCGAGCTGATAGACCGGATGATCGCCCGCTACCCGCTGGCGCTGATCAGCAGCGAACACCAGGGCCGGCTGCACGCCAGCCACATCCCGCTGTTCCGCGTCGCGGACCGCAGCCTGTTCGGCCACGTCGACCGCCGCAATCCCCAATTCCAGGGCCGCGGCCGCTTTCCCGCGCATCTGGTGTTCATGGGCCCGCAAAGCTATATCCCGCCGGAAGCCTACCGCAGCCGGCTGCTGCCCACCTGGAACTACGTCGCCGTGCATATGGACGTCGAAATCGAAGTGCTGGACGACCTGGAATCCGCCCGCCGCGCGCTGAGCGACACCTGCGAACGGCTGCAGCCGTCGCAAGCGCCGTTCCAGTACGAGGCCGCCGATCCCCGGGTGATCGCCAACGCGCCGCACATCCTCGGCCTGCGCGTCCATGTGCTGCGCGAGGAAGGCCGCTTCAAACTGTCGCAGGATAAAAAGCCGGAAGACCAGCAAGCGGCGCTGGACCATCTGCTGCGCCGCGACGAAGCCGGCGAGCGCGCGCTGCTGGACGCCTTGCTGCGCTTCGCCGAAACCGCGGAGCCGGCGCATGGCTGAACCCTCCGCCCTGAGCCGGCGCTTCATCGATCAGGGCGTCGTGCTGGACCCCGGCCAGCGCCGCGCCGCCGACGCGCTGGACGCGCTGCGCCTCCAGGCGCGGCCCGGCCCCGCCTGGCCGCTGCGCCGGCCGTCGCCGCAAACCGGCGCCTACCTGTGGGGCGAGCCCGGCCGCGGCAAGACCATGCTGATGGACGGCCTGTTCGCCTTGTCCGCCGAGCCGGCGCAGCGCATCCATTACCACCAGTTCCTGCGTGATCTGCACCGCGGCCTGGCCCAGGCCGGCGGCGAACAAGCCAACTACCTGCCGGCGCTGGCGCGGCGCGTGGCCGCGCAAAGCCGTTTGTTCTGCCTGGACGAATTCCATCTGCACGACATCGCCGACGCCATCCTGATGGAGCGTTTTCTGACCGTTCTGCTGGAAGAGCGGGTGCGGGTGATCCTGACCTCCAACTACGCGCCGGAACAACTGCTGCCGGACCCGCAGCTGCACCGTTACGCGCTGCGGGTGATCGCGCTGATCCAGCGCCATATGCAAGTGCTGCACCTGGACGGCGAGCGCGACTACCGCTACCGCGAAGCCGCCGCCGGCGAACACTATCTGCACCCCTGCGGCGCGGACACGGAACAACACCTGCGCCGGCTGCTGCAAGAACAGGGCCGGACCGTGGGCCCCGCCGCCGCCGTCTCCCTGTCCGGCCGGCCGCTGCCCGCGCGGGCGCATAGCCCGGACTGCGTCTGGTTCGATTTCGAAACCCTCTGCCTGGGCCCGCGCTCGCATCTGGATTACCTGGAAATGTCGGAACGCTGGCACACCGTGGTCGTCTCCGACATCGTCCAGGCGCAGCTGAACAAGGCGGACGGCCTGCGCCGCTTCATCTGGCTGGTGGACGTGCTCTACGACCGCCGCCAGCGCCTGCTGCTGATCTCGGAACGCCCGATCGAAACCATGTTGCGCGAAATCACGCTGTCGGCGGACACCCACCGCACGCTGAGCCGGCTCGCCGAAATGCAATCCGCCTCCTTCGCCGCCGCCACCGCCATCGAAATGAGCCCCCTATGCCAATAGTCAGAATCGAAGACGCCGCCGCGCGCACGCCGGCCCAGCGCCAAGCCATCGTCCACTGCGTCTACGACGCGCTGCGCGCCGTGTTCGGCGTCAGCGACGAAGAGCTGCAAGCGCGCTACCAGCGCTACGCGCCGGAAGACCTGCTGCCGCCGGGCGGCGATCCGGACTACCTGCACATCGAAATCACCGTCTTCGCCGGCCGCAAGCCGGAAACCAAGAAAAAGCTCTACGCCAGGCTGGCCGCGGATCTGGCCGCGCTGCTGAACATCGCGCCCGCCTCGGTGCTGATCCTGCTGCGCGAAGAAGCCGCCGACAACTGGGGCATGCGCGGCGGCCAGGCCGCCAGCGAAATCGATTTCGGCTACGCCATCGCCGTCTGACGATGGGCCAAGACCAGCAGGCCCTGCGCCAAACCCTGGGCAGCTTCGCCACCGGCGTCGCCGTCGCCTCCGTCCTGGACCCCGAGCGCGGCCCGCTGGGGCTGACCATCAACGCCTTCAGCGCGCTGTCCCTGGAGCCGCCGCTGATCCTGTGGTGTCTGCGCCGGCAATCGCGCGCCGCCGCCAGCTTTCTCTCCGCCGATCGCTTCGGCATCCAGGTGCTGAGCCGGCAACAACTGGACCTGTGCCGGCTGTTCGCCGGCCCCGATCTCGACGAGCGCAAGCGCGCCCAGTTCACGCTGCGGCGCCACGGCGCGCCGCTGATCGACGGCGCCGCCGCCTGGCTGGCCTGCCGCCGCAAAAGCCATTATGAAGAAGGCGACCACCTGATCTTCATCGGCGAGGTGCTGGAAACCCATCACGACCCCGCGCGCCAGCCGCTGGTCTACTGGCGCGGCCGCTACCATCAAACCCATCCCCTAGCCCCTCTGGAACCGCAAACATGACGCAAAACAGCAAACACGTCCTGCGCAGCCTGATAGCAAGCCGCTCCGGCCTGCTGGTGCCCGGCGCCTACAACGCCCTCAGCGCGCGCCTCGTCGAAGACCTCGGCTTCGGCGCCCTCTATCTGACCGGCGCCGGACTGACCAATATGCAGCTGGGTCTGCCCGACCTGGGCTTCGTCGGCCTGAAGGAAGTGGCGGACCAGACCGCCGCCATCCGCGACGCGGTGTCCATCCCCATCATCGTCGACGCCGACACCGGCTTCGGCAACGCGCTCAATGTGCGCCGCACCGTGCGCGTGCTGGAACGCGCCGGCGCCGACGCCATCCAGCTGGAAGACCAGGTCCTGCCCAAGAAATGCGGCCATTTCGCCGGCCAGAGCCTGATCAGCGCCGCCGAAATGTGCGGCAAGCTTCAGGCGGCGGCGGACGCGCGCCAGGATGAGAACCTGCTGATCATCGCCCGCACCGACGCCTGCGCGGTGGACGGCATAGACGCCGCCATCGAACGCGCCGGCCGCTACGCCGAGGCCGGCGCCGACGTGCTGTTCATCGAAGCGGTGCGCGAACTGGACGACATCCGCCGGCTGCCGGCGCTGTTCGACCGCCCCTTGCTGATGAATATCGTCATCGGCGGCAAGACCCCGGCGCTCAGCGCCGCCGATCTGAAAGAACTGGGCTACGGTCTGGTGCTGTACGCCAACGCCGCGCTGCAAGGCGCGGTGCTCGGCATGCAGCGGGCGCTGGGCGCGCTGTCCCGCGACGGCATTCTGCAAGAAGACCCGCAACTGGTGGCCCCGTTCGCCGAACGTCAGCGCCTGGTCAACAAGCCGCTCTACGACGAACTGGACGCGCGCTACGGCGCGGCCGGGCGGGAGTGAGCGCGGCCGGGCCGCGACGAAGGGCGGGCGCCCAGCCCGCCCGTCTATTGGATTTCGTCCTTGATGAAATACAGCTCGTGGTCCGACTTCAGACCCAGCTTCTTGATCGCGGCCTGTTTCTGGCCGCTGATGGTCTTGATGCTCTTGGAGAACTTGTCCGCGATTTCGCTGACCGTCATGCCTTCCAGAAAACAGCGCAGCACCTCCAGCTCCCGCGGCGACAAGGCGGACAGGCGGACCACCCGGTCCATCGCGTCCGGCGCATGCGTGGAACTGTCGGCGGGCACGCTATCCGCCTGCTGGGCCTGCGCCAATTCCAGCGCCATTTCCGCGGTCAGATACACGCGCCCTGACGCCGCCACCCGGACCGCCCGCACCAGCTCGTCCAGGTCCTGCTGTTTGCCGACGAAGCCGCGCGCGCCGGCCCTCAAAGCCAGGGACACCGTGGCCGTGTTGTAATAAGAGGACATGATCAGGATCACCACCTCGGGAAAACGTGCGCGGATGGCGCGGATCAGGTTCAAACCGTCCATGTCCTGAGGCTGCAGCGCGTAATCCAGCACCAGCACGTCCGGCCGCTCATGATTCAAGGCCGCCAGAAAAGAGCGGCTGTCGCCGAAGCTGCCCGCCAAGACGATATCGCCCTCCTGCGACAATCTAAAGCCCAAGCCCTGTCTGACCACCTCGTGGTCGTCCAATAACATCACTTTGATTTTTCTTTTCTTCATTCCTCCTCCATGGCGATAAAAATCACTTCAGCATCAATTCAAACTCCCGCTCTTTGAAAAGCACGTCCCAATATAGCATGCGCCGTCAGCACGCCGCAGCCGGCCCCTCTCTCTTTCAAAACCCGCCGCAATATTTCAAGCGCCAACTTTGACCCATGATAAAACAAGGCAAAACAATTAAGACGCCGGACACCAATATCATGCAATAAAATCAAGCAAAATAAATATTTCTCAAAAGATCAAAATACAAAAACATACTCTGCGCGCGCAAACGCGCTTGCGCGCCGGATTGATAAAAAATGCTAAATGCCCGGACAAATCGGCGTCAACAAGACCATTCTCAAAGCCGGGCGTTCGCTAAGCGCTTATTTTCCAGGTAAAATAAGCCGCATGCAATTAACCGCCTTCCAGAACGCCGCATCGCCAAAACGGCCGGACCGACTATAATGCCCAAGAAAACACAGCAAAGACGGCGGCCGCATGGCAAACAATACAGCTAAGCAATCTATTCTCCCCTTTGCCGCCCCGCCCCTGCGCCCGCTCCTTAATACCGCGTTTCACGCCCTGCTTTGGTCCGCGCTGTTTATTATCTGGCTGGGCGCATCCAGCGCGGCCAGCCAGGCGGAGCCGCCGTCCTATACCACGGAAGAAATCGCCTGGATCAAACAGCACCCCACCATCTACTATTCCATCGATCCCTACTGGCCGCTGGAATATATTGAAAACGGCAGCCACAAGGGGCTGAGCTGCGCCTACCTGAAAGCCATTGCCCAAAAGAGCGGCCTGCGGTTTCAATTAGTCGCCGCGGCGAACACCCAGGACATGATAGGCAAGTTGAAAAGCGGGCAGATCTATCTGGCCACCATGGGCGCGACGCAGCTGATTCCCAAGGAATATGGCATACCGCTGCTGAATAGCCAGCCCTACGCCTCCACCGCCACCATCATCATCACCAAGGCCGGCGCCGAAGGCTTGTTCAACCCGTCCCAACTGGAACGCAAGGCCGTCGCGGTCAAGGGCGGGGGCGGTTATGAGCAGTATCTGCGCGCGCACTACCCTTATCTGCAACTGGTGCTGATCAACGACCCGGTGGCGGCCTTGAAGGCCGTCGCCGACGGCAAGGTGTTCGCCGCCATCGGCGCGGAAATCGTGTTCCGCCCGGTGTTGCAGGGACGCTTCCCCAAAACCCTGCAAATCTCCGGCACCATGCCGGAAATGTTCACCGGCCTGAACATCAAGGTGGCGCAGCAATATCCGGAGCTGCGCTCCATCATCGACAAGTCCCTGCTCCAGCTCAGCCCGTCCGAGACCGACGAGATTTTTGACGATTGGGTCGCCGACATCGACTTCGGCAAACCGTCCATGCATCAGATCAGCCGCTACTACCTGCCGGAAATCCTGCTGGTGATCTGCGTGCTGTCGGTGATGGTCTTCCTGTTCACGCAGGCCCGCTGGGCCAAACGCCGGGCGGTGGCCAGCGAGGAGGCGAAGTCGAAATTCATCGCCATGATGAGCCACGAAATCAGAACGCCGATGAATGCGATACTCGCCGCCATCGAACTCCTGCAGCAAACCCGGCAAAGCAAGCAGCAGCAGGAGCTCGCCGCGCTGGCCGGCTCCTCCGCCCTCAATCTGCTGGAGCTGCTGGACGATGTGCTGGACACCGCCAAGCTGGAAGCGCGGCATCTGGCGCTGGAAACACTGCCCACCGATCTGCTGGAACTGGCCAGAGGGATCAGCGACAGCCAACGCCTGAGCGCCAGCCGCAAAGGACTGGAACTGACCCTGGCCGCGGACGGGCTGGAAAACCGCCTGTTGATCCTGGACCCGTTGCGCATGCGTCAGATCATGACCAATCTGCTGTCCAACGCCATCAAATTCACCGATCGCGGCGAGGTGGCGCTCTTGATGCAGTTCAATCTGCAAAGCGCCAAATCCGGGAAGCTTCTGGTCACGGTGCGCGACACCGGCGTCGGCATCGCCAAGGCGCAACAGGAAAAACTCTTCCGCGCCTACAGCCAGGCGGAACGCTCCACCAGCCGCCGCTACGGCGGCAGCGGCCTGGGCCTGAGCATCTGCAAGCAATTGATCGAGCTGATGGGCGGCAGCATTCTGCTGGAGAGCGCCGAGGGCAAGGGCACCGCCGTCAGCTTTGTCCTGCATGTCGATGTCGCCGAACCCTCCGCCGCCGACGCGCAGGCCCCCGCCTCCGGACCCGCGCCCGACGCCCTGCCGCCGCAACGCCTGCTGGTGGTGGAAGACATGGAGGTGAACCAGCAGGCCATCCGCCGGCAGCTCGCGCAGCTGGGCTGCGACGCCGTCATCGCGGAAGACGGCCAGACCGCCTTGCGGCTACTGCGGCAAGGCGAAGCCTTCGCGATGATCCTGATGGACTGCAATCTGCCCGGCATCGACGGCTACGAAACCGCCAGGCGCATCCGCCAGTTGGAGGCGGAACGGAATCTGACCTTCACCCCCATCATCGCCATCTCCGCGATCACCGATCTGGCGCACAAGAACCGCTGCATCGCCAGCGGCATGGACGGTATGCTGTCCAAGCCGCTCAGCCTGCGGGATATCGAGGACATATTGCGTTTGTGGTTGACGACGGAAGGCGCCGCGCCGCCGCCGCTCGCCCTGCCCGCCTCGGCGCTGGACCTGGCCCGGCTGTACAGCCGCAGCGCGCGGCAGGACCTGCTCCAGTTCCGGCAAGCCGCCGCCAACCAACTGCCGGACATCATGCTCCACCATGTGCACCGGCTCAAAGGCGGCGCGCTGACGGTGGGCGCGGAGCCCCTGGCGCGGCTGGCCGCCCGGATGGAGCACGCGCTGCGGACGGAAGGCGAGCGCCCGGAGGAGGAAGCGCTGCTGGCCTGGCATCGGGAGTTCGAGCAGGCCTTGGCGCAATGGCGGCGGCAAGAAGCGCCCGAGGACGACGCCTAAAGCCGTTCAAAGCCTCGCAAGCAAGGACGAGACAAGGCCTTGCGGCGGAAGAAGCGGAATGGCCGGACGACGCATGGGCGTTTCGAAGCGGTTTTCAACGCCGTATCGCCGACGCGCGGCAGATCGTAAACAGGCTCTTAGCCCTGCTCGCCCGCGCACTGATCCACCACCACCCGGATCTCGTCGCCCAGGCCCACCCGCACCAGCGAGCGCCCCGTCAGCGGCGCCAATCGCGCCGCGCTGCCGGGCGCCTGTATCTTGGTGCTGCCGGTTTTGCCGCCGCAGGCCTCGTCCTGCAGCAGCCAGAAAGCCGCGTTGCCGGTATTGCGCAAAACACCGTGATCCAGATGGAAGTCCAGATAGGCCGCGCGCGGCCGGACAATCAACACGCTGCCCAGCGCCAGCGGATAATCCACCCAAGCCCCGGCCCGGCGCGCGCCCTGCGCGCCGGCCGCCGCCACCTCCACCACTTGCAAACGATAGTAGCGCTCCCGCCCCTCCATCGCCGCGCCGCGGTAACGCAGCTTGATCGCGCCGCTGGCGCCGGCCTTCAAGCTCAAACGCGCCGGCGCCGCGTCCACCGTGGCCGGTTCGGCGTCCTCGCCCGCGCCGGCCTCCAGGCCGGCCAAGGGCCGCAGAACGATGCGGTAGCTGTGCGGCTGCCGGGAATCGTTTTTCAACTCCACCCGCATCTCGTTCCGGTCGGCGTCCAACTCGATCACCGGGGCCATCTGCAAGGACCAGGCCGACATCGCCGGCAAGGCGCACAGCAGCGCCGGCAAGGCCTTTCGCATATTCATGAACATCTTCGTTTCCTTCCGCCGACGCGCGGGCCGAGACGGCCGCGCGCATCCGCCTGCTTATTGGGCGAGCTCCAGGCTCATGTCCACCCGCACCGCGCCCGAGCCCAGCGCGCGGCCATACCACGGCGCGCCCTCGGTGGTCAGCAGCGACACCGGATCGTCCAGCTGGAACCACAGGCTGAACGGCAGCTTCCGTTTCTCCAACCCTTGGGCGGGATCGCTGCCCTCGTCCAGCCAGGCGCCGGCGCTCAAATCGTGGCTTACCGTACCGGAACAATTGTCCGGCTCGCGCCGGCCGCCGCCGTCGGCGTCGAAGGTGAGCCAGGCCGGGAACAGCACCCCTTGCCGCGCATCGCTTTGCAGCGCAAAACGGCACATGCCCTCCCGCTGGCTCGCGCCGTGCTTGCCGTCCAGCGACAAGCTCGCCTTGACCGCGCCCAGGCCGCGCTGACTCAGGTAGCGCCGCGTCGCGCCGCGCTCCGGCCCGCCCGCCGGCGGCAGATTGGCCATTTGCGCGCGGATCAGGTAATCCAGCCGAATCCGGCCGTCCGGCGCGCCCACCCAGCCGCTGCCGCGATTCGAACCCTCGCTGGCCGGCAATACCGAAACACTGGACTTGGGCTGATAAATCCGCCCGATGGCGTATTTGGCGGCGGGCGGTTCCGCCTCCGGCTTGTCTTCGCTCAAGGCCGCGCCCAGCTCAAGCGCGCGCGTGTTGCGGACGCCATCGTCAAAGCTTCGCGTCGGCACCTCCACCACCATGCTCTCGCTGCCCTGCGGCAGAGTCACCGCGCCCCAATCGCCGGTGTTCAGCGCGGCGGCCAGCACCTTGTCCCCGTCCTTCACCGTCACCCGGCCGCCCTCGTAGCCATCGTCCACGGCCTGGCCGTCCTGAGGCCGGGTCCGCAGCCACAGGGTCAGCGCCTGGGCCGCCGGCGCGTTCAAGCGCAGCCGGTAACGCAGCGGCGCGCCGGCCGCCACATCGCCGCTGGACACCAGCGACTCCAGCGCCCAGTTCGGCACAATGGAGAAATCCTTGTCCAAGGTCTTGTCCCCCTCCAGGCTGACCGCGATATGGTAGGCGTCGCGGCGGCCGCTGACCGATTTGCCCTTGATGCCCAGCTGAAGCGTCACCTTATTGCCCTCGGCGGGCTTGAAAGTGAATACGCAATCCTTGCCGCATTGCGGCTTGATCTCGGTCTCGCCGAAATGGAGCGTGGGGATGTCCAGCCCCCAGGGCACGTCCTTGCCCGCCACGGTAACGGTCAGATTGCGCTTTCCAAGGGAGATCCCGTCGGTGAAGATCCGGTATTCCAAATCCTCCCCAACCCGGCCCTCGTCCGGCCCCTCGATCGAGGCCAGACTCAGGTCTTCCTCGATGATCTTCACCGAGGGATAGGACCAGCCGGAATAGTTGTACTCGCAAGACAGTCTAACAAGGCCTGGCTTTTCCCCAGCCTTGGTGCGCAAGGAGAACTTCACCGGGAACGAATATTGGCTGGGCAAAATTTCCAGTGTTTGGCTGCCCTTCAAGGGCAGCCTGCCGATAAACCTTTCATTGCTATCCATGAGCTCGACAAAGTCGGGATCGCCAAACAACTTATTGGCAGTGCCCAGATCGCACTCCAACGCGTGGTCATGCGTCCCCGCGCCAAGCCCATCGGCGATATCGATGGCGAACTCGACGTTGGTCTCCACAGCGGTGTTGACCCTATCCGGGCTGACGCTAACGTTATTGATTCTCGCCGCGGGCTTCTCAAACCAGCGGAACCATGGCGGTTGAGCGACTCCCCGGCCGTTGAAGGTCACCCCGACCGCCTTGGTTCCGGAATCCTTATCGATTGTGCACTCCTTCTTTTCATTCTTTTCAAAGCAGGCATGCTTAAAGTCGAAACTCAGCGCCTCGGTGCCTACCGGCAGTTTCAGCGTCTCGAGCAGTGAAATGTCTTGGTCGCCGAGCATGGCCGGCGAAAACGTCACATGCGCTTTTTTCTCCAATACCGAGTCGCTGACGCCGGCAAACCGGATCTCGTTCGGCCCGCCCGCCACCACCGACTCATTCAGCATCAGAGTGATGGAAGCCGGCACCGTTTTCATCATGCCCTCGTGACTGGAGCCGAAGACGAAGTCCACCTCGCCGCCCGCCGCCTCTGGCTTGGGCGCGTCTAGCGGCAAGACCAGAACATCGTCGCGCTCCCCGGAATAAAACACGGCCTCCATCCCCTGCGCCTGGCGGCCGCGCCCGGCCGGCGGCAGAAACAGCTCCACCGCCTTGGCGCCGGCGAACTCCGCCGCTTCCACGCTCTCGCCCAGCCGGCGCCAAGGCTGCGTCCCCACCCGGAAACGCGCCTTGGCCGCGATCTGCGGCCCGCGGACGCTGAAGCGGACGCCGCCGCCGCTCTGCGCCTGGGACTCGCCCGCGACCGAGCGCAGCGCACAGACCCGTCCCGCCATCCCGTCCACCGTCTCCGGACGGCAAGCGGCCTGCGGCGGGCCCAGGCGCAACATCGCGCTTTTTTCCGCCTGCGCCCGCACCGTCACCGGCTGGCCGCCGCGCTCCGCCTCCAGCGTCAGCAACTGGCGGCCGCCCAGAGGCAGACGCAGCCATTCCGCAAAGGCGCGCTCATTGAATACCGGATGGATTTGCCCCGGCTGCCGCATGGCGCGGCCGACGCTGACCCGCCCTTGGCGGTCGGAGAAACCGGCGATCAAGGCCGCGGGCAACGCCTGTCTGGCTTGCAGCTCGCCGCTTCGCCCGCTGGCCGTCTCCGCCTCCACATACCAGGTGGCGGCGCGCTGGCCCGCCCGCGGTCGCCGCGCGCCGTACAGGCTTTGCCCCGGCTCGGCTTGCAAGGTGGTGATGTAGTGTTGCTGGCTGGGTTCGTCCTCTATCGTCAGCAGCTTGAGCGCGCCGGCCTTGGCCTGCGGCGCCGGCAGATAGCCGTCCCTCAAGCTCAGCGCGAAGCGGTCCCCCTGGTGCTGGCGGCCGCTGGAATAGAAATAGGCCTCCACCAGCGAGGACAGCGCCTGCCCGCCCGCCGGCGCCGACGGCCCGCGCAGCAAGCCGGACGCGGCCGGCAGGAACAGCTCCAACTCACGGGCGCCGCTCAATTCGGCAACAGCCGCGCTCTCGCCCAGCCGGCGCCACTCCCGGCCCGCGCGGAAGCGCCCTCCGGGCAAGGGGCGCTTGGCGCGGATCAAGAGGCGGATGTCGCCGCCCGCGCGGCTCTCCGCCGCCAGCCGCCGCAACACGCAGCGCTGGCCGGCCACGCCGTCCACCGTGTCCGGCCGGCAAGCCGGCCCCTCCGGCGCGGCCAGGGTCAGCCTGGCCTGCTGGCTGGCGTTCAATTGGTAGCTGACCGCCTCCCCGCCGCTGCGCAAGCCCTCCACCGTCAAGCGCTGTTGCCCGCCCAGCGGCTGGTGCAGCAGCGCGGCGAACGCCGCCTCGCTGAACACCGGATTGAGATAGGGCGCGGCGGCGCTGAGGCCGCCCCGCACCTGGCCCTGAGCGTCGGCAAAACCGGCGAAACCGCCGGCGGGGCTGGCGCGGCCCAGCTGCTGCAGCGCGAACAAGGGCGGTCTCGCGCCGGCTTCCAGATACCAGGCGGCGGCGCGGCTGCCGTCTTGCGGATGGCGCTCGCCGTAAATGGCCTGATCCCGGCTGCCGCTGACCGTGGTCACGTACTGACGGCCGCTGGACTGATCGTCGATCAACAACAGACCCAGCCGCGAATAGCGCCGCTGGACCGGCGGCTTGCCCCCGCCCATGGCGGGCAATTGCAGATTGAAGCGGTCGCCGCGGAACAAGCGCGAGCGCGAGTAAAAACCGGCCTCCACCAAGCTATCCAGCCGGATCTTGGGATGGGCCGTCATAAAGGCTTGCAACTGCTCCGCCGGCGGCGGCACAAAGAAGACCTCCACCGCCCTGGCGCGGGCGAAGGCGGCGATGGGCACGCTGTCGTTGATATGCCGCCATTCCCCGCCCACCCGGAAACGGGCCTTGGGCGTTGCCAGCATCTTGGCGCGCACCGTGAACATCAGATCGCCGCCGCTGCCGGCATTGCTTTGGCCGGCAATGGTCCGCAACACGCACAGCTTGCCGGCGACGCCGTCCACCGTTTCATTGCGGCAGCTATTGGCCGGCGCGGGATTGAGGATCAGATGGGCGCGTTTGCTGAGCTGGGTCACAAAGCGGCGTTCGCCGCCGCCGGCCAGGGTTTCCACGAAGGACAGCTCGCGCGACGCGCCCGGCGCCGCTTTGGCGATGGTGTCGAAAGCCAGTTCGCTCAACACCGGGTTGACCTGGCGGCCCTGCGCCGGCCTGAAGCCGTCGCCGCTCAGGCCCATGGCCGCGCCGTGCGCGTCCGCCATGCCGCGGAAAGCCTGCAGCGGCTGCAACTGGCGGATCTCCCGCACCTGGGCGTCCGGCTGATGGGTATACCAGATGGCCACTTTCTTGGCGCCGCCGCGCGGCGCGCGCGCGCCGAAAACGGCCTGGGCCTGGCTGCCGGGCAGGATGCCGCCGCTGCTGCCCAGGGTGCTCAGATACTGAGTGCCGGCCAGCCGGTCTTCAATCAGGATCAAGTCCTGCTGGCTGCGCCACTCCTGCCGGCCCAAGGGTTCCGGCGGCTTGGCCGGCGCCGGAAGGGGCCGCACCGGGAGAAATCCCGCGCCGGGCGCGGCCTGCGAAACGCCGGCCGGCGTCGTTTGCGCCAGCCCCGCGCCGAGGCCGGCCATGAAGATCAGAGTTGAGATCCAGTATTTCATTTCAGTCCGTCTGTCCTGCTGGGATGGGGTGATGAGGGGATTGCGCACGCCGGCTCAGCCTTCGTCTTCGCGCAAGGGCGCGTAAATCCGGTCCGCGTCCCGGCCATAGACGATCTTGCCCAGCCAGGCCGTGGCGCCGGCGTCCTTCAAATCCAGATTGACCCGGAAGCGTTCCGCCGCGCCGGGTTCGACGCTGACCTCCGGATAACGCTGATCCACGTCGATGGCGAAGTTGCCCTGCTCGTCGGTCCGGGCCTGGCCGATATGGTTGCGCACCATGACATGCCGCAGCGGCGCGCCGTCGACGCCGGTCAGCTGACCGAACACCGTCACCATCCGTTTGATCTTGGGCGTCACCCGCACCACATTGCCCGGGTACAGCGTGTACTCATGGTCGGTGTCGGACACCTCGTAGCTGGCCTGCCCGCTTTCCGCGTCGCGCACATAGAAGTGATAAGTGTTGTAGGCCGGCGCCGCGATCCAATTGCGCCCCTGGCGCAAGCTGTGGCTTTGCTCGTTCAGCACCGCCTCCAGCGCACCGTCCGGCGCTCCCGGCACATCGACGACGATGCCGGCCTCGTCCTGCCCGCCGCCGGCGGCGACCGCGCCGCCGCCCCAGGCCAGGCCGCCCTGCATATTGACGCTGGCGCTGCGGCTGTCCCGCTCCGCGTCCACCGACACATTGCCCTGGCCGTAGCGGCCGTTGAAGCCGACGTAAGCGCCGAAGCTGGAAGACTGGCCGCCTGCGCCTTCGCGGCTGATGCTGGCATTGGCGCCCACATCGTCGATCACGCTGTTTTCAAACGACTTGCTGGCCGACAGGTCCAGCGTGTCGCCGCCGTCTCGATGCGACATGCCCACGCTGAAATTGCCGTCCATGGCCAGGTTGAAAGTCAGCATCGCGTAATACTGCTGATCCACCGAGCCGCCGTTGAGATTGCGGCTGCTGCCGAGCTGCAACTGAGCGCCGCCCCATTTGCCGTTGTACATCTGCCGCGAATAATCGGCGCGCATATAGCGATAGCCGCTGCTCCGGTCCCGGTCGTAACTGAGGTTGATCGACCCGGCGTCCACGCCCCAGCCGTGCAAATTGAAATTAGCGCCCAGCGAATCGTAATCCCGGGCGTAGAAATTCAGACGCCGGCCCTTGGCGCCGCGCTCCCCGGTCAGCCACAGGCTGCCGATGCCGCGAGGCAGCGCCAGATTGAGCGTGCCTACCCGGCGCCGGGCGCCGTCGCTGGCCAACAGGTTTTGCACGCTGGCGCGCAGCGCGCTGGACAGCTGCCAAGAGGCGAAACCTTCCTGCACCGTGGTCTTGTCGTTTTGATACAGGGTCAGATTCCAGTCCACCTCATGCCACAGCGCCCCCACCGACACACCGAACAAGGGCCGGTAAGCCCCGCCCTCGTCCTCCGGCGCGCCCTGATCGCCGTAGCGGGCCATCGCCTCTCCGGCGCCGCCCCACAGCTGCCAGTTCAAGCCGTCGCGCAGGCTGGAGCCGCCCACCGGCTTGTTGATCCGGTACACGCGGCGGCTTTGCACCTGGCCGGCCACCAGTATCTCCACCTCCACGTCGTAGACGCCGGCCTGCAAGGCCGAGGTGTCCAGCCGGTGATTGCCCATGCCCAGCCTTTGCGTGCTCAACAAGCGGCCTT
Source organism: Chromobacterium sp. S0633 (assembly GCF_024158805.1). NCBI lineage: Bacteria > Pseudomonadati > Pseudomonadota > Betaproteobacteria > Neisseriales > Chromobacteriaceae > Chromobacterium > Chromobacterium sp. S0633. The sequence goes on along the minus strand of NZ_JAMZGH010000005.1, from coordinate 195,746 downwards.
CGCGCTTGACGCGCACCTCCCCGGTGGCCGGCAGATAGACATCGATGGGATTCAAGGACTGGCCGGGGTCCAGCTTCAGAGTCTGGCTGACGTTGCCGTAGGAGAACCCGTACATCCGGCTGCCGTTCAAGGTGGACACATTGCCCAGGCTTTGCAGGTTCCAGCCGTCCACCATGCCCAGCGCCAGCCGCTTGCCGTCGATATCGCGCTCATACATGACGCGGTCCAGCGTTACGGACTGATCCGCCGCCGAATCGTCCAGATAGGCGGAGCCCATCACATTGACGTGGTCCACGCCCAAGGACGTGGTGTCGTCGAAAGTGAGATAGCCGGAAGAATGGCCGCGCCCCTGATTGCGCGAGCTATAGCCGTTGAACGCGTACTTGAGCACGCTGGACAGCCCGCCCGAGGACGGCGCCTGCAACACGGACTCCCGCAGATGCGCATCGTCGGCGGCGAAACCGGCCGGCTCCAGAAACAGATCCACCCGCATCGCCATCATGTCCAGCTGCAAGCGCTCGGCGTCGCCCAGACTCAAGGCCCCGCCCGGCAAAAACGTCCGCCCCGTCGCCTGCCGCAAAGCCTGGACCGCGGACGGGCTCAACACGCTCTTGTTGTTGGCCAGCAGCGGTTTGACCTTGTCCAGCCGCATCGAACCGTCGGCCTGCAGCCTCACCGTCAGCGTGGCCGACACCACGCCCTCGTCCGAGGCTTGCCGCGCCGAACGCGCCACCAGCGGCATGGACACGCCTTCGCGCAGCAGGTCCTTGATCTCCGCCGACAAGGCAAGCTTGTTTAACTGCACTTGCTGCGCCAAAGGCCGCCGCTCGGCATCCGCCGCCGCCAGCGCCGTCTCCGCCAACAGCAGCGCACTTAAAAAAGCCATCCCGTTTTTAAGAACGATATCCCGCGCACGCTTCATCTCGCCTCACCCACCGTCGTCGCCGTCATGCGTCGTCAAGCGGCGCATCTTTCTCCGCGTCCAAGAATTTTCCATCCCGCTGCAACATCACTTTGTCCTGGCCCTGGCTGCTGTCTATCGTCTTGAAATTCACCGCGTAGCCCGGCCCAATCCAATAGCGCTCCTTGCAGACCTCGCCCAGCCGCTTTTGCTTGCACGGCCCGTAGGCAATCGCCTGAAACGACACATTGCCCCGGTTTTCCAGATGGCCGCGCCGATAGGCGTAGTCAAAACGCGGCTGCTTGGGCAGCACCAGCAGATTGGTCCTGATGCCGGTCAAAAACTCGACGTCGCCGCTTTTCTCGGAATCCGCGCCCTCGTCCGCCAAGCCCAGCAAGGCGTTCTTCCAGGTCACCTTGTAATAGCGCTCCCTGTCGTCCTTGGGGCCGCTGTAGATGAAGCGGACCGCCTGATCCTGCCCCGCCGCCAGCAACACCCGCGCCGGCGTGAATTGCAGGCTGGCGCCGTCCGTATTCAGCTCGCGCGCGCCCTCGTACGGAGAGTCCACCTGCGTCACGCTCACCGACAGCAAAGACGCCTGCTGCTCGGTGTTTCTGGCGTGGATCGTGACCGCCTCTTTATTGGACGGCATCGCCGCCGTCATATCGGAAACCTGAATCGCCCCGGCCCATGCCGGCAGCAGCAAACAGGCCAAAGCGTGAAATCTGAAGCACCCTGGCATAAGCTGAAACTCCTCAAAATAAAAAGGGAGCTAGGCTCCCTTTTTTGGCGCTACCCTTTGAAATCAGCGAACGGAGAATTGCGTATTCTCTTCTTCGGTTTTGACTGTTTTCTGCCAGGACGCGTCCAGGATCAAATCGAATTTGCCCACGTATTGGCCATCGCTCAATTTAGACGCTTCGGTCACCATGACGCCGCTGGAATCCTTACCGCCGGCAAACTCCGCTTTCAGCTGAGAAGTGCCTTTATTCTCTCCGGCGATGGAAGCCACTTTTGCGAATTCGCCAAAACCGGACAGGCCGTCCAGATCCTTCGGTTCGGCCGACAGTTTCACCTGCTTGCCGGCATGGTCCGTCACGCTGAGGTCAAAATCCATTTCCCCGATGGACGCGGTATGGCTCAGCTGATGCTGGACCGAGGAGGCTTTCACCTTATAGCCGCTGATGGTGTATTCATCCGAATTCAGCATGCGGATATCGAAATCCAGGTTTTTGGATTCAATGGTTTTGGAAATCGGGCTGTACACGAAATGCACATTCGGCTTTTTAGCCGTGATTTCGATAGCGTGCGAGCTATCCTTATCCGCGGTCACATCCCATTCGGCGGAAGCGCGAGTGGAACCAGGAATGGGGTCGGCGGCATGGGCGCCGACGCTGAATACCGCAGCCAGCAATGCAGGCAGCACGACTTTATTCATCATTTCGCTTTCAATAGAGGTCTATAAAATAAAACCTGCAAATACGGCCTTAAGCTGTACTTGGCACGTCATTATCGAAAAGCCGACGATCAAACTCTATAAGAGCACTCTCAAAACACCCGGCGGACGAGAACGCGCGGATGCCATCCTCCCCTCTCGACTCAGAGCGAATGGACCCGCTGGCGCGCAAAACAAGGGGAAAACACGAAGAAAGCCGGATGAAAGCGGAATGAAAATGGGATGAAAGCGGAATGCGGGAGCGGGATAAAAGCCTGTCCAAGAGGGCACTCACAGCCAGTCCCGCAGGGCCGGCAGCGCCCTCCCCGGCTTAGCGCCTCTTCTTCCGCCCCAGCTTGCGCGGCAAGGCGTCCAACTCGTCCAGGCTCAGGTAGAGCTGCTGCACCGCCGCCACATGCCGCGGCAGATCAATCTGCGCCACACCCAGGCTCAACAACATCTCCAGATAATTGAAGAAGCTCTTGCACATGCTGCGGCGGTGGCTGTGGTCGCGGAAATCCATATCGCAAGCGATGCGGAACAACAGCCCGCGCGCGGCGTGCTGGCGGTTGAGTTTCAGCAGCTGCGCCAGATGGGCCGCGTATTGACGGCCCAAGGCGCTGGCCTTGAACGCATTCTCCGCCTCGGCCGGCTGCCAGTAATGCGGATAAGTGCGGCCTTTGACGCGGCGGACAAAGGGCAGGCTGAGGTCTTTGGCTTCGCTGCCGACAAAACGGTAGCGCGAGCGCGGCCCTAGCGGCGGGAGTGGGGATGCGGCGTCCTGACGGATGTCTTGAGTTTCAGCAGGGGACGAAGAGAGATCGATGCCAAGCACCGGACGGACAAGCTTTACCATTTGCAACCTCCTGAGCAGAAGGGCCATGCCGCAAAGCGGCAGGGCGGGCACATGACAAGAGTTAGTCTACCGGTGGACTTCTACTAAAACCGGCGCGCCCGCGAGGGCGCCACTTGCCACGGCCCGCCCGAATAGGCAAAGCAATGGCAACGGATACGCTGTGGAAACAGCGCATCCGCGGTAGAAGTCCAAGTCGGGAGACTAAACCCGAGCACCGCGATTGCTGCGGCGCGGGGGCTATTGTTGGGGAGGAGCGGGAGAGCGTCAAGCCGGCGGCACCCGGCAGCACAAGAAAGCCGCGCCTGGCGCACCGTGCGCGGCGGAGGCAAGCCATCGCTGGGGCGCTGAAGCCGATCTGAAATAGCGTTAAGAGCCGCTCACAAAACTCAGTTTTACGGCTAAGAACCTGTTTACGATCTCGCGAGCAAGGGCGAGACAAGGCGTTGCGGCTGAAAAAGCGGAGTGTACATCCGGTACATGAGCATTTTGACGATGTTTTCAACGCGGTATCGCCGACGCGCAGCAGATCGTAAACAGGTTCGCGCAACACAGCATCAGGGGTTTGGTTAGCGACCCTAAACAGACTGCTTCGCAAAATGCTGGCGCACCCACTGCTCGCACAACAGCCAAAGCTGCGGCGCGCCCTTTTGGATCACCGGGCCATAACGGGACAGCACCTGCTCCAGCGAAACATCGCTCTGCGTCCAAGTCCCGCCGCCGGTAAAGACATTGATCAGCAAAGGCTGGAAACGGTCCAGCGCCTTGGCGAAACAGGCATCGGCGCTTTCCGCGCGCTCAAACTCCCGCCACAGCGCCAACAGCTCAGCGCCCTGCTCCGGCGGCAGCAAGCCAAACAAACGCTCCGCCGCCCTCGCCTCCGCTTCCGCCTGCGCCCCGGGCACAGCCTGGCCGTGGATGGGAAAATCCCCGGCGTCCACCTCCACCACATCGTGCAGCAGCAGCATCTTGATCACCCGGTCCGTGTTGACCGGACCGCTGGCGTAATCGCCCAGCAGCAAGGCGTACATCGCCAGATGCCAGGAATGCTCGGCCGAGTTCTCCCGGCGGCTCTGGTCCAGCAACGGCGATTGCCGCAGCACCGACTTCAAGCGGTCTATCTCTCTCAGAAAATTCAGTTGCCGTTCCAAGGCCGATACTTGCATCGCTTATCCCGCATTCAGATCTGTTTCGCCACGGAGGGGGATTATAGCTGTGGTCTGGGCCTTCGGCCCGGCTCAGAGCCTGCCCAAAGTCCCTCGAGCAAGGACGAGACAAGGCAAAAACGAATGAAAAAGCAAAGTGTACGAGTGGTGTGAGCTTGCTTTTTAACGCCCTTGCCTAGCAATCCCACCGGCCCTCAGCAAATCAGACCTCGCCCTCCCGCACCGGAATAGAAGGAGCGGTCTACAAAAACCAGGGCAGTCCACGATATTAGCTGCGCCCCAAGAACGCCAAAAGTCAGGCCGACTCTGACCTGCCGTTCAATGATCAATTACAGCAACTCAAGATAGATATTATTCAAATTTTAAGCTTATATACTTTATTCGCCGTACCAAAAAACAAAGCTTCCCTCTCACAAGTCGACATACTGTGAGTAAGCTTTTTAAATGCATTCCAACAATTCACATAACTATAAGAACCTTTGTCGACAGGAAAATTGCTTTCGAACATCGCCCTCTCTGGCCCGAATGCATCAATACAGGTTTCAACCCATGGCCGCCAGGCCTGCGCCAATATTTTTGACGAAGGCGCTTCTTCCAGTCTATCAAAATTGAAGCCATTTATTCTCATGCCGAGCCCGCCAATTTTAATATATACATTAGGCAGAGAGCTAATATTATAAATATACTTTCTCCATGTAGAGAAGACTTCATCTTGGCAATCAGCGTAAACACCTACGCGGACGCACCCTCCACAATGATCGATAATAACCGGTATTTCAGGATAAACTTTCGCAAGCTCAAAAAGCTCTGGAAGCTGAGGAAAGAATAGCCATGCATCATAGCTCAAACCAAACACAGCAAGCCGCGAAAAACCATCACGATAGCATTTATCTTGGAGCAAACCTTTTGACGCTGCAGACAAAGGATTAGCCAAAGAGCTATCGGCATCCCAGGCAACAAGATGGCGCACCCCCTTTACTCTACCTCCTCCTGCCTCAATATGTGCTTGTAAAACCCTATCAACCTCCCTTCCTATCCTCAAGTCGGCATAGCTTACGATGCCTCGAGCAATCTCTACTTGCTCACCTGCGTTGCGGTCAGCAAGCTCACGAACATACTCGGTCTCGCCAATTGGCATCAACAACTCATCACCCTCTGTTCTGTATCGTGTTAATGCCTGCATATAAACGGAGGCAACGATGTTATGCCCCATAGTAAGATCGGAGAGATATTCTTTTTCTTTGTAGTTCCAATCAGGCCTCTCATAGAAGTGGTGATGAGCATCCACTATCGGCAGCATAGGTTCAATGACTGCCTCCACTCCTTTTGATAACCAATCTTCACGTACAGGCAAGTAGTTGCCCGCCATTCCCCCTCCTAACAGACTCCGCCAACTATATTTTTGCGTTTAGTTTTTGAGAAATTCATTGCCACAACACGCATCAACCATTAATTACACCGGCATTCCGCATGACAGCCACGTCTTTAGCGGAATAGCCCAGTTCCTTCAGTAGTGCTTCAGAATGGCTACCAGGCAAAGGAACATCCAATCTAGAACCAAAACGTCGACCGTCCATCTCAAATGGCAGCATGGGTACCTTGACTGTGCGACCATCTGGCAAGGTCACATCCGTTAACCCTTGAGACTCCACCAAGTGCTTATCATCAAAGAGATCTTGCGGCCTTTGGATCGGAGCAAATGGCAATCCAGCGCGCTCGCAGATCAACATCAACTCCTGTTTGCTCATTTGACCAAAGTGTTTACGCACTACAGGCAGAAAACGATCACGCGCTTGCACTCGTTGGTTGTTCACAACCAATGACTCGTCAGCCGCTAGCTTGCGGAAGCCAAAAGCCTCACAGAACACCCTCCATTGGGAATCGCTCACCACTCCTACAAATACCTGCTCACCATCCCCCGTAATAAACACATCGTAAATGGCCCAGGCAGAGATACGGCTGGGCATGGGTGCCGCCGGTTTGCCAGTCACGGCATACTGCATCATATGTTGAGCCACTAAAAATACTGAGTTTTCATAAAGGCCGGACTGCACAAACTGCCCCTTTCCAGTACTTCTTCTCTCATGCAGTGCAGCCAGGATGGCGATAGCTCCAAACATGCCGCCCATGATGTCGTTGACGGAGGCGCCAGCCCGGAGTGGACGTCCTTCCGGACCCGTCATGTAAGCCACCCCCGTCATCATCTGCACGACCTCGTCAAGAGCCGTTCGATGATCATACGGACCAGGCAAAAAACCTTTCATTGAGCAGTAAATCACTTCAGGATTGATAGCCTTTACCCCGTCATATCCAATACCCAGCTTGTCCATTGAGCCGGGACGGAAGTTCTCGGTGACAATATCCGCAGTTGCCAATAATCTTTTGACTGCAGCCATCCCCTCTTCCGATTTGAGGTCAACAGCAAAGCTCTTTTTATTACGGTTATAAGTCATCCAATATCCAGCCCCCGACCCACCTAGGCGGCGGGTATTATCCCCTTCGGGAGCAGGCTCCACTTTGATGACTTCCGCCCCCAAGTCGGCTAGCACTAGCCCACAGGTTGGCCCCATAACCATGTGGACAAATTCCACGACACGTACGCCGGTTAGCGGCAATGGCTTAGCGTCTTGATTCATACAAGCTCCTTGGCATAGCGAAAACTTTTATGCAAACCCGCTCCTGGCACGTAGCCATAGAGCGGCTCACCTAGCAAACCACTGGCAAGAACCTCTCGCGCGGCTATGAGCCGATCTATATCCACGCCTGTACGCAAACCCATTGATTCAAGCAAAAACACCAGATCCTCAGTAACGATATTGCCGGTAGCGCCTGGCGCATAAGGGCAGCCGCCAATTCCACCCTGCGACGAATCAAAGGTCGTCACCCCCACATCAAGGGCGGCCACCACATTTGCCAGGCCCTGCCCATACGTATTGTGCAAATGCGCGCTACCCGTTTTATCAACACCGATCTCTGAGCGCAGACGCGGAAACATATGACGAATTTGACTGGGATTAGCCATTCCAGATGTATCAGACAAACCCACTTCATCCACTCCGCACTCGACCATCAGCGAAGCTAACCGGATCACGTCATCTTCAGGCACAACGCCTTGGATGCTGCATCCAAATGCCGTCGACAAACCCGCTTCGATCTGAATAGCTGGATACTGCTCATTACGAAGTGCCACCACCGCTTTGACTTCATCAATCATTTGCGCATGGCTTTTACGCACATTGGCAAGAGAATGAGACTCACTCACTGACACCGGTAAGGTGATTTTGTGAACACCTGCAACAAAGGCAGCTTGAGCTCCACGCAAATTGGGGCTTAGCGCCGTAACAGACAAATCAGGCAATGTCAGGGCATACGCCACCACCTCTGCTACGTCGGCCATTTGTGGCAACAGCTTGGCCGGAACAAACGAACCAACTTCGATCTCACGGAGCCCTGCCTCAGCTAATGCTGAAATCCAGTGGAATTTATGTTTTGTCGGCATGGTGGCTTTTACACTTTGCAAGCCATCACGCGGCCCTACTTCGCTAACCAGCACATCAACCTCTACCAAGCCTCTCATCGCTTGCTTCTCCTTCACAGATCTTGGGTATCCACTTCATAGGGACGGCTTTCATGCCCTCACCTAAGCAGGGATTGAAGCCCCTAAGTTTGTTCTACCTAACAGAACACAATTCTGTCAGACGGTACAATATAGAAACTGCTGATTTCAGTGTCAAGGGCGTTAGGAGCGCGCCAAAAGCCAGGAATACATGCTGAATAGCTATTTTGAAGATCAAAAATTCACTTTTATTTCAATCTGTTAAACAAAGCAGAGTGGCATGACGAGATTTCGTTACAGCCTGTCCCCTGACATGCGGCTCAGTTCTCTCCTCCATCTATCTCGCTCAGACGTACAGCTCAACAGGGAACTGTTCCGCATGAGAAGAAGTAGGTGTTGGCAAAATTACGACAGCTCCTTCCCCTACTTCAGCGCCCATCCCGACAGGCAATGTCGCCTCGTCAATCCCTTGTCAATTCATGCTTTGCACCGCTCTACCTTCCATCTCTCCCCTCTATCGGGTTTTCGTAAAACCGCGAGTCACCACATGTGCAGCATGTTCGTGGCGTTGACAGTACCCACATGCAGTTCTATCTTACAGAACATCGTTCTGCCAAATAGAACAACAATATTGACCGAATCAGGTATTCACCAAAGGAGACAAAGGATGAATCTAGACAATCTTTCCGAACCGTCCATATCACTGAAAGATGTAGCCGTGCAGTTCGGTCAATTCACTGCTGTGCGAGAGGTCAACCTTGATGTCAGGGAAGGCGAGTTCGTCGCAGTGGTGGGACCAACGGGCTGTGGCAAAAGCACGCTACTCAACGTGATCACTGGCTTGTTGCCGCATGTCCTAGGCAAGGTAATGGTGTATGGCAAGCCGCTGCAGGGCTTGAATCCGGTGGCTGGCTATATGCTGCAACAGGACGCGCTCCTTCCGTGGAAGACGGCGCTGGATAATGTCGCCATTGGCCTAGTATTTCAGGGCGTACCACAGGGCGAAGCGCGTGAGCGTGCGCGTCGGTGGATGCAGAAAGTAGGCCTATCTGGTTTCGAGGCCCGATATCCACACCAGTTATCGGGAGGGCAGAAGAAACGAGTCAGTATGGCGCAGATGCTCATCCTAGCCCCCAAGATCGTCCTGATGGACGAGCCCTTCTCAGCGCTCGATGTACATACCCGCCACCTGATGCAGAACGAATTGCTTCGCCTCTGGCAGGAAGATCGCAAGACCTTGATCTTCATTACTCACGACTTGGAAGAGGCCATTGCTTTAGCGGACCGCGTGGTGGTCATTTCCGCAGGCCCAGCGGCTCGTCCCATCGCTGAGATTGCGATCAATCTACCGCGTCCACGCATCGTCGAAGAAATAAACATGACAGATGACTACATAAGACTTTATCGGGAAATCTGGAGCATCCTCGGTGCCGAAGTGGAGAAGAGTCATGCTACGAGTTTCTAAGATTCGACGGATTCAGCTGATCATCCTGCTGGGGAGTCTCGGCCTTTGGCAACTCGGTACGCATAATGCTTGGATTGATCCGTTCTTTTTCTCTTCGCCCGTCAGCATTGCTGACCGCGTGTGGGTCTGGTTTACCTCTGGTGAGATTTATCGACACCTGTACATTACTCTGCTCGAGACTATTCTCTCCTTCATCTTCGGCACACTGATCGGTGTTGGATTGGGGGTATGGCTTGGGCTGTCGCCAACCGCCTCCGAGGTACTCGATCCATTTCTCAAGCTCCTCAACGCCATTCCTCGCATCCTTTTCGCCCCGATCTTCGTAATGTGGTTCGGCCTCGGAATGACCTCCAAAGTGGCACTGGGTGTGACCATCGTATTTTTCCTCGCCTTCTTCAATACCTATCAGGGAGTGCGTGAAGTGAACCCCGTGGTACTGGCTAACGCTCGCTTGCTCAGGGCGCGCAAGACAGCCTTGCTGCGGCACGTCTACCTACCCTCTGCAGCCTCCTGGATCCTATCCAGCCTGCGTGCCTCGGTTGGCTTTGCCGTAATGGGCGCGGTGGTGGCCGAGTACTTGGGTTCGTCCTCCGGTCTGGGACACCTAATTGCGCAAGCCGAAGGCGTATTCGATGCCACTGGGGTGTTTTCCGGAATTCTCGTGCTGTCGTTGTTCGTTATCGCGCTTGATCGTGTCGTCGACTTCATCGAGAACCACGTAATGGCATGGAAAAAAGCTGCACACTAAGGAGAGGACATCATGATCAATTTTAAGAAACTATACAGTCTGACAATTATTGCTCTGGGTTTGACGACACAACCGATTCAAGCCGCAACGCCAGAAAAGACCGAGCTCTCCATTTCGGTTGGTTCACAAATTCTGAATTACTTGCCCTTGTCTCTCACCGTATCCTTGGGTCATTTCAAGGAGCAGGGCTTGAACGTTCGCACCGAGAACTTCCAGGCGGGAGGCAGCAAGGCGCTGCAAGCCCTGGTCGCCGGCTCAACCGATGCTGTGGTTGGATTTTACGATCACACCATTTCGATGCAGTCTAAGGGCAAGGATATCGTGTCCGTTGTCCTGCTCAACGACATGCCAGGCATAGTGCTAGCCGCCCGAAACGAAGCCGGTCTCAAAAAAGGCAGCGATCTCAAGGGACATACGGTGGGGATTACCGCTCCCGGATCTTCTTCGGACATGATCGCCCGCTACTACGTCAAACGTAATGGCCTTTCTCAGAAGGATGTAAGCTTCATCGCTGTTGGTTCGGGAGCGCCTGGCATGGCGGCTTTGGAACGCAAGGAGGTCGATAGTCTGGTCAATTTCGATCCAGTCGCGACCTTGCTTCAGCAGCGGAGTACCACACATTTTCTGTTCGACACACGAACAGCAGCCGGTTCCAAAGCCTTATTCGACGGCAACTATCCGACAGCCTGCCTGTATGTAACGCGCCAATTCATGCGGCGTCACCCTGAAACTGTTCAGCGCCTAGTCAATGCCTTTGTTAAAACACTGAAATGGATCTACCGCAATACAGCAGAAACTATTGCTGACAAGACTCCGAAGGAGGCCATCACCGGCGACAAGGGAAGCTTCATCCGGGCCCTAAAAGGCTCCAAGGCGATCTTCTCCAGCAATGGCATGATGCAGCCTCAGGATGCCTTGACCGTTCAGAAGGTGCTAAGCGATTACGACGAGAATGTCGCGCGCGCCAAGATTGACCTGAGCAAAACTTTCACCAATCAGTTTGTGGCAAAAGCCAAGTAACGCACACGTGTCCGGCGGCGGGATCCAGATGAGACAATGGTAATATCACATCAAAGGCTCAACTGAATAAGGGATCTGGTCATGAGTGCCGAGAAAGTTTCGGAATCAAAAGAACAAACGGGTGGCGTTGCCGCAGTAGACAGAGCGCTACTGTTGCTAACGGTATTTCACCTAGGCGAAGCTGAATTATCTCTGGCTGATCTCGCCCGCCGCACGGGGCTTTACAAGAGCACTATCCTGCGATTGACAGAGTCGCTGCAGCGCTATGGTTTTTTGTGCCGCTTGGAAAGCGGCGCCTATGCGCTCGGACCGGAGTTGTTCCGGCTCGGCACGCAGTATCAGCGCTCGTTTCACCTCGAAGAACTGGTTCGTCCACGGCTAGCCATGCTGGCCAAAACACTGGGAGAAACCAGTTCCTTTTATATCAGGGAGGGCGAATGGCGGACCTGCTTAATGCGAGTGGAGCCCGACTCCGCCATCCGCTTGGTGCTGCATGAAGGAGATCGCCTACCCATTGCTCGGGGGGCGGCGGGTAAGGTGCTGCTGGCTTTTGGCGAATCTATGGCCCCAGAGTTCGCTGCTATACATGAGCAGGGTTGGGCCGCGTCATTTGGAGAGCGTGATCCCGAGGCAGCCTCAGTGGCGACACCCGTGTTCGGCGCTCAAGGCATCCTTCTCGGCGCACTGGCTGTCTCCGGCGTGCGAAGCCGTTACGATGACAAACGGGTTCAACAACTCAAATCCGTGCTGCTAGAAACCTCCACGGAGTTGTCCCACTTACTTGGTTACAAACCCTGATTGGCTTTGTTACACAAACCGGTTGCAAGGCCAAACTTGAGGCTCCCCCAGAATACGGATCGGTAGATAGTGGGACCTTCCGATTCTGGGGATTTATGAAACGTAGAAGTTCAGACCTGATCTGACAATCTCCCATTTTGACGGTACTAGACTGTCAGATCATTGATCGGAGAGAATAAAGTCTGTCATGACAACAAATCATAAGTCTATGATTTTGTTACCCTAAAACAACGTAACCGCCATAATTTTAAGTCTGTCACACAGTGACGATTTCAAGGGGTTACGTACATGCTTGTTGCCATAGTCTGTCAAAGCCAGCAATAGCAAGGGTTTCAGGACGGGGAGCGAAGAAACCGGTCAGCCAAACCCAGCGGTCAATGATGCGATGGTAATGGGCAGTTTACACAGAATTTCAGACACGCCCGTATTTGAGCAGTATGTGCAAATATTGCACGTGCAGTGGTATTACCACGCCGAACTCTGCCAGTAATCCTCGCATCTGATTGGCTTGCGCCGTCCGGGCTTTCACAAATCCCGCCCTAGCCCGGTGCACGGCGAGTAGCACCTGCTGTTCGGCTTGTTTTACAGGAACAAACCGCATGTTCGGCCGGGAAACGGCTTCACAGATCGCCTCAGCATCGGCGGCATCCGTTTTACTACCTTTGACATAGGGTTTTACAAACTGCGGCGCCATCAGTTTGACCAAATACCCCTGTGCCATGAGCTTCCTGGCCCAAAAATGTGCACTTCCACAAGCTTCCATGCCGACTATGCACGGCGGCAGGTTTGCGAAGAAAGCCGCTAGCTGCTGACGGGGTATTTGCTTACGGAGTACGACTTTGCCGTGCTCATCAACGCCGTGAATCTGGAACACCTGCTTGGCGAGATCGAGCCCAATGGTTCTACAGTTCATGGTAACGCTCCCTTCAGTCAGTGAGGCGGTTGCACTCTCACTGTGGCACCTCGATGCCGCTACTGGTAGGGGGCGTCCATTCCATTAACAAAGTCACTCAGAACCAGCTCATCCGGGAGGAAGGAGGCGAAAGGCGATACGGCGGCCACTCTCCACCATCCATACTGCAGTGAATGGCTCTATGGTTGCGGTTTGCCTAAAAATGACAATGGCATTGCTAACAAGTTCATCGTCTTCCTGCGTATCTTCGCCATCAACAGATATAAGCAAGGTCCGCGTATCCGAGTAGTGTTTCCCTTGTTTTTTTTGGAGTGCATTCAAGAGCATTAATGCAAGCTTTTCGGAGGAGTAGCTAGCTCTGGATGTGTAAAGGCTTTCCGGCGCGGAGCCGTGTGCGACCTGCCGTCGGATTTCGTGAGCATTATCCGGCAGCGCTCGGACGACCACCAAGATAGTCCCTCCAATTTGCGCATCAAAGTTCTCTGCCTCTCCACCGATCTTAATGTCGCAAGATTCGGGAACGTTTGTGGTTCGCACAAAGCCATAGATTGCAGTTAATTCATCTCGGAATTGCTTTGCGTCTTTTGACTTGTGTGTCAAGAAGCTCACAAGAGAGTCAAGCCCACCTGACAGAATAGAGTGAGCTTGTTGTTCGTATTGTACTTTGAAATCGGAGACATTCACGATGCCTGTCCTTAGTTTTGAATTTCGCTATTGCAATAGCCTAATTTATAATTAACCATCTTTGACAACAACTGGGAAAAGTTAATTATTTATCGTGATTCACTCTAGCAATGCCGTTCAGTTCGCGCTTGAAAGCACACTCTCGAAAATATTAATTATTGCACGTTGATTATTATCAAATTGCCCATAAACTGAATTTTCCAGCATGCTTAACAAAACATTATCATCAAATGGAACAATAACGCTCCTTCCCTTGCAGTTTCGTCTATGGTCGGCAACACACCCAAGGAGCTCATGTGAGAGGGGTTTTCTGGTCACCAAGAAGCCTACGGAAGCAAGGGCTGAAGGAGAGAGATACCTCTCAAGTTGGTGTATATGATCACCCTCATTTACTTTACAGTTCTTTGCTTCAACTATAATATTATTGGCTGTGAGACCTGCATAGAAAAAGTGGCTTTGCAATAAACAACCTTGCCTCAAACGGAGTACAATATCTCGCCTTACTCTTCCATTATAAGATCTTGATTGATTGTCAACTGAAGACAGGCAGGTATTTAAGGAAAAAACGAGTATCTCACTAACCAAATTTTCGTACGCAGCTCCATCACCAGTTGCTAGATTAACAAGCCGGCTTTTCAATATATTGGCAACACCCGATCTAACGTAATAACCAAGCGGCTCCTCCTCCATTAGAAGTTGAGGATAGCCTCTCCATGCATCAAGTACGTTGCAGGCATAGATGCGAAAATCAGGCGAAATATCATATACATAATCTCCAATATAGTAAAGCTCTAGCCTTCTAATATTTGAGAATTCTGAAACTTCATTTATCAGCGATTGTTTTGCCGAAAAATAATCACTGGACAAGCAAAATTTAATCACAGACCTAAAACCATCATCATGGTCCACATAAAGCGAGCCATTTCCCCAACTAAGCTCAGAGAACGACGCTTCCTGGTCATAAATAAATTGAAAAAATTCATTCAGAATATCATTATTTGCCATATGATCACCTTTTTTACTTCCACTGAATCGCCCCTCCCTTCCTAGATACCTCAAGAGCCACACAGCTTTGTCCCAAGGGCCGAGGTAGTTCAGCTTTCTTATCTCACTGTCTGACAGGACTGGAACAGGCTAGGGATTGGCTCCCATACAACCTTCACGCCGTATGTGGGCTCAATTTGAGTTGCATATCTGCTCATAAGCCTCGTCCCTTGCCCCTCCGAGATGGGCGTGAAGGCTGAGAGCCAGAAGGTGCTCCGCTGTACCCCTCTTCAAGAAGCTTTAGATCGTCTTGAAACTGCATGTCAACGTATTGTTTCTTGCGGACAAGCCACCCCCGCTCGTCTCTTGGTTTACCAGTATCCCCCCTGAAAGACAGCCAGTTAAAGCTAGTCGTCACTGCAAAGGAGTCATCACAGACCAACGATTTCCGATGGGTATTACCTACGTAGACAAAACGGAAATTTTTGTATTTATGTACCAAGCCTTCAAGGTCGTTCTTAGCTTGCAGGGTGATGGGAAGCTTATTCTGGGCTCCGTTGTTCTTTTGTGCATCGCCAGCATCAATGCCATAGCCGATGTATACCTGTACTCCCCGCTTCAAGGCGTCTCCCAAACAGGTAATGAACTCCCAGTTGACTACCTGGTGACGAATCCAAGGGGAAATGATTAGGAGCCTTTGCTTTGCGTTCAGCAGGGCATCCTTGAGCAGCCCCGGATGTTCATGGCAAAGAACGGACTGCATCGTATCTACCATAACCTCCTGAGGCCTCTCAGGCGACGAAGACTCCGCTTGGAGTTCGACTGTATCAAGGAGAAGCCGAGGTGCAGACAGCGTTTGTGAGGGCTGCAAGCTCTCATCCGGCATGCTTGGGGCAGACTCAGCCAACACCTGGGCGCCAATCAACCCAGGGCCTCCGAATGCCCGGAAATAGTTCTCGTGCTCGAGGCTTGGGCCGTCCTCCCGCCAGAAAGCGACTTCAATTTCGTCACGTTTTGACAGACTGCGATAGAACAGGGTGACGCATTTCAAGTAGCGTAACTCGCGACGCTCAATGCGGCGTATCGCAAGCAGCTCACCCTTGTCTTCTTCTCGCGCCTGCATGCGCTGTAGCATTCTATCGAAATCATCTATGGGGATGTCATCCACGTCAGGCCGCTTACTGTTACAGTGGGGTACCTCAAAGTACCCGTAATCCTTCATCTCGCGAGGCTTGTTCAATTGCTCTGGTGCGATGAACAGGAGTTTCTTGGCCAGCGCATCAAAGCAAACACGGACCATTCGCTCTTGAGGTCGAACGGATGATGCCTCTGCCAGGGCCAATCTGCCCTTGGCTGACAAAGTAACCTTTGCAGAATCGTCAACTGAGGCGCGAGAGTAGTTGATGAGCTCGTTCGTGTTGAGACCGGCGAGGACTGGAGTGATGACAGATGACTGTAACCCCAGAAAAGCAACAATGTCCTGCGGTTCTGAAAGGCCAGCCCTCACCGCGCGCAGGACAGCCTCATCAATCGGGCCGAGCGGCTTTCGCTCCAGGACCAGGATTCGAAGGGTCAGGACATAAACCGGAAGACCCGCTTCCTTGAAAGTCGACAGCTCATAGCCTGGCCGAGCATGCGCAGCTTCCATGAGAGTGTTCTCCAGCGTCATTACGACAACTCCTCCAGCATGCATGTATCCGGGTTCCGGCGGATGTAATCAAGCACATCCTTCAAAGGGTTCACGACATCAGGTACGGTCTGGCAGTAAAGATGGTCACCCACAATGGCCAACAACTCTTTCCCACGGGACAGCGCCACATTGATGCGTTCCATTTCACGAAGAAAACCCAAACCTCTGGCCTCAGAACGGGTAACCGAGAACAGCACAATGTCTGCCTCGCGTCCTTGGAATGCATCCACCACGTTCACAAATATCTCGGAGTAGCTCGACCAAATATGGCGCTTGGTTTCAACAGCGGTTTGTAATCGCTGACGCTGCTCCCCATAGCCGGTCAGGACAGCAACGCTGACTTGCTTGTCTTTTCCCTTGCCGTTCTGGATGCGAAAGTCCATGCGGCCCAGCAGGGTGATAATGAACTCGACTTCCAAATCGTTGTAATGTGAAGAGCCAACTTTCCTTGATGTATGATGCGGCTTCAGGCTGGTTGAGTACCAGGTGACCGGGAGGGGGAGGGCCCCTTTCAAGTACGAGGCAGGCGGTCTCTCCACACTACGAAGCTCACTGCAATAGAAGCACTCTGACACGAGATTGCCGATGGCAGGCAGCATCCTATGTTGCGTTGTAAGCGTCTTACGCAACTCTGCGGGCAGACTCTCACTGAGATAGTTGAACAGGGTCGACTTCTGGTCCTCAGCCCGCAATCTGAAGCGATCAAGCAACCCTGAAGTTCGCAGCTCAGGATCCTGAAATGGTGAAAGCTGCTTGCTGTCGCCCACCAACACAGTACGCCTTGCCCTAGACATAGGCACCAGGACCTCGGTTGGTGTAGCAATCGAGGCTTCATCCACGATACACAGGTCGTAGACGATCTCACTCCTGCCGGGAACGCTCATCACGCCCAAGCAAGTACCGGCAACGATCTGGGCGGAAGCTATCACCGCAGCCTTGAACTCGCGGCTTCGGCCAAACCGAGTTTCCCAATCCGCGTGAGCCAGAAGCATTTCTTTCAGTTGCCCTCCCTCTGGCGTTCCGACGGCAAATGCCTCAGCCCATCCCCTCAAGTCTGCCGCAGAACACTCTGAGAACTCCTTGAACTCCTCTTTCGTTTCGACGTGTTCCTCCAGGTCCTGGAGGGACTCCTTCAAAGCTTTGACCAGCTCCTCCCGCTCTTTGCTCAGCCCTTGGTATTGGTCATCCAACTCCGCTCGAGCTTCCGAGTCCAGCGTCTTGCGGTAGTCATCCGAAACCTTGGGCGCAAGCTCTTGTAACTCGCCTTGCACACTTTCAAGGCGGTCTTTCAGGCCAGCATGTCGCTCAAGGGCCATGGCCCTTCGAGTTTCCTTGAGGCTGAGCCCGTGATCCTGAGCCCATTGCTCTATAAAGGCACGGCCCGACGCTAGCGCGGTTTTGCGCAGTTCAGGCAACTTGGCGTCTAAGAGCAGCTTTCTGGTACTGTCAGCAATCCGGTCATCGGATTCATGACCAATACGAACAGCGCTGACTCGCCCCCCTGAACGGTGCACGATACGTTCGAGTGAATTATCCAGCGCAACGTGGGTCTGGGATGTCAGCAGTACTCGTGCATTCGGATTAGCGAGCAGGGTCTGGAGTACAAGCTCCGTGATGAATGTGGTCTTGCCCGTTCCTGGAGGGCCCTCCACTACCATCAAATCCGGACCTGCCAGAGCGGTCAACACCGCCTGCTTCTTATCCTCGTCGATTTCCTTCTGAAAGAATTCGATTTCCACCGCCGGCGGAACTTGCACTTCTGCTGGATTGACGATGAGTTTTCCCAGCTCGGGATTGACGGACCGGCCGTATCGGACTGTTTCAACAGCAAACTTCTGCTTGTCTAGGGCAACGTCCGACTTCGTGGTGTCGGTCTCGACAAATCCGTGTTCAGGGACGAACGACAATTCAAGCTTATTCCGCTCTCCTGGACGAATTACGATACCGGCGTCAGAGGCGGATGTGACCGTACCTGTGAAATTGCCCAAAGCACCAGCGCCGATTATGACATCCTGATGCAACAGGGAGGCTGCACCCGACTCCGGCTTTGGGATGAGTCGTAGGAACTCACCGGACACCTCACGGAAAAGGTACTGGATGCGTACCTTGCGCTTCTTTTCCAGTTCAGTCTTGGCACTCAACAGGTTCAGCCATGTTCTGTAAAGCGCCTGTTCTTTTTCCTCAAGGCGTCTTTGCTTCTGGTCACCAGCAAAGATCAACAGCCGCTCGTGCATTGCCTCAATGGTCTCAAGGGACGCTTGGCTACCTGCACCCGAAAATGCAAACCTGACCTGCAAGTCGCAGGCGTTAGTGCGCTTGCGCTCCAAATCTGATGGTGCGAACTCCAGCGCATCTACGATACGCAGCTTGCTTTCCGTCTCGTCAGGGACCACGGTGTAGCCGTACTTCGCCCCAAAGACCCGCATGCTACGTCCTGGACGTTCAGCCGTGGAGGGAATTTCTTCCCCCTTGGATTCAGTGAGATCACGCTCTAGGAAGCGCTCTGCCAGGTTACCTCGAAGCCCCATATCGGACTCCACAATGCTCCTCACCCGAGAGGTAACGACGATGAGCACAATTGGCAGAGGCTCTGTAATCGCAGGGGCGGCGCGCCCCAACTCTGCCTGGAGCATTACCGCGTTCTGTGGCCGAGCACCAGGAATATTCAAGGACAGGCAACCACGCAGCACTCGCCTCACCGGTTCATCGATGGGGCCCCTTTCCAAGGCTGCCAGTATGTCCTCATGCGTAGTGACGGTTTCCCCACTGAGAAGTACAGCGCTCAGGGCAGCGAACCCGAAGACGTCTCGGCTATAGCTGTAGCTCCCGTCGTCTAGCTCCGGCGGTGCATACGGTGCTGACGCGAACTGAGCCAGAGTTACCCCTGGAGCCAGGAAATTTCGTATCTTCGAGATGCCAAAGTCGCAGAGTTTGACCTGGCCCTCTGTGCTGACCAGCACGTTAGTCGGCTTAATGTCACGATGGGCCGTCGAATGCGAGTGTGCGTAGACCAATGCCTCCAGGATGCCTCGGCCAATGGACTGAAAGTAATCAGCCCAGTTGGCAAATTTGTTCGACTCACAATAGCTTTTCAGATCCTGCGCCACCCACTCCATGACAATGTAGTGAGCATCGTTATCTTCATCTCTACCTGACCCCAGAATCCGCACTATGTTGGGATGCTTCAGATCAGACAAGGCTTGCACTTCACGACGGAAAGACTCTTCAATGACCTCATCTGTACAACCACCTGACCGAAACACCTTGAGAGCGACCATACTGCCCGTATCGGTATCCATCGCTTGATACACAGAGGCAAGGCCACCGCTCCGAGGAGCTCCCCGGGTCACATATCGACCATTGGCGAAGAAGAGTTTTTTAGTCTCCTTACGGGTGGTGGTTTGCTCCGTCAGTGCAGAGTCATCACTCATACTTGCTCATCTCCCTAGATCACCGCGTAATTTTTTCTTTCTCACTTAGCAGTCTGTGCTGCAACTGAGACCACTAGCTTGAGCCAATATGCCATATGTGTTATATGTCAAAACCGTATTTTGTATTAGTTTTAGCCAAGAATACATGCAAATGACCTAATGACCGAAGAGTAGTCTGGATAAAGGGGCTGGTCTGTCCCATTCACCGAGGACACTAGCTTATGGGAGCTCAACTGTCCCGGCTCGTGCGGGCAGAGCAACCGGAAGATACGGTACGGTAGCCCTACCCTGAAATGCCTGGCAGAAGACTACTGCCATGAAACGGCATGGGCACTCAACGGTGGTGACTCCGCTTCAATTTTCGGTATCCAGGGGCATCTCCCAGTATCACCCGCACGATTGAGCGATTCGCGTCCAAAAGATGGCCTTGTCCAACGTGATAGCCATACAGTTGATGTAACGCCCTTGCTATCGCGCATGAACGTGAGTAGCCACCTTCGCAATGAATAATCAGGGTCGAAACCTCCTCGGGCAGCGCTTCGACAAAGGTGCAGACTGCGTCTCTTTGCTCTTCCGTAAAAGCATGTGCGAGCTTTTTCCGGGCTTTATCGGACAGGACGGGGTTGAGGAAATCGACATCAGCGAAGCTCATGCGCAGCACGTGGCGAAAGTCACCGATATTGGCCGGTGGCCGTTCGGGAGCGGTGATGGAGATGAGCGCAATCGATGGCAGCTCCGGCAGCCTTTCCGCATCAGCCCTCGATAGCGTAAACACTTGCCGCCCACCGTCAGTTGGAGGCGTGCACAGTCTGCTGAAAATGTTCTTCAATCGCTGTGCCATTCCGTCGCCCTCAATTGCCGGCCCCAAAAACACCGCGGCCGACCGGACCATGCAAGCAGGGCAGCCCTAAGAGGGCGGCAAAGTTGCTTGCCTCCATGACACGAACCCAGATCGTAAGGCATAAGCATCTGCCAAGGCATGATGCGGGGGCAGGTCTGCACTATAAGTGGCAGCCAATGCGCGCTGGAAAACCTCCGTGCCCATCACCTCGGGGGTCAGTAGCCATTTCTCGCCCAGGTTGGTCGGAAATGGCAGACCTGCCTCACCTTGCAGGGCATCAGCGAGCAGATCCCAGTCAGCCGCGTAATCGAACACCAATGTAACTTGCTGATCGAAGGCGGCAAACCATCCGTGCAGCCTAGTTGTCAGCTCCTGGGCGGAGCAGCTGGCATTCTCCATGCGACCTAACAGAGGAAGGACGTAGGCGCGAACGAAGTCACTGCAATCTTCACGACGATAGTCATTCCGTTCGGCATAGAACTCTCGACCATCCTCAGCCACTAGGCCGATCGAAACCAGTTCTATCTGGATGAAGTCCGTGAACTCCGTATCAACAAAGACGAGCATGTGGCCCACCCCCTATCAGGTAGCGGCACTTGGGAGACACCTATATATAAGTAGCTGATCGCCCCGATCAGCAGCCTGCTCCCTGGGTATCTGCACGGTAATGCCTCATCGGGGCACTACGGTTACCGTCTCGTACGATCCAGTACCTCATCCCTGACACCACGCATGGCGCCAATCAACGGGGCAAAATACAAACGTGGCCCTTCTTTTGCCGCCAGCCAAAATTCCTGCACAAATCTGCGCATGATTGTGCTCCTTTCATTATGGTTTGAGCGTCAGCCGCTCACCTTGCTTGGTCAGCACCGACCAACGTTTGCCTTTGCTAATGCGATCAACGTGCTTCTGCAAGTCACGTCCCCATTCGTAACCTGCAGCCAATCCCAGATCACGTACTAGCCGTACAACTTTTACCCGAGGGCAGTGTGAAAGCAGCGCATCTAAAACGGGTATCCGTAGGGTTCGCAGAGACACTGCCAAATTGTTAGCCTCTTCTAATGATTGGCCCTTTCCGACATCCGATACCAGTTCAAGCAGCCCTCTTTCGACACTTGAAACAAGCACACCAGAATGACCAACCGGCAGGGGAGTCAGCCATGACTCGTATGCCAGTCCCTCATCAAATAGCAGTGTGGTCTGGTAAGAGTAGAGCATGACGCCGCTGACCCACTCAGGAAACTTATAGGGTGTTCGCCCCCAGAGTACTACTCGCTCCCTGAAGGCGATGTTGTGCCTTACCCCCCGCCATGCCAGAGCAGTCTTGCCCCCAACATGCAAACCTTGGATCTTTCGACTGAGGAAAGCAATCGCACCGTCGCGGGTAGGCTTGTCACCGACCAGCATGTACGCCCCTGGCGACAGGCGGTACATCCACCCCAGCTTCACCAGGTAGGACGCCATCGCCATGCTGACTCCCAGCTCTACTAGCTGCTTGGTATCCATCGGCTGCCCCTTAGGCGCCATTTGCATCAAGCGTTGCACGATATGCCGAGTCATCATCGGTCCAGCTGCATAGGTTATTCGTACATTCCCATCGTATGCTTTGAATTTCACAACTCAAAACACGCAATATTAGTGGAATGACTTAGCCAGCCAATTACTTCCTGCCACTCAAAGCATAGACAGGGCGGATTGCCATCCCCCCGAAGGACCGGACGTGTAACTCCTTCAGCCTTCCTGACCATAGCGTTTCCGTCCACCTTCCAACAGCGACTCGAGGGTCCTTGGCGGCGCCTTTTTACGCTTCTCCCCAGACGGTTTGCGCCCACTTCCTTTGGCCCCCTTCACAGTGCCACCGGCAGCAACGTACGAGCGCTTCTCTGCAGGAGAAAGCGAGGCAGCAGTAGCTTGATCTGTGACCTTCTCGAAGTGTCGTGCTTCCTGCTCCTCCATCCTGATCTGGGTTTCCTCTGCATCCATTTCAAATGGAAAAATAAGGTCTTTGCGTGAACTGGGACGCCCCAATTGGATGCTGATCAGCTCTTCGACATCCACACGGTGTTCGCAATACTCCCCTGAACAATAGGCCCATTCGATATCTTGCATAGTTGCAGCGTACCGGCCCTGCAGACGAGCATGCCCATAAGCAATCCGGAAAAGATCGAGCAACTTCCGTCGTAAACCGAAGGTATAGCAATGAAGTGGCTCCGCGTCATTTTCTGGATTAAAAGCCAGCGAACCACCGGAAATCACAATGCATTCCTCCAAGTACGCTTTCCATGCCTGAAAATCTTCAGGAATAGCAAGCATCTCTGGCAATAAAGGCACATGCCGTGAAAGTAGGCGATCTCGATCTTGCTGTCCCCTATTTTTCAAACGATGCACCATGTCATAGTTGGATGCAAAAACCAGAGGTGGACCAAGGTATGTCATCTCCAGCAATGTCTTAGTCACTGCAGTATTAGCCGCCGTGCTTTGAGTAAGAAACTGGAGTTCATCAAGAATCACGGCTGCGATGCCATCTCGACTTGCCAATCTCTGAGCCAAAGCAAGTGCCTTCGTGACCGATTTCACTGTTTCCGACTGCGGCTCGTTTATACTCCCCTCTTTCAGGGTTAATGCCAAACAGCTTTCAATAAATGCCTGTAAAATTTGAGCATCACGACAACCTCGATAGACTTTGTAATAAAAAAAAGTCCGCATTGGAAGCCTGTGCCCACCGCCGGCATCAATCTGGTCAGTCTCATCAAACAAGCGACTCATGGCTTTCAGCAGAGTGCTTTTCCCTACACCCGCCGGACCAGTAAGGCATATTGCAGGCAACGGATCGACTACCGGGTTGTAAAGTCGGCTCTTAAATACCTTTTGATCTGAATATGCCTGCCCAGAATAAGCACTCGCCTCGGCAATAATTCGCCTGATTACTTTTAAAGTCCTCGGCGTGAGAATAAAAATTTCGCGCAGCGTATTCCACAACAGGTTTGCGGCCTCGTATGCGGGATACGCATCCAGGTTTAGCAGCGGCGACGGAGTGAATCGAGTACGAGCCTCAACCACCCCGTCACTGAGCTCCATAAACCTTGTTGCCCATGGAGTCATTACCATACGGACCTACCTATGCATCGTAGCTTTTTTAGTTACACCAGCAGCCGCCTTGCGACTACGAGACCGATTTTTCTTGCCAGCACGCCAGCGGCCAGCAGTCGGCTCCTTACCGGTGGCAATCACACACGCTTTTCTGTAGCTCATAGTGACGGCCACATTAAAATCCTCCTGCTTGGCCTTTCCCTGATTAAGCGAGGCCTGCTCGGCTTTAAACTCATCCAAGCTGACATATAATTGCCGCTCATCATCACGGATTGGCAACAATGCCTGAACCTCGACTAACCGGTTATCAACCTCTAGCCAGGCATATTTTACACAGAGATTCATGGCATAGCCACTTACCTTCAGGGTCTGGCCTTTGGGTATCCGTCCCCGAAAACCTAGCTCACATAATTCAGCAGAGTCAAACCGGCGATGCCCCAGCTTGATACAGTTTCGGGTAACCGTAAATTGAACAGGGGTAAGGAATGTCCGGATCGCCTTTTCAAGACTAATTTCGTAGCCACTTGTTCTGGCTCGCCGATCTAAGTAGGCCCATATTGCCGTCGGATTAGGAGCAACCCCAGACCTTATCATATCGGGTGTCATACGCTCGCTCGCATCACCACTCCAATTAGCCTTGATGGCGCGGAGCACCTCGCGCTTAGCAGCCTCTACCGGAGTGAAGGCACTCTGGTAGGTCATAGGAGCACCTTCCATTTGGGTCATTCGGGGATGCGAGGACTCAACGGTAGCTTTACTTTTCGGCTGAAATGATCCAACCATCTCAATAAATGGGATCAGGTCTTTACTCGCTACCAGATTTACACTTGCCCCAGGGCCCCGATCGACAATCACGTGTGCAGGCAAGCCGCGGCAGGGCCACTCCTCATCGCTAATCTCCACGCCCAATAGTCTGCCAAAGTATGACTTTGATACAGCAGCACAAAAAAGTGCCATTTGATACGCAGAAAGGTTTTCCGCTCCCGTTGCGAACCCAATTCCTAATCGGCAGTTAGTCGCCTGATCAATAAACGTCACTCTACAGAAGCTGTCGCCAAATGGTTGCCCATCGAAATCTACGAGCTGCTCATCCAGATAATCGCCATCCGCCTCTGCCTTTTCCAGAATATTGGCGACACCCTCGCTAAAACGCCCGGCATCTGGCGTCATATTGTTACGCACGCGTGCAGTGCCATATCGCGTTTCTCGCAACATATCCGGCTTAAATAATTTTCGAACACGATAGCGAAACTGATTAAAGGTCGGGTAAGGCTTACCACCTGGCGAAATAATTCGCCTGCCTTCCCCTTTACCTTTTACCGTACACCCAAACTCAGTTTCCAAAGTGTTGCTGTAAACGGTCACCTCCGTCACACCATGGCCAGCGTGCCTGACATAGCCATTCTCAATTTTCTTCTCTACGTCTTTGTCAATCTTACACTTTCCGCGACAAACCGCACGAGCGGGGCGGCCTGCCGAATAGTTCTTGCCAGAGCGCGGAGTCCGATCATACTGCCCTATCCGGCAATAGCTTGGATAAAGAGCCGCAGAATCTCTACCAAATACCAAATAGCATGAAAGCCAAAAACGGACCCGCGTAGCATTTTGATCAGGGGCATTATCCTTCACCCAGTCAGCAATGAACTTAGCAGGGTCAGAAGATGAAAAGATCTCTTTTTCCCTGGCAACCAAGGGCTGAATAATGCACTCTCTAGCCTCAGCACACTCATAGTTAGAGCGCTTCGCTCCCGTTCTTTCGGCCTCGAACGTTTGAATATTCAAACCCTTAATGCGCTCAAGCCAGACCGGAACCTTCTCTTCCGACATCGATATCTGGCCATCAAGCAATCCTTGCTCAAATTCTTCACGTTGAAAAAAATGAAAATCAGCTCGGCGAGTATTTTTCGCAAAAACAAGCTCAACGCAGATAACCCGATCAGCCGATGAAGAGTTACTCAGCAGGTATAGCGTCTGATTGCTGGAAATCGAACCGAAACCATTTGGAAATTTAAACTGAGTACCAACGTTCATTTTCCGCTCCTCGAGAAAAATTGCGAGTACTTGACATACCACTCTTCCTTAGCCGATTGCATAGGCGCATCGAACAAGACAGCGCGGAACAAATTAACCTGCAGCTGGCGGTACCAGACAGCCTGATAAAAAACGGTCAGACAGTCTTGCCGCGAGCAGTCGAATCGGTGCATGAGTTCTTCAAGTAGATCGAGGGGGGTGTATTTGGTATCGATGATCCTGCGGTAGTACCTAATCATCTCGTTCTGAGAGACCAGAGTCAGCCTAGTTGGTCGAGACAGCCATGCCATACACATTCTGAGATTGGCAACGAATACCTTATCGAAGGTGATGCCCGTGATCCGGCGCGTCGGAATCCCTGCCTGTGCATAGCACTCAGTTTCAATACGTAACCGGGCCTCCGCCTTTTGTTGGCTTACCAAGCTTTGCCTTCGAAGTGGTCTCCGATTCTGCCTTTCAAGGAAGCCAGACTCATCCAACTTGATCGTCCAGTTCACCCCATACAAACCCTCTTGGTCGCGAAGAATGAGCAGAATGTCCCCGACCAACGGCAGCGGCACGTGGGATAACTCATCGCCATCGTCATCTAGTAGTGATGGGTGGAATGCAAGCAAGCCGCATTGTTCAGCAACGGCCAAAGTTCCTGGCAGCCCTGGCAGGCGATGACCGCGCATTTCGGGATATAGCGCGATCGGATTGATATCCAGCAATGGAGGTAGGCAGCGTTGCTCCAGAATATCCCTGATCCGAGGATGTGCTGCCGCCACAGTAACAGCCGCAGTTTCCGACGCACTCAAGGTATGGATCGCTCGGTCGTATCGTGGAACAAAGATACGAGCACACCGCCCTAGTGACGGCGCCTCGCCCTTGACCGCCTGAATGGCCGGTTGATACTCAGCCCCGATGCGTGGCACCCCTTGGCGTGCTTTGTAGCGGTCGACCAAGGACTTCATACGTTTATTCACCATGATTTTCCCTTCCACAGGCAAAACTGATCCCGACCACCGCTCGTGCTGAGCCGGTGGATTCCGGTATTTGCTGTAACGATGGGGAAAGCGGGCCGACAACGGACCTTGACAACGGCCACGCTGTGGTTGAGGATGAAAGCAGATCTCCCTCGAAAGTGATCTACTGCACCCCAAAGGACCGTCTGCTCCTGCAAGAGCTACGGTCCTTGTGCTTTTCCCCTACTGGACTACTCCTCAGCCATCGGGGCCTCCTTTTCTTCTGTCGATTCCTGCGTTATCCGTTTGATCAGACCATCGCTCACACTGGGATCCTTCAGGCCTAGGGCCACAGCAATCCTGTGAGCCTCCCCCCTTGCACCTCGTACCCGTCCCCGCAAAACGCTATAGACCAGGTCCGTCTTGAAGCCATTCTGCTTCGCCCAGTCTGCGATGGTCAGACCGCGTGCGAGGAAGGCCAAGCGTACCTCCTCAGCGGTGTAGATCTGCATGACTGCGTTTTTCCTCCATTTATCACCAGTTCTCTCCAGTTCACACCAAAAGAGCTGATCTCGCTCCTGCTCGATCCAGCTTCACTATGGTCTACACTGCAGTCACTAGCAAGAAATATTTAAAAATACCCTAGTATTGATAATCAAATACTTACATGTAGACATACGCCGTGAGTATCGAAAACCATGCTTAACAACGTACTGGACCTCGAAACCCCACAGCACCGGCTTCCTGGCTGGTTGCCTGATGAGAGCCTTTTCAGCTGGGCTAGTCGGTTTCACTGGCTCTCGGGGCATGTACAAAGTGCAAGAACAAGCCGAATGCTGTTTGGCCATGCACGGTCTGGAACAGCTCATGATCTGCCCGGAGGGCTTGGCCATCTCGTCGAAGGCTCAGGAGGAGAATTGGGAGGGGTTGAGACGATCCTGCAATGGCACACCATCGCCCCTGTGCTGCTAGCTTTTCAGCCGCTAGAAAAGATTGAGCACGTCATCGACCAGTTGCGTACCTCAAGTCCGGGCATGCTGAAATTTCAACTCGGGCTCGTCACAGCACAATTCAGGGCAAACTTTCCACTGAAGGCGTGCCCTGAGTGCATGGCCCGCGATTACGTTGAGCATCAGATCGCCTATTGGCATCGCGTTCATCAACTCCCTGGCGTCTGGATCTGCCCCTTGCATGGTGCTGCGCTGCTCGAGGCGCAATGCAAGGCTAATGGTGTAGGGCGGTTTGAATGGGTTCTGCCTGCAGCTGCGGAATTAAGCGCCCCACAGAGCGCCGATGGCCGATCTGTCATGGCCACGGAGAACACTGTCTTGACTCAACTGGCCAGCTTTGCCGTGGTCCTTGCGGAAAAGTCACTGCGCCAGCCACTAGTAGCAAACGCCGTTGTGCATAGTCATACAAAGGCATTGACCGAGGCGGGCTATGCAACACTGACCGGTAAACCCCGTATCAGCTTGGCGGTACCGAGCTATCTGGAACATTGCACCAAACTACGCGAAATCCCGGAGCTCGCTTCCCTACCTGCCACCCCGTTGGAGGCAGAGAACCACCTTCGTCGGCTGCTTTCCATCCCACGTTTCGTACGCCACCCGCTGCACCAGATGGTCATGATCAGTTGGCTTTATCCCACCCCTGATGCGTTCCTGGCCGCGTACAACGCTGAGCAGGTGTCGACACCAGGCAGCCCAGGATTGAAGCAGCATAAAGCGCTGAAAAGCACAGCCGTCACATCAACTGTGATGGATTGCTATGCCAGGGGAGAAATCTCGGCTCGTAAAGCTTCGGCCTTGGCAGGTGTAGATATCAAAACCTTCATGGCGCATGCAGCAAGCCATGGCCTGACGAGTACTCGTCGCCCCAAGAAACTTAAGCCTGATCTCTACCTGCGACTGGTCCAAGATCTCGAATCAGGAACGGACAAGACCGTTGCAGCCGACAAGTATGGGATTTCCCCACACACAGTCACTACCATTTTACGAACGGTTCCAGGCTTACAGTCTCTCTGGCACACAAAGCGGCAACAGGCTGCAAAAACACAGGCGAGGCAAAGCTGGCAGAAAGCTCGGCAAGAGGCTCCAGAGCTCAATAACAAAGCACTTCGCCTATTACTACCAGCCGTCTATGCCTGGTTGTACCGCAACGATCGAGAGTGGCTCCAGATCCACGCCGGTCCAAGTTTTCCTGACACCCCAAAGGTCAGGGTCCGCTGGGACCAACGTGACATCGAACTTGCGCATCTCGTGGAACAAGCTGCATTGGAAATTGCTCAGGCTGAACCACACAAGCGCATCACCCTCCAGGCGCTGTATAAAAAACTGCCACTTTTACGCATGCGGCTTGGCGCCCTTGCGCGTCTGCCGCTCACCTTGCAAATAATCAAACGAATCACAAAGAAGCAGCCCCAACCCTCGACGACCCTCTTTCCAGAAAAGTAGCCCACACCTGGCACTTGCCTTAATGCATTTATGTGATTTATATGCATAATGAAGGCATGACCGCAAGTACCCCAAAACAACTCGCTCTTGCCCTTGCACCTCAGTTCAAGTCGGCCGGATTGACACAAGCTGAAATAGCCAATGCGATTGGAGTAAGTCAGTCACAGGTTAGCCGGGTGCTGTCTGGCCACATCAAGCGTCGTACCAAGTTGCTTGAAAAATTATGCATTTATGCAAATAAGCAGATGCCACACATCGAAAGACCGGATGTGCGGACAAACAGTGAGCTGATGTCGGCTTTAGCTGAGGTATGGGATGGAACCGAAGAGCATGCGCAGGCATTGGCGCAGGTAATACGTAGCCTGGCGCAACTTCACCCAGTGACAACAAAGTTGCCGTAGCAAGGAGGATACCCATGGTCATGGTTGTCGAACCACTGCCTGATGAGCTTGGGAAGGCTCATGCAGGTCGGATTGCCTACCTCAACGCTCTACCTAGATTGGAAAAGCTTCTACACCACACCTTGGGTCCCGCGAAGGACCACCTGAAGCGAGATGAATTCCGGCAACAGTTTCACTATCTCGCCACGCAATTAGCCATGAAGCCAGAGCAGTATCTGGCACAGCATTCCATGCTCCCCTTTCTTTATGCCTACGTGGGACGGAGGAACACGGGGCAGACCTATATTCCCCTTATCCGCCAATGGCTCAAGCAAGCAGATAGCCCCATTCTGCAATACGTCCGCTCTTGTCCTCATTGCATTGAGAAACAAGAAGCAGACATAGCTAAGCTGGTGGGTACGGAGGCACCAGATTCCTGGCCTCGACGTTTGCCCGCAACACAAGGTTCCACTCATCCAAGTTCAACGCCAAAATACCTTCTTGTACACCCCCGGCGTTTACCTAGCTAACTCACTTTGCTCTACGGAGTCGGCCCCTTCCTGGAATCATCCGACAGTAGCCCGCTACCACGAGTTTGCATTGTGGTTCCTGTCCCAACCGGTACGGCTCCATCCAAAGGATCTCGAACGTTGTATCAAGGTACGATGTGACGAACTAGATATCGCTATCGCCATCAAGACCCCCATTCAACACTCCTCGCTGAGCCTGTACGTCAGATCGGCATTTCCCGTAGACTGGCTAACAAAGCACTATCCCGCACTTCTGAGCGAAAACTATCAAGGGCGTGAAGTGGGGATCGATGCAGCCTTCAGGGGGCAGGGTGCATCTGGACAAGTTATTGCAATGATTTTGGCTTCGTTATACGAAAACCCCACCCTTTTACTCGCAAAATTGGAAGAGAAACTCGAGCAGTCCCCACGTAGACGGAGCAGGAACTCTCAGTCGATGCCAAATACACCGATCCGATCACGCGAAGGATTCGTCCAGAGCTATATTCAAGCCCATGGCCAAGCAGATCGAATTGCGCCCCTGCTCAGCTGCCATATCGATGTCATCTATCGACGGCTTCAACGATACGGGTTACCCGCAATGGGACGCGCTCAACCTCACCATAGGACAAAAATCCTACAACGGTTAAAAGACGCGACTCTGGCTGAACTTCAGGTGTGGGGAAAGGCCATGCAGGCGCATTGGGAGCGGAATGGCAAGGGGCATGCTAGTCAAGACATCCTTGTCTTTGCCGCGCTGCTAGGGATCGGTTAAAAAGGCCTAATGGGAATATAGGCAGATCTTCGGCCAAAGTCGCCATTAACAAGGAATACCGCGGTCGTCCGGTGATATTCCTAAATCGGCCGTTGCGGCTCCCGATATTCCGCCTCTTCTGGCTATCGAGCACAACTGCAAAAGAGAATGTCGAGTACACTCTACTGCAGCGTGTAGTAATGCCCTGCCTTATTCAGCCGCTTCACTTCCTGCCAGCTTGATCCCATCCCAACGTATACCACATGTGCCCTTCAGCGAGTCAGATCAAGTGATCCATTCAACACCGGCATGGTCACCCCGTCTGAAGCAGGCACTGTTTAGGGATGCTGCCGCTTGCATCGGCTCACTCATCAGCTCCCAGCCAATGGCAGTTTGCATCGACTGCAGGCCGTTGGGTGCTACCGCGCAGAAGTAGACATTGCGTATCTGTCCGGCCGAGTGGCGATGAACGATACGTCGGCGAGGCAACATGGCGATTGCTGCGGGGCCGAGGTAGAAAAGATGCAACAACGTTTATGCGGCCTTCCCGCTATCCCCTTGGGGGCAGGCATAGCCGATGAATGCTATCAAGATGAAAACATTGTGCTCGAAGCGCTGCATAGGCCTGTATAGAGCCTAGCTGGAAGAACTGTTCAGCCATCTATGCGTCCTTGCTATGAGTGCTACCAGTCGATTTGTGCAGCCCCGTTAGCTATGACAATAGGGCATCACAGGAGGGCGATGCCATATTTCACGGGAGAGGGGGGGCTCCATCTTTCGGGATTATGATCCGGTCGGCATTACAATTTTGCTCTGCAGGTTGTTGTCCGTTTTGGAAGGGATACGGTACAGGCCCGTGATTCTTCAAGTTCCAATCCGTAACCTTCAGACCTCTCTCGTTAAGAAAGTTGCGAAGCTCGACGAAAAAACTGACCCAGAATGATTGTCCCTTGCAGAAAAGATTCTCCTCCTTTGGGTTTGCCCGTAACAGTAGATTCATTAGGGAGGTTGAATCTCGATCGACAGCCTTCGAGTAGAAGGTCCATGTTTGCCCATCGGAGCTGGCCATTAACCCGAATCCACGATTACCCGCCACAGGGTGCATGCCCCCGGCCTCCGATTCGACGGTAGAGAATATGAAATCTGATTGAGAAGCGCACGTCACCTGAACATCCCCGGCTTTCTCTATTATTGCCAAACGTCCCTTTCCGGGCCTCCCCGACCCAACGGCTCCAGCGGCTGGCCATGCCGAATCCAAATTAAAGCTCATCAGAGCTCCGGTCGGATCGTCTGAATCCCACTTGGAGAGATTGGTGACGCGGACGGGGTCATTCGACGCTGTGCTTGCCTCGTAAGGTCCAAAGCCGAAGATGTGGCTGGTGCCACGAGCAAATTTTTGGAAATTTAGTCGCATGGCTTTAAAAAACTGAGGGATCGTTACACCCATTGGCGCAGAGAAGCTGACGTACAGGAAGTCGATGTTGGCGTTGCCCTTACCGGAGGTCACTGGCTCGAATTTTTTCACTCCTTTCGCTGGAGCAGCGGTGGTCGGCGCCTGAATATCCAAGAAGTGCGCGGGGTCTCGATCCGAGAAATCAGCTAAGGGACTAAAGCACTTTGTTTCGCCTGCTAAGGCAGCGGTCCCTGCTACCAAAGAAAGTAAAGCCAATGTATACGGTGTCCATCTCATGATTGTCAGCCCTCTAGGCTGAAGGAAGAGAGATCAAATCCGAAACGCCTCCTTACAACGCACAGGGGCTTGGATGACACATCAAAGATCCCCTCGAAGTAAGTTCGATCTTCGACAGCGAATGTGTCGAATGGCAGTCTCGCGCTGGCATCGCGCCCTAAGGGCTCGCTCACACCGTCTCGAAAGTGTTCTCGCGCCACCTCGAAGCTCAATGTCTTGTCGAAAACCGGTCCAATGGTGACGTGTACGCGGTCGCCATGCCGCACCCATGACACCTGTTCTCCTTGGATAACCATGCTGTAAACCCAAGTGGCGGAACGGGAGAGCTGTAGCCCATCGTGCGCGTGGGGTTGATGGCGGTAGAGCGCGAGGCCCACCCAGCCGGCGAAGGGCTTTGCCAGTTCGAGATCACAGTACCAGAGCTTGAGCACGTCATCCCAGTGCAGGGCGAGACTTGCAAGGGCCAGACGCGCGTCATCGGAGGCGAGCGCATCTGTGTCCCGGATGACGTCGTCGAAATAAAGTACTGGATCAGAACCTTCCGGGCTGTCGGGCGGATAAAGCGCGTCTTCCAGAGCGAAAGGATCGTTCGACAATGCTCCGCGAAAGTCCATAGCGCGTGGTAGAGCGCGGCTTGCGTCTAGCTCTAAACGTTGGATTGGATCCTCGCCCCATTGTGTGAAAAGCTTATTTAGATTCGCGCGAGGGCCGGTTGGCACCGCACCTGTGTGACAGCCAATTGCTAGGCGCTCTCCTAAGCCTGAAAGGAACCAGGGCCGCCGAACATAGATTCGGAACCCATACAACCTTCGCGCTTCGTTTCGATTTCCATCCCTTGTTTTGAATTCGCGAACGATGGGAAGGATGTGACTGATTTGCGGCGCAGGAAGCGGCATGGACGCCGGCACATCACAAACCACGGCTTCGGAGCGCGCCTCAACCGCCGTGGCTGATTTGTCGGGAAAATGCGCCTCATAGCGGCCACGTCCGGTTGCAATGCAACTGATGCGGCGCCTGCGGGTATCCGGCAGCGGTAGCGCGCACTCGGCCGTATCTGGATTCACACCAGGGAGCGGCGTAACCCCTCCAAGGAATAACTTGTTCTCAGCGCAGTGCTTTCCGATGTTCTGGACGGAATGGGATATGACCGACGCACCTTTGCCTCCGAGGAGGGACGCCATGGCCGCGGTTGGCGCCGGTGGTACATAGTCGCTGAATGTCAGGCTCCTCGGGCGAGAGACGCAACGGCCCGCTTGTAGAAGAAAGCGTGGATGGAAGGGTGAGTCGTCGATTTCTTCCCAGGAGCCCTCGATTTGGAGGGAGCCTGTGGATGCTGCATCGACATCTATTCGCCCAATCAACTGAGCCGGCGCCGAGAGTCGCTCGCGCTTCAATAATGGAACAAAGGCGGACCGAGGACCAACGGCGCCGACTTCCGTGACAATCACCGGTCGCATTGCTGGTTCCGGAGCGCAGTGGATGACTCGGATTCTATGCTCGACTACTGGCCAGTCAGAGGTGAGTCCCTCAGACGCTGCATCCAGGGCGCGCGTCAATCTTTCGGAGGACAGCATGGGCGTGAACACTACGTCGATCTCGGCAAAGAGCGGCACCAATACCTCGACTCTGGAGCCATCTCGATCGACATGAAGCTTGGGCTTGGCGTCACAGGTCGTTTTGAACGCCACTTCGATCGGACGGAAGCGGCGCCAGTCCCCATTTGCGCCGAAGCGTGCCGAGGCTGGTCCGAGGTGCAGGGGCTGCACGACTTCGCAGTAAGCACCCTCCCGGTATATGAAGCTTCGCCCGGTCGATTCTGGGGCGCCGTTTCGCATCCAAAGTTCGACACCAATTTCACTGACTTCTGGGTCGCAATAATATGGGGCTTCGATCCCTTCTTTTGCCAAATAGTTGGGGAGATCACTAACGAATGCCCGGTCGGCATCACGTTCTGGCTCATCCGCCCCGTTTAGAAACTGCCCATTGTAACGAGCGATGTCCGGATCCACAGGTGCTGGCGCAATAAGTATCTTTAACTTTGGGGCATCCTCAGAGAGGAACACGAACATCTGTTTGGTATCGCGGTCGGGACCACCGTGCACAGATCCGACAATTTCTCCTGCGCGGAAGGATCGCCCGCGTTCGAATCGTGTAGTCCCCACGTAAGTGGATTGCCCCATTGGCAGTCCGGGATCGTCATGTCGCAGACTCACGCCACCTTGAAAGACGTTTCGCAAGCGATATGCATAGTTTTGCCCGAAACGGAGCGGCGTCGCGTCGATGCCTTGTTCTGCGGTTGCAGTGAAAGGAGCGCCGGGCGTGGCTGCAGGTTGTTGGTAAGTGCCTAGGAACCGAGAGTATTCCACCGCCTGGGCGGTGGACATCCCCGTGTAACGCAGAATCTCGGTACTGACAGCAGTGTCCATCTGGTTGGCGGGTTCGCGGGGTGTAAAGTCCTCGGATTCGCCGCGAAGCACTTTACCGGAAGAAAACGTTACACACCGTATCTGCCTGTGGGTGCTTCGGAGAGGATCGCCTTCGGCGGCAAGGTCAAGTTTGTAGCCCGTCCAGAGATCTTCCAGAAATAGGCAGGGCAGATCCGCCTCGCGTGTGGTGGACTTTAGCGGGTCGGGAACCACCAAATCCTCCGCGGGTGCGGAGAAAGTGAGGCCGACGGCCTCCATCTCATTCACTCCAAACTGTTCGGAAGAAAGTTCCACAGGCGGGCGATCATCACGTTGCCCAGCTGCGGGGGGGGCTGCCGGCGCTCCGCTGTTAGAGAGGGAGTTCCCGGCCTGCAGAATAGTGGCTTGCACTATGGCCGTTTCAGCGTTTACCGAAATACAGGTGTAACGAGGATGGCCTGCCGTGTCGGTCACCATCGCGAGCCCGCCGTTGGTGGTGGCCCTCCCAAGGTCGGCGTGGGACAGAGGGTGAGTTGCCTCATTGCGGCGTAGCGCTGTCTTGCGAAAAACGACGGTCCCATCAGCCGGAAATGCAGCTGGATCCAGGACCAGCACGTAGTCTCCTTTCAGCGGGGCAGCGCTGTCCGCCGTCCACGACGTCACCAAGCCGCAGGCGCGCGCGACGAGCTCCTCCGTCAGGGCCGCGTGGATCGCAACGTTGGGATCGTCCGCTGACGCGCCCCCATTGGGTCCGCCCTGTATTCTGAACTTGCTGCCGCTAGGGCGCGGAGCAGTCGTGGCTGGGTCAAGCCGCCTTGCAACAGCTCCAATGTCCCGATGAAGCTTCGATATATCGGACGGCGTGGCCTGTAATTCGATATTCGCGATCTCAACCCTGTTGCGAAGCAGGTGAAGGAGCGCCGACTGGACTCCGGCGTGCAGCCAACGACGGCGTGCATAAGCTACTGACTGGTCCGAAAGATCGCGGGGAGTGGTAAAGGAACTTAAAGTTGCCGCATGGGCAACGTGGGTTGCCAGAGTTTTCCTAAGCTGAACGATCTGCTTGTGCGTCGCCCCTAGGTCCACGAAATCTAAGGCACTACGCTTGTCATGCGTGTCGTCATGTCGGACTGCCTCGACATGCATGGGGGACGATCTGAAAAGGTAGGTGCGCAGGTTATCGAGAAGAGTGCCGAACTCTGTGTCACCGGCATAGTGTAGTGTGACCGACGTTACACCCGCTCCTCCAGCAACGAATCGTTGCGGAGCGGCGCGCCAGTCGTCGTAATGCATCACAAGCGCACGCAAAGTCTGCGGAGCTCTTCCAGCAAACAACGGGTGGGCGGCCAGAACACTAGCGATCTCCGACGGGGACACTACCCCGGAGGAAAACTCAGGAATCGCCAGAATTTCCACGCGAAAACGTGCAGGTGAATTGGCAGCAGAAGCAGAATCTAGCGGTATCGGAATCAGGGAATAGGATGCAGTCATTGCAGACCTCCAGATCTATAGCCGGCAAGTAAGGTTTCGAATGCCCTCCGCCGCTCAATCGAGAAGCCCTCTCCGAACGGTGCGATCGCTGAAATAGGTGCCACCAAGGGTGATTTGGATTCCTCCGTAGCGACAAGTCTCATATGTGTCGCTGCACCACCTGACATTGTGGGATGTGCGGCTTGGCCGCCGTGCTGCCTTTCTTCATGCTTTGCAGTGAACGTATATGACACGCGCACAAAGCCGATCTTGATTGAGACGCTAACGCCTGCCTCCCCTCGAATCAGTCGGCCATTGGCGTCAATGACATAGCTTAAGCTGATATAGATTAGCCCGTAGAACTGGATGATCCCGGCGACGGTGAGGTTGGCGCTGGCTTTCACGAAGCCAGCCAGTACGACTTGACCGCTGTCATGAGCGTCGTCCTGCTGGAGAAGGTAGAACAATCCGGCAGTAAGTGAAGCCTGCCCTGTCGCGAGGCCCCCGCTCCAAGTAATTGGGATCAGAGCCCCATACTCCATACTGAATTCGACCAATCGGCAGCCGCGCGTTGTGACTTCCAGCAGCAGGTAGGCTTTCCCACCGTACCAGGGAGGAACAAAGATAGTCAGCGGCTTTTCGCGAGAGGCAATGGCGAACGACGCGGACAGCACGTCACGGCCCATCAGTGGAACGGTTACGGCCCAGCTCAGGGTAAGATTTGTAACCTGGGCCGGGCCAATGAAAAGAGGCTCTCCATTTGTCGGGAAGGCTAAGGTCTGCAATATCTTTGCGCGCTGCGGACTAATATCGACGCGGATCTGGGATCCGCCACCCAGTCCGCCGAACAGGCTTTGGACCTGGTTGATGAAGTCCAAAGGAGGTAGGAGATCAACCGAGGCAAGCTTCGGGGAAAATGTCTTCGAACCGTCTGCGGCGATGTTAAAGGAGACAGAGGAGAAATTGAGCCGGATTGCGCTGAATACTTCGACGGAAAAGTCTCGAAGGGAGGTAGAGGCGGTGACCGTTGGCTTACCAGGTGCGAACGACAAATTAGGCGGGTCGCCCTCAATCATGACAACGCCGAGATCGACCCTTGTGACTGCGTCAATTTCTATGCTTGTGTCACCTGTAGGCACGAACTTGGCAGGGCCTATGTCCTTCTCGAAGAAGACATTGTTCGACCACGATAAGGTCGCTTCCACTCCCATCGACAATGGCGTAGCTGCGGAGTCGGGTCGGGCCTCTGCAACGATCGCTGGCAGTAATTGAGACAGTATGGCAGCAGCGTCCGCCTGGGTCTGCAGTTTGGTCAGCCATTCTATGCCAGTGAGCTTGACGTTCCAGGCAAGCGGCTCCGCAGCCAGTTTATTGGTGCCCATGTTCCCAGAAAGGGGAGCAACGCTTTCAGGTGAACCGGCAAGTGGTACGTCCGAAAAAAGGTCGGAGAACCGCATCCCGGGGATAAGCTGAGCGTCGATCCCGAACAAGTCTCCAAGCTTTAATTCGGGTGCGAAGGTGCTACCAAGTCGCGGCTCCGGCGAAAGAGCAGGTGCCTGCGCGGCGGCAGCGGGGAACCCCATCATGCTGCGCGCTGCCGCAACGGCGGCCGCACGATCAGCAGGCGTGACAGTATGATCAAAGGGAGCTTGATCCAGCGGTGCCCGCTGAGTTTGCGCGTAGGCTGCGAAGTCAAGTCGATGGGCGGCCGCGAGCTTCGATTTCATGGCCGCAAAGCCCGGCCATCGCCGCTCATTGAAGGTTGCGTCACCGACCAGCCCCAGACGACGATTAAGGGCGCTCAAATGCGTATCGGGCACAGTAAGACCACCGACCCCCTCTGCCGATGCGGTGGCTCCAAATCGAACTTCGTTGTTGATCCCAGCGAATAGACTGGTCGGCGGTGCGTGTCCGGTATCCGAAACCCGGAAATACAGGTCTCGGATATCCATTGCCACCTGGGCAGCAGCTCGCGAAGCTGGCGTTCCGACTTCGGGCGCCAGCGGTCGCGTTTCAAGGACGTATATGTATGGTAAGTCCGGATCTGATGACCCGGACGTCACGTTCGTGAAGTAGATGTTCGCCGGTGTTGTCGGTTCTGGATCTAGGAATGGGGCGCTAGTAAATCGAATGTCTCTATAGGTCGCCAGAATCGCAGACGGCTCGTCAGAAAGATATTCGGTCGCATGCAACCGTAAGCGCATCGTTCGCGCCCGCGGTCGGAACGGGGCGGCCATAGCGGTACACGGCGCTAGATCAGGAATGTTTCCGCGTGTCCACTCGATCCACTCGACCTTCTGCGCGGTATCACCCTTACTTTGCCCGCCCGCCAGTGAAACTGTCACGCCACCATACTGGGCGAAGCGGCCAGCTTGGAGCGCCCAAAGCTTGTCCACAACTCGAAACCCGTCGCCTCCTCGCGGTATTGTATGAGGTGACGCCGGTGGCGCACCGGCGGTGTCCGGAGCCCAAGGGTATCCCGGCTCCCAGATCAGCCCATTTGGCGCGAGGGAAGCATTGCTCACGAAAACGAGCGGCATCGACGCGCGTAGGGTGTCTCCTCCCCAATCGGTCCCTACGTGTTCGAAGGCAAAAGGAATCCCGTTTACGGTAGGAAGGAAGTAATCAAACCTCCCGTAATCGCTTGGGTCGCCGCTTGGAGGCAAATCGAGCGGCAGCGTTTGCGGGGTCAGTACCGACAAGTAGACGAAAGGGCTCTCCGTATGTCCCACAGTCACACTGTTGGGCTGGGGTATCCGCAGAAACACCTGTTTGATCAGGGGTGCAACGAAGTGGCCTTTGCTGTCCTTGGCGAAGACACGATCTGAGAGCGTAACGAGCTCGCATGGCGTGCCGAAGGGATATAGGAACCCACGCCGAACAATCTCCACATGATTGTAGCGGCCGCCAGTGGTTGATACGGTTAGGCCTGATAGCGCCGACCCAGGAAAGGGCGCCCACTGACCATGCAAGTCGAGGTAGCCGCCACGGCCGGAGATCCTATATTGGTCCACTTGGAGTGCGCGCCCTGCAGCGTAACTCGCATTGAAAGTAGTGCTTTCGTCGACGAGCCGGATCTTGGCGGTATAGCCTAATGAGCAGATTTTTCCCGTGTATGTGAATCGCCGCGAGAGGTTCGCTGCGAACTCTGCCCTCTCCCAGTTCTCGATGGGGGGGGACTTCGCAGGTAGACTGTCGCCCAGGTTCGTCTTGTAGGTCACCACGAGGTCACCGGTTGCGATGGCTCCCGTCGTCGTCGTACGGGTAAAGCCCCGAATGCTAAATATCTCCATGGGGAGAGAGGGTGTCTGCCCAGGCGGGCTCGATGGTCGCAGCGCTGACGACCACAGTTCTGTCCAGCCGCGCTCGCTCTTTGCCTTGGAACTTCCCGTGAAAATGAGCCTTTGGGACATGTTTTCTGGCGCAAACTCAATCCCCCAGAGCATTTCCACCCGGCTCAATGGCTTTTGCTCATTGAGGGGAACCTCGAGATCGTAAGGTGTTCCGGAGGTATTGAGATCCGGAAATAGAGCCTCAAACTGTTCCCAGGCTAGCAGCGATTCCACACGCAGTGGCATGGGTCTTGGGGGGACGCGGAAAACCAGTCGGCCAGGGACGGAGGGCGAAAGCGTGATGGCGCGCAAGTACTGTTCGTCGAGTACCTCGGGAATTACGGGCAGCGCAATGGCCGGCTCGGAGAACTGCTGAGGCGGTATCTCGAAGACCAGAAGGTGATCGACAGCGTCCAGAGCCGGGTCCAATATCCGGCTGCCTGGCTTCATTCGGAAGCCGACCGCCTTAACTCGCAGAAACAGTTCATCCTCTTCGCGTACTACGAAGAACTCGAGTATGGAGCCAGACTCTTCACCGCTTGACAGTCGACCAGCGCCAAGTTCAGCACAGCCGCTGACCGCGCATCCGCCAAGGACGACGCTATATCGAATGAAGTCGCGCCGTGAGATCCAAAAGCGCTTTTTCGAGTACCCCTCTTCCATTGAAGGCTCCTTACAGACTTTCCGATGTCGTGTGCAGTAGGCAGTACGGCTGCGATCTAAGCGAAACCCTCCTGAGAGGCATGACGGTGCTTTCGTGAATCGTCATCTTACGGGGGGGGGCAATCCGGATTATGCCATATGAGTATCTGACTATGCGCGCGCTACTCTTCACGTGCGTGCGCCTAGAACACGGATCATTTCCGTCCTCCTTGAACGCCTGCCAGTCGGCACTGATGGTTCGACTCGGCTGGTTCTCGATCCCATGCCTGCAGGGTATCCGGCGAAACAGAACTTGCCATCGTTCTAGCTCAGGGCGATTTGAAGGACAAGGTGTCAGAAGAAATACTTCAAGAATATTTTTGTTAAATTTGTCAGAAGGCTGCTGAAGCGCCTCCGCGAGAAGGTCGAGAGATATGCATCGAATGTTCAATATGGTGACGTAAATGGTACGGCCGTTGCCTTGAGTTTGACAGGAGGGCGCACCAAGCGCTTTTCTGGATTACTCTTGAGCTAAGCACTTGTACCATCGTTAGCCAGCTTCCCGCGCAACCCCATCCAGTGCATCAAGATGCGGGATGCTTTGGGCATGAGAATACTTTTTGGCGCGGCGGCTAATGCCATCCAGTGTGGATGGTCGCATGGTGCTCACTACCCCTGCAGCTGCGTCACCCATCTACCGCCGCACCCAGGGTTAAAGATAACTATGGAAAGTGAATTACGTGGACAGGCAATACCAGAACTACACGCGCGCTCGGCAGATACTCTCATCTGGAGTAACGGAGCCGGTTACCGGTCTTTGCCTTTAAAGAAGGCGTAGGATGTCTTGCACGAAGTTTCGCACCAGTATGATCGACTAGCGCTTTCGGCCGAGGAAGTTTGAAGTGACCAAAGGTGGAGACAATTGATCGGCCTATGGGGGGCTAGCCCAGATATCCTTTGGCTTGAGCGGCGGCTTCTGGCCGACAAGCTTGCCCTTGTTCCAAGCTTCGTGCGTATGGATAGTTTCCATCACAGACTCCTTGGTTGTTGATCGGAGTCTGATTGTTCAATGGGGACGACAGCTTAGGTTTACCGATACATAGTGAAATTGAAGATGTGCGACGTTACAAACTCGTCACCATTCCACCCCACGATAGCCAAATCTTCTGGAGCGCGAAGGCCAAACTCACCCTACGCCGTCTTGTCCGAAGGCAAGCACGGCGTCGAGATGCCGCATCACCTGCTCGAAATCGGAGCCGAGCACTGGTGGGCGATCCCCTACCTTCTCGGCAAAGGCCCGGTGAAGAAGCACTCGCGAGCGAGCGTTAGGGGTCCGGTAGGCAAAGGCTACCTTCTCCGGAGAATCCAGACCGCGACGAATTGCATAAGCCAATATCTCAAGAACTGCCGGATTTGCAGTTACCTTTCCCTTGGCCGCCAGTGTCTGCCGAATGACCTCGGATGTAGCTGCGGCGACCATATAGAGCTGCCGGTTAGCGATCTGATTGATGAGGTCGCGTGTACGCTTGCAGACACCGATCTTGGCAGAGGGGACGCCAAGCGACGCCTCAATTCGATTGAAAGGCTCGCCCTTCAACCACGCGGCCAGTCCAGTTTTCAAGAGAGCCATCTCTGCAGCACTGCTTTCCCCGCCGGTCTTTTTCCCTCGCGTCACAGCCTTCACGGTTTCGACGGCAGGCCCAAAAAGCAAGGTGTAGCTGACGCGATCGGCAATCATGAAATCGACAAGCCATTCCATCCAACCACAGACGGTCGATGGCAGAACGTCAATGTCCTCCTCGGCCTTCGCTGCGATAGCTGCGAGCGGTTCAACGGCCAGGCCTGTGAAGGCGGCGATCTGCATGACGGGCGCCGAGGCCTCCTCCGTCGCGGTTACGAGCGCAATCTTCAACGCACTAAGCTTTTCGTCGAAATCCGCATTTTCCTTGGCCTGTCGCGCCTGATAGCCGGCAAAGGAACGACTGATCATCTCGACCGCACTGTCGACCGCTGTCGCTTCAGCCTCGCCCGCACGAAGTCGGCTCATGAAGTAGCGAACGTCAGCACCCGACAGCGCACCGGCTTGGATGCTGTCAAGCAGCGGGGTCAGCGGATCGTCGATATTGACGCATTGATCATTCTGCGGCAGCACCGCCTTGAGCATCTTGAAGGCTTCCTCCTCGGGCACCGAGTTTGCGTCGAATTGCACGACCGGTTCGGGAATCAGCAATACCGTCCCATTGGCGAGATGGCCGGCGCGCCCCGCTCGACCGGCCGCATTCAGTATCTCATGCCCTTCGAGCGGCTTACGGCCCTCAACGTCATGCCGCATCGTCCCGGCAAGAATAGCAACCTGCGCCGGGAGGTTCATGCCTTGTGCAAGAGTCGGCGTCGCAACGATGACATTCACACCTTCGACCTTCTTGAAAACAGATTCCGCGAGACGACGTTCAAGCGGGATCATGTCTCCGTTATGTGGAATCGCCGGGGCTACGGGATCGAACAGCGAGCAGCTTTCCGCACCTAGCTCCGCCACGGCATCCCCCCACAGGCTGTTCTCGTTTTCTGTGAGATCGGATGGTGGCGGTAACTGTCCAAGAAGGCGCTTTGCCGTTGAAGGTGCATGATCGGCCTGCTGTACGAACATGATCGTCTTAAGCCCCGCGACGGCAGCGTTCTTGGCCAAGGCCGCGCCCACATCATTGGCGTTGGGGCTGGCACCGCCAACCCCGTGTCCGAGCTCGATGGGAGCATCCGACAATCGAACAAGCCTGGTGTCGGTCGCGACAGTCTTAAGCCAGGCATGGTGAAGGCCGAACAGTGCGTAAGGGTCGGCATGGAGCCTTGGCGCTTTATAGGCCTTTTTAAGTTTTTTCTTCCGCCGGACTACGATATTTGCTGCATCGACCTGCCTTTTAGGATAGAGCACCACGCCACGCGCCTGCCGGCTCGGCTTCCACGAATCATGAAAACTGATGCACGGACGCTCGGTTATTGTGGAGAGCCAATCTGCTACTTCATCGGCATTTTTGAGCATGGCCGAGAGCATAAGGAGATCAGCGTTTGGCGCGCGCTTGATGGCGTGGAGTAGGCTCAACATCGCGTCAACGCTACGCGCCCCGCCGCCATCGGGACTCAACAGATGGCATTCATC
The DNA here is from genome assembly GCF_024158805.1 of Chromobacterium sp. S0633. Taxonomy (NCBI): domain Bacteria; kingdom Pseudomonadati; phylum Pseudomonadota; class Betaproteobacteria; order Neisseriales; family Chromobacteriaceae; genus Chromobacterium; species Chromobacterium sp. S0633. Next base: position 152,407 of record NZ_JAMZGH010000005.1, on the reverse strand, counting down.
AAAGACCAGCAAGCCGAGATCGCTCATATCCGTCTCGGCGAAACTCAGAAGCGCCAGGCACCGTTCTGGGGTCATGACCTCAATCGACTCGAGTTCCGGACCACGGATCAAAGCGGTAAGGTCGCCATCGGCCGACACCACACTGGCGATCAGGCTTTCGGGGAAACTCTCTGCAAGATCGTCGCGAAGCTGGTCGACTAGGGCGAGCGTCGGGACAAGGAAGATGACCTTCTTACCGGCAGACAAGGTCGACGCGATTTTGAGTTCGGACAGCGTGGTCTTCCCGGCCCCGGTCGGTAGCACGAGAATCGCCGACTTCCCGATATCGAGAAAGTCAGTCGCCACCGCCGCACGATGGTTTGGCCAGAGCACGGGCTTGCTCGACGCACGATGGCGAACCCATAGCTTCCACGCATTCTCTCCCGTGCCGGCAGGCGGCGGGATCTTAGTAACACCGGCGTGCTCAAGACCGTCTGATACGTGCATGAGCAGCCGCGCCAGATGGCGCGGTCCCGCATAGCTGGATATGATGTTGAGACCGCTGTTTTCCGGGAGATCAAGCGAGCGGGTCGCCAGTTCTACCACTCGGAGGAAGGTCTGCCTCGGCGTGCCGAACTCCTGATAGGCGGATGTAACACGGGGGCGATCTAGTAGGCTCGTGACCATCTGCACCAGCCCACTCCAACATAAACCATACAAGGCCTGTGTGGCGCGTTCGTCAAAAGGCGCATCTGCTTCCGGTCGTAATCCCGCCAAACGATCAGCCCGATCGAGGATGGCTTCAAAGCGCTCCAAGGCCAAGTCTTCGATGCTTTCGATCAGCGCACCACGATGGATATCGTCCAGCCGTGGTCCAGCGAGATCACGAACTGCCTCGCGCGCATCCGGGCTTTGTTCGGCGATCAAGAAAAGAAGCGGAGCAGACACACGCGGGTCGATCGCATGTGCCGTCAAAAGATCGCCACGCACCTGCAGAGCTGGGCGGATTCTCACCAGCAGCTGGTAAGCGGTCGCTGCGACGAAGGCTGCGGCACGCCGCTCGTGACCCTCGGCACCGCTGTCGACGAGTGCCTCATAAATAGTCGCGATTCGCTCGATCCGCTGGAGTTGTGCCAGGTAGCCTGGTTGGTCGGCGAGCACCGCCGCGCGCAGTCGCAGCCCAGCAAGCTCAGCGTAGATACCGGTCAATTCCTGGGGCAGCATCTCCGGGTCAACTCCGGCTAGGGCTGGCGCGCTGCGGATCAGTGTGGCTGTCTGAGCGTCAAACATCAAACTTCTCGATTTGTCCCCAGACGCGATCTGCGAAATCAGCAAACCAAGCCCGCACGTCGTCTAGCGGCAGCGTGTTACCACCACGCATATCCGACTCGACTGAAAGCGAATCATAGTCCTTGAAGAGCGCGATGCACTTAGCCTCCGGAAACACAGACGGAGAGACGGTCAGAGAAGCTTCAAATGCTAGCGGGCGAGTCTGGATCAGCGTGTCGTAGGCGGCCTTGAGTTGTATCCCAGTGAATCCGAAATTTTCGAGCAATGCCAACACTGCTTGGGCAAGTTGGTTATCACGTTCGCCCGAAATATACTCCCGGAACGACTTCAGAACCTGGCTTTGGAATTTCTGCCGGGCGTGAATCGTGCATTTATATTCATAGACCGTCGCCTTCGTCAGCGTCTTCGTTGCAGGATTGACCGTGACTTTGACGCCATCGGTACCTTGGTTGGTCGATTTAAGGTGGGAACTATCGATTTTCTCGTCGCCAGTCTTACCTTTGCGGGCAGCTATCCAGCAGATAATTTCAAACAAAAGGCCATCGCGATGTTCAATGCCTTTATCAGTCGTCGGATGCAGATCTTTGTCGAGCGTCTCCTTCAAATTCGCTGTGATTTTCGGCGCGCCCAGCTGCGTTCCCTCAAGGATCAAGCCCGCGTGGAAGGCCTGACCGACCAGTACAAGCGCCACCAGATGCGCGAGCTGGTCGGGGGCATTAACGATCCACTGCTCACCCTCACATTGTGGGAGCGCGGACATTGGGTTGAGGGTGATCGGCATGGTTATCTAGAATTTTCAAGCAGCATTCAATAGTCATCAATGATTTTGCATCGCCTTGATCGCGGAAACAAGCGTATTCCGATCTGAATAGGCCATCTTCAGTAGACGTCTCAGAATCCATAATTTCAGTCCGGGAGCATCCTCTCAGATTGAAAGTATGGGTGCGGACGCAATGAAACCGGAAGTTGGAAGATACTAAGCCCCCAATGTCTGGTATCTGATAGATAGAGGACCGCTTTAACCAAGCAACAGGCAGTCGATCTGCCCTACCTCCAGAACGATCGTGGCGACGGGTTCCCCCATACACAATGAGGCCCTGAAGGGCCTCATCGATTTCTATCCGCTGCGAGGCAATCATGCCGATAGCATTACAGACTTCATTACCTCGTGACAGACTTTATTCTTTCTGATCATCATCGGCCTGACAACCCCGCCTCACTCCACCGTCACGCTCTTGGCCAGGTTGCGTGGCTTGTCGACATCGGTGCCGCGCGCCAGCGCCACGTGGTAGGCCAGCATCTGCACCGGGATGGCGTGCACCACCGGGCTGAGCACGCCGACATGGCGCGGGGTGCGGATCACGTGCACGCCGTCGGATTCGCTGAAATGGCTGTCCAGGTCGGCGAACACGAACAGCTCGCCGCCGCGCGCGCGCACTTCCTGCATATTGGATTTCACCTTTTCCAGCAGCGCGTCGTTGGGGGCGATCACCACCACCGGCATGTCTTCGTCCACCAGCGCCAGCGGGCCGTGCTTGAGCTCGCCGGCCGGGTAGGCTTCGGCGTGGATGTAGGAGATTTCCTTCAGCTTGAGCGCGCCTTCCAGCGCGATGGGGAAATGCAGGCCGCGGCCCAGGAACAGCGCATTGTCCTTGGCGGCGAACTTGTCGGCCCAAGCCTTGATCTGCGGCTCCAGGTTCAGCGCATGCTGCACGCTGCCCGGCAGGTGGCGCAGTTCGTCCAGGTAGCGCGCCTCGTCGGCCGCGCTGACCTTGCCGCGCATCTTGCCCAGGGTCACCGCCAGCGCGAACAGGCCCACCAATTGGGTGGTGAAGGCCTTGGTGGAAGCCACGCCGATCTCGGCGCCGGCGCGGGTGAAGAACACCAGTTCGCTGGCGCGTGGAATCGCGGATTCGCGCACATTGCAGATAGACAGCGCGTAGCGGTGGCCCAGTTCCTTGGCGTATTTCAGCGCTTCCATGGTGTCCAGCGTCTCGCCGGATTGGGAGATGGTGGTCACCAGGTAATTGGGGTTGGCCCAGGCGCTGCGGTAGCGGTATTCGCTGGCGATTTCCACATCGCACTGCACGCCGGCGATGGTTTCGATCCAGTATTTGGCGGTCAGGCCGGCGTAGTAGCTGGTGCCGCAGGCCAGGATCTTGACGCCTTCCAGCTGCGGCAGCACTTCGCCGGCGCGCTCGCCGAACAGCTCGGGATTGAAGCCGTAGTCCTGCACCGCGTCTATGGTGTCGGACAGCGCCTTCGGCTGTTCGTGGATTTCCTTCTGCATGAAGTGGCTGTACGGGCCCAGTTCCAGCGAGGCCAGCGACACATCGGACACGTGCACCGGGCGTTGCGCCGGCTGGTCGTCCTTGTCCAGCAGTTCCACGCCGTCGCGGGTCAGCCGGCCGATGTCGCCCTCTTCCAGGAAGATCACGCGGCGGGTGGCGGACACGATGGCGGAAACGTCGGAGGCGATGAAGTTTTCGCCGTCGCCCAGGCCCACCAGCAGCGGGCAGCCCATGCGCGCGCACACCAGTTCGTCCGGGCGGTCCACCGCGATCACGCCGATGGCGTAAGCGCCGGTCAGCTCGCGGCTGGCGCGCTTGACCGCGTCGAACAGGCTGTCGCCGGCCTGGTAGTAGTGATGCACCAGGTGAGCGATGACTTCGGTGTCGGTCTGGGATTCGAAGGCGTAACCCAGGCCTTTCAGGCGTTCGCGTTGCTCTTCGTGGTTTTCGATGATGCCGTTGTGCACCACGGCGATCTTGCCGAAGGATACGTGCGGGTGGGCATTGGGTTCGGTGACGCCGCCGTGGGTGGCCCAGCGGGTGTGGCCGATGCCCACCTGCCCTTGCAGGCTTTCTTCCGCCGCGGCGTTTTCCATCTCCGCGACGCGGCCGACGCGGCGCACGCGACGGATGGCGTCGCCAGCCAAGACCGCCACGCCGGCGGAGTCATAGCCGCGGTATTCCAGCCGCTTCAGGCCGTCCACCAATACCGGAACCACATTACGCGCCGCGATGGCGCCGACAATGCCGCACATTACTTTCTCCTTGGACTATCAGTGGGCGAGGACGCGCAGATCAGCGCAATGCCCTTCGCCTGAATTTGGGTTCTGGCCTCCGCCGACAAGGCGTCGTCGGTCACCAGGGTATGGATGCGCTCCCACGGCAATTCCAGATTGGGGATGCGCCGGCCTATCTTTTCCGATTCCACCATCACGATGACTTCGCGCGCCACTTCGGCCATCACCCGCGACAAGCCCACCAGTTCGTTGAAGGTGGTGGTGCCGCGCTCCAGGTCGATACCGTCCGCGCCGATGAACAGCTGATCAAAATCATAGGAACGCAGCACCTGTTCCGCCACCTGGCCCTGAAAGGATTCGGAATGCGGGTCCCAGGTGCCGCCGGTCATCAGCAGCGTGGGTTCGTTCTCCAGCTCGCGCAGCGCGCCGGCCACGTTCAGGGAGTTGGTCATCACCACCAGGCCGCGCTTATTGCCCAGCAGCGGAATCATCGCGCTGGTGGTGGTGCCGCTGTCTATGATCACGCGGTTGTGGTCGCGCAGCCGCTCGGCGGCGGCGCGGGCGATGGCGATCTTTCGTTTTGAAACCTGCTCCGCGTCTTCCTCAACCACCATCTCCGACGGCAAGGACACCGCGCCGCCGTAGCGGCGCAGCAGCAGGCCGCCGGTTTCCAGCAGGGCCAGGTCTTTGCGTATGGTCACTTCGGAGGTGGAGAAGCGCTTGGTCAGCTCGTCCACGCTGACCTCGCCGCGTTCCTGCACCAGGGCGGCGATGGCGTGACGGCGTTGCTGAGTGTTTCGCTTGGTCATTTTATGTTTCGTTTCGAAAGTTTCGCGATCATAGCAGCGCCGCTTCGGCTTTGACAAGCGCCGGCCGCGGAAGCGTCGCGCCGCGGCAAGGGGCTGTCGCAAGAATGCCGCCATGAAAAACGGCGCCCATCCTCCAAATCAGGAGAATGGGCGCCGCATGGCGACGGAAGGGAATCAGTCGGTTTTTTTCTGCGGCCGCTTCCAGCCCGGCACCGTGACCTGACGCGCGCGCGCCACCGTCAGTTCGCCGGCCGGCGCGGTCCGGCTGATCACCGAACCGGCACCTATGGTGCTGTAGGATTCCAGCGTCACCGGCGCCACCATCAGGGTGCCGGAGCCGACGAAGACGTTGTCGCCGATCACGGTCTTGAACTTGTTGATGCCGTCGTAATTGCAGGTCACCGAGCCGGCGCCTACATTCACCTTGCCGCCGATCTCGGCATCGCCGATATAGCTCAGGTGGTTGACCTTGGAGCCTTCGCCGATCACGCTTTTCTTCACTTCGACGAAGTTGCCGATATGCACGTGGCCGGCCAGTTTCGCGCCGGGGCGCAGCCGGGCGTAAGGCCCGATCCGGCATCCCTCGCCCACCACCGCGTCTTCCAGATGCGAGAACGGCGCGATCTTGGTCCCGGCGGCCACTTTGACGTTTTTCAGCACGCAGTGCGCGCCGATGTCCACTTGTTCGCCCAGCTCCACCACGCCTTCGAACACGCAGCCCACGTCTATGCTCACGTCCATGCCGTGGCTGAGTTCGCCGCGGATATCGATGCGCGCCGGGTCCGCCAGCGTGACGCCGGCTTCCAGCAAGGCTTGCGCCTGGTTGCGCTGCAAGATGCGCTCCAGCTCGGCCAGCTGCACCTTGTTGTTGACGCCGGCCGCTTCCCAGCTGGCGTCCACGCTGGCGCTGTCCACGCTCACGCCGTCCGCCACCGCTAGGGCCAGCACGTCGGTCAGATAGTATTCGCCCTGGGCGTTGCCGTTGTTGAGCGCGGCGAGCCAGCCGGCCAGCCGCGCATTGGGCAGGGCCATCATGCCGGTGTTAATTTCGCGGATCGCCAGCTGCTCCGGCGTGCAGTCCTTGTGCTCGACGATGGCCTGGAGCTTGCCGTCCGCGCCGCGCACCATGCGGCCGTAGCCGCTGGCGTCGTCCAGCACGTCGGTCAGCACCGCCATGCCGGCGCCGGCGGCGTCGGACAAGCGATGCAGCGTGTCCGCCTTGGTCAGCGGCACATCGCCGTACAACACCATGGTCTTGCCGTCCCGCGGCAGATGCGGCAGGGCCATCTTCAGCGCGTGGCCGGTGCCCAGCTGCTCGGCCTGTTCCGCCCAGATCAGGTCCGCGTCCGGAATCGCCGCCCGCACTTGCTCGCCGCCGTGGCCGTACACCACGATCAGCCGCGCCGGCTTCAAGGCGCGCGCGGTGCGGATCACCCGCGCCAGCATCGGCTCGCCGCCTATGGGGTGCAATACCTTGGGTTTGGAGGAGTACATGCGCTTGCCCTTGCCGGCAGCGAGAATGACGATGCTGAGACTATCCATGGTTTTTTCACGACTCGAAAACGGAAAAAGGCTGCCACTTGCGTGGCAGCCTACTATACACGATTACATCTCTTATCAGTGGGCGCGCTTCTTGAGGAAATCCAGCGCCTTCAACTCCGCGATGGCCACTGCCAGAGCAGCGTGCGCCTTCGCGGTGGAGAGGTCGTCGGTGGCGCGCTTGAGAGAATCCTCCGCAGCGCGTTTTGCCTCATTGGCGCGGGCCTCGTCGAGATCCTCGCCGCGAATCGCCGTATCGGCCAGCACGGTGATCAGGCTGGGCTGCACTTCCATCATGCCGCCAGACACTGCCACCAGAACTTCTTCGCTGCTGCCCGGCACTTTCAGACGCAGCACGCCGGGCTTGATACGGGTCAGGAGCGGCACGTGTTGGGGATACACACCGATCTCGCCTTCGGTAGCCGGCGCAACCACGAACTCAGCTTCGCCGGAGAAGATCATTTGCTCGGTGCTGACCACTTCCACACGCATCTTGGACATCAGCCCTCTCCTTAGTTAAGGGTCTTGGCTTTCTCGGCAGCTTCTTCAATGGAGCCAACCATGTAGAACGCTTGTTCCGGCAGATGGTCGTACTCGCCAGCGAGAATGGCCTTGAAACCCTTGATGGTTTCGCGCAGCGGCACGTATTTGCCCGGCGAGCCGGTAAATACTTCAGCCACGTGGAACGGCTGGGACAGGAAGCGCTGGATCTTACGGGCGCGAGCCACGACCAGTTTGTCTTCCTCGGACAGTTCGTCCATGCCCAGAATCGCGATGATGTCGCGCAGTTCCTTGTAACGCTGCAGCGTGGACTGCACGCCACGGGCTACCGTGTAGTGCTCGTCGCCAACCACCAGCGGATCCAGCTGACGCGAGGTGGAGTCGAGCGGATCCACCGCCGGGTAGATACCCAGCGAAGCGATGTCGCGCGACAGAACCACGGTGGCGTCCAAGTGGGCGAAGGTGGTCGCCGGGGACGGGTCGGTCAAGTCATCCGCAGGCACGTATACGGCCTGGATGGAGGTGATCGAGCCATCGCGGGTCGAGGTAATGCGCTCTTGCAGACGGCCCATTTCTTCCGCCAGCGTCGGCTGATAGCCCACGGCGGAAGGCATACGGCCCAGCAGAGCGGATACTTCGGTACCGGCCAGGGTGTAGCGGTAGATGTTGTCCACGAAGAACAGCACGTCGCGGCCCTTGCCGCTTTCGTCCTTCTCGTCGCGGAAGTGCTCGGCCATGGTCAGACCGGTCAGCGCCACGCGCAGACGGTTGCCCGGCGGCTCGTTCATCTGGCCGTACACCATCGCCACTTTGTCCAGTACGTTGGAGTCCTTCATCTCGTGATAGAAGTCATTGCCTTCACGAGTGCGCTCACCAACGCCGGCAAACACGGACAAACCGGAGTGTGCCTTGGCGATGTTGTTGATCAGTTCCATCATGTTCACGGTCTTGCCCACGCCGGCGCCGCCGAACAGGCCCACTTTGCCGCCTTTGGCGAACGGGCACAGCAGGTCGATCACCTTGATGCCGGTTTCCAGCAGGTCGGTGGCGGGGGACAGTTCGTCGAACTTCGGAGCGGGCTGGTGGATGGCGCGGCGAACATCGGTCGCTACCGCGCCGGCTTCGTCCACCGGGTTGCCCAAGACATCCATGATGCGGCCCAGGGTGGCGCTGCCCACCGGCACCGAGATCGGTGCGCCGGTGTTGACTACGCTCATGCCACGCTTCAGGCCGTCAGAGCTGCCCATGGCGATGGTGCGCGCTACGCCGTCGCCCAGCTGCTGCTGGACTTCGAGCGTCAGGTCGGCATCAACCAGCTTCAGGGCATCATAAACCTTTGGCATGGCGTCGCGCGGAAACTCCACGTCGATCACCGCGCCAATGATTTGTACGATTTTACCTTGGCTCATTATCGGTTCCTAAACATTAAACTTTTTCAGTCTGCGACGGCTTACACCGCTGCGGCGCCTGCCACGATTTCAGACAATTCGGTAGTGATCGCCGCTTGACGCGCCTTGTTGTACACAAGTCGCAGTTGCTTGATCGTGTTACCGGCGTTGTCCGTGGCGGATTTCATCGCCACCATGCGGGCAGCTTGCTCGGAGGCCATGTTCTCGGCCATCGCCTCGAACACAACCGACTCGATATAGCGTTTGACCAGGAACTCCATCACGGCAAGGGCGCTCGGCTCGTACAGGTAATCCCACGAGTGCGAGTGCTCCACCACCATGTGTTCCGAGGTCAACGGCAGCAGCTGTTCAGTCGCCGGCTCCTGCTTCATCGTGTTGATGAAACGGGAGTAAACGATGTAGAGCGCGTCCAGTTCGCCTTCGGCGTACTGCTTGAACAGCACCGTAAGCGGGCCAATCAGTTTTTCCATCTTCGGCACATCGCCGAGCTGGGTTGCGCTGGCCACAACGTTGAGGCGCGCGCGCTGGCATGCCGCCAGGCCTTTTTGGCCCAGGCAGCAGACATCCACTTCGATGCCCTGATCCTGCAGATCCTTGACTTGGGCGAAGAAGCGCTTGAGCGTGTTCACGTTCAAGCCGCCGCACAGGCCCTTGTCGGAGGTCATCAGGATGATGCCGGCGCGTTTGACTACGTCGCGGCTTTGCAACAGCGGGTGCTCAAGATCCGTGTTCGCCTGAGCAAGGTGCGCCATGACTGTGCGCACCTTCTCGGCGTAAGGACGGGCAGCGCGCATACGCTCTTGCGTTTTGCGCATCTTGGAGGTCGCCACCATTTGCATTGCGCGAGTGATCTTCTGCGTGTTTTGCACGCTTCGGATCTTGGTGAGAATCTCTTTGCCGACTGCCATTCCTGAACCTTTCCTAGTAACTGTTTGCGTTAACCGAAAAGACTCAGTTGTAGCTGAAGCCAGCCTTGAACGATTCCATCGCCTTGGCCAGGATTTTCTCGTTGTCGCCGGACAGATCGCCGGAAGCGTTCACCGCGGCCAACACGTCGTGGTGGTTCGCGCGCACATAGGCGAGGAACGCCGCTTCGAAAGCCAGGGCCTTCTTCACCGGAACGTCTTCGTAGCTGCCCTTGTTCACAGCCCACAGGGTCAACGCCATTTCGGCGGTGGCCAGCGGCAGGAACTGCTTCTGCTTCATCAGCTCGGTCACCACTTCGCCGTGTTGCAGTTGCTTGCGGGTAGCCTCGTCCAGATCGGAAGCGAACTGCGAGAACGCAGCCAATTCACGGTACTGGGCCAGGGCCAGACGAATACCGCCGCCCAGCTTCTTGATCACCTTGGTCTGCGCGGCGCCGCCAACGCGGGATACCGAGATACCGGCGTTGATGGCCGGGCGGATGCCTGCGTTGAAGAGGTCGGTTTCCAGGAAGATCTGACCGTCGGTGATCGAGATCACGTTGGTCGGCACGAAGGCGGAAACGTCGCCGGCCTGGGTTTCGATGATAGGCAGCGCGGTCAGGGAACCGGTCTTGCCTTTCACTTCGCCGTTGGTCAGCTTGGCCACTTCGTCTTCATTGATGCGGGAAGCGCGTTCCAGCAGACGGGAGTGCAGATAGAACACGTCGCCAGGGTAGGCTTCGCGGCCCGGCGGACGGCGCAGCAGCAGCGAAATCTGACGGTAGGCGACGGCTTGCTTGGACAAGTCGTCGTACACGATCAGCGCGTCTTCGCCGATGTCGCGGAAGTATTCGCCCATCGCGCAGCCGGAGTACGGGGCGATGAACTGCAGCGCGGCGGCTTCGGAAGCGGTCGCGGCCACCACGATGGTGTGGCCCAGCGCGCCGTGTTCTTCCAGCTTGCGCACCACGTTGGCGATGGAGGAGGCCTTTTGGCCAATCGCCACGTAGATGCACACTACGCCGGTGCCTTTTTGGTTGATGATCGCATCCAGCGCCACCGCGGTCTTGCCGGTCTGGCGGTCGCCGATGATCAGCTCGCGCTGACCGCGGCCAACCGGAACCATCGAGTCGATGGCCTTCAGGCCGGTCTGCATCGGCTGGGATACCGATTGACGCGCAATCACGCCCGGCGCGATCTTTTCGATCGGGCTGGACAGCTTGGCGTTAACCGGGCCCTTGCCGTCGATCGGCTGACCCAGGGCGTTGACCACGCGGCCAACCAGTTCCGGACCTACCGGAACTTCCAGAATGCGACCGGTACAAGTAACTTCGTCGCCTTCCGAGATGTGCTCGTACTCGCCCAGAACCACGGCGCCGACAGAGTCGCGCTCCAGGTTCATCGCGAGGCCGAAGGTGTTGCCCGGGAATTCGAGCATTTCACCCTGCATCACGTCTGCCAGGCCATGGATACGAACGATGCCGTCGGTCACGGAAATCACGGTACCTTTGGTACGGGTTTCTGCGCCTTCGGCCAGGTTCTGAATCTTCGCCTTGATCAGATCGCTGATTTCAGAGGGGTTCAACTGCATGATCTCTCCTAATTCTTGAGGCTTACTGCCATGGCTTGCAGTTTGCCGCGCACGGAAGCGTCGATGACATCGTCGCCTACCAACACACGAACCCCGCCGATCAGGTCAGGGTTGTCACGCACATCAATCCGTACGGATTTGCCGTACTTCTTGGAAAGCGTGTCGGTCAGTTCGGCTTGCTGTGCATCGTTCATTGCAAACGCCGTTTCCACCACGGCATCCACAACGCCTTCCGCTTGCGCCTTGAACACTTCAAACTGTTCGGCGATTTGCGGCAGCAGCGTCAAACGGTTGTTCTCGATCAGCGCGGCCAGAAAACGTTTTACGTCTTCGTTGCCGCGCGCGCCCAGAACATCCAGCATCAGCGCCTCAAGCTCTTGTGCGGTATGTTTCGGATTGGTGATGACGGCTTCCAAATCCGGGTTCTTCACCATGGCAGCCAGCCACGACAGCGATTCCGACCATTGCTGGGTGGCGTGCTGCTCGGTGGCGAGGCTGTATACCGCTTCGGCATAGGGCCTAGCTACGGTAATGAGTTCTGCCATGAGTTAATTAAAACTCCGCTTTGATGGAGGCAAGCAGATCAGCGTGCTTGGCCGAGTCGATCTCTTTGCGCAGGATCTTCTCTGCGCCCGCAACCGCCAGGTCGGCCACTTGCGCGCGCAGGGTTTCCTTGGCGCGCAGGACTTCCTGATCGATCTCAGACTTGGCGTCGGCCACAATGCGCGCGCCTTCAACGCGTGCGGCATCCTTGGCTTCGTCCACGATCTGGCTGGCGCGCTTTTCAGCGGCCATCACGATTTCGGTCGCTTGCTGTTTGGCCTTGCGGAGTTCATCCGCAACGCGCTTTTCAGCGGCTTCCAGATCTTGCTTGCCACGCTCGCCGGCGGCCAGGCCGTCTGCGATGCGCTTGGCGCGCTCATCCATCATGTTGGTAAGCGGAGGCCAAACAAACTTCATGGTGAACCATACCAGGATGGCGAACGTGATCGCCTGGCCCAGTAGTGTTACGTTGAATTCCACGCTTGTTTTCCTCCAGTAGTATTACTGCAACAACCAATTCCGCTTAAAAATTAAGCGCCGGCTTTCAGAGCGGCCAGAGCGGCGGACAGGAACGGGTTATTGAAGGTGTACAGCATGGCGATACCAACACCGATCATGGAGATGGCGTCCAGCAGACCGGCCAGAATGAACAGTTTGGTTTGCAGAACCGGGATCATTTCCGGTTGACGGGCGGAGGACTCGAGGAATTTGCCACCCAGGATGGCAAAACCCAGAGCAGTACCGATGGCGCCCAGGCCAATGATCAGGGCAGCGGCCAGTACGGTCATGGACTGGATCTGAGAAACGAGTGCTTCCATTGTGTATCTCCTAAGACTTAATCAAGGATGGTTGGTAAAAAAGCTAAAAAAACAAAGGTAAAACAAAGAAACCGGTATTAGTGCGCTTCCACCGCCAGGCTCAGGTACACGATGGTCAGCATCATGAACACGAAGGCCTGCAGGGTGATGATCAGGATATGGAAGATCGCCCACGGCGCGCCCAGCAGCCATTGCAGGCCCCAAGGCAGCAGCGCGATCAGGATGAAGATCATTTCGCCGGCGTACATATTGCCGAACAAACGCAGGGACAGCGAAATCGGCTTGGCCAGCAGTTCCACCATCTGCAACAGGAAGTTGGCCGGAGCCAGCAGGATCTTGCCCACGGTGCCTTCCGCGTGGAAAGGCGCGGTGAACAGTTCTTTGGTGTAACCGCCCACGCCCTTGGCGCTGATGGAGAAGCCGATGATGCAGAACATCACGGACAAGGACATCGCGAAGGTGGCGTTGACGTCGGCGGACGGCACGACGCGGAAGTAAACATGATGCGGCTCGGCGCCGAAGAATGTGTAACCCACCCACTGGGCCAGCGTCGGCAGCAGGTCAACCGGCAGCAGGTCCATGAAGTTCATCAGGAAGATCCAGCAGAAAATGGTCAGCGCCAGCGGAGCGATCACCTTGCTCTGGCCGTGGAATACGTCGCGCACCTGCTTGTCCACCATCTCCACGATGCTTTCCACAAACAGCTGCAGCCGGCCCGGATTCTCCAGCTTGGCCTTGCGCGCCACGACGGCGAACACGCCGGCGAAGATGAAGGCGAGAACCAGCGAAATGGAGAAGGTATCAAGGTGCAGGCTCCAGAAGCCGGCGGAAGGATCCGAATTCCAGAAGGTGAGGTGGTGCTTGATGTAGTCAGTTGCGTTGCTTGCCATCGCTCATTTTCTCAATTTTTGATTAAAAGCCCGAACCAGTAGCCGGATACGGCGGCAAAAAATCCGCCAAAAAGACCGACTATCGATAAATCCTTGAAAAATACCAAAGTCGCACCAAATATCAGGATGGTGAGGACGTATTTGACGGCCTCTGCCCTGAAATGCGCTTTCATCAGTTCCGCGGGAGCGACATGGCGCTTGGCGTAGGCGATTCTGGCGTACACCAGAGCCGGCACCAAGGCCGACAATCCGCCAAGCAAGACAGAAACCGGAACGGCCAGGTTTCCTCCCCCTGCAACCATTCCGATCAGCAGCGCGACCCCCACCAGGGTGCACTGCAGGCGCAGTATACGCTTAACTTCTGGATTAACCATGTTTACCCAGCAAAAAAACCGCCGAATTATAGGCTTCACGCTTGATTTGCGTCAACTTGCCTGTCATTGACATGCTGCGTTGCAACAGTCTCATTTGCTTGAAGTTTTCTGCAGCTTTTCCAACAAGCCTTCCAGCTCGTCCAGCGTTGCATATTCTATGACCAGCCTGCCGTTGCCGCGGTTTGCGTGACGGATGCTGACGCGCGCGCCTATGCGTTCCGACACCTGTTCCGCCAGCCGGCTCACGTCCGGGTCTGTCTGTTTTTGCTGCGGTGCAACTGTGGTTTTTTCCACAGCTTTCTGCTGTACCCTGCGCTCCACCTCGCGCACGGACAGGCCTTTCTCGCCCACCTCCTGCGCCAGACCCAGCTGCTCAACCACCGGCAGCGCCAGCAAGGCGCGCGCATGGCCCATCTCCAGCCGCCCCTGATGCAGCATGGTCTGCACCGGCTCCGGCAGGGCCAGCAGACGCAATAGATTGCTGACCGCGCTGCGCGAACGGCCCACCGCGTCGGCGGCGGCCTCGTGGGTCAGGCCGAACTCGTCGATCAGGCGCTTGAGGCCCTGGGCCTCCTCGATGGGGTCCAGTTCCTGGCGCTGAATGTTTTCGATCAGCGCCATCGCCAGCGCCGCTTCGTCCGGCACGCTCTTGATCACCGCGGGCACTTCGGACAAGCCGGCCTTGCGCGAGGCGCGCCAGCGCCGCTCGCCGGCGATCAGTTCGTAATCGCCAAAGCCGATTTCGCGCACCACCAGCGGCTGAATCACGCCCTGGGAGCGAATGGACGCGGCCAATTCGTCCAGCGCGCCCTCGTCCATGAAGCTGCGCGGCTGGTATTTGCCGGGACGGATGCTGTCGATGGGAAGGGAAGTCAATCTGTCGTCCACTGTCTCGGCAGTGGACAGGAGCGCGTCCAGGCCGCGCCCCAATCCTTTTAATTTGGCCATATCGCTTAGACGGAGGGGGTTGTGGTTGCGGGCTCTAGCCTGTCCGCCAGCTCTTGCGCCAGCGCAAGATAGGCTTGCGCGCCGCGCGAGGCGCGATCGTAGACCAGGCCAGGCAAGCCGTGGCTGGGCGCTTCCGCCAGCCGCACATTGCGCGGTATCACGGTGTCGAACACCTTGGCGCCGAAATGGCGGGCCAGTTGCTCGGACACCTGCTGCGACAAATTATTGCGCGCGTCGAACATGGTGCGCAGCAGGCCCATGATCTCGATCTTGGGATTCACCGCCACTCGCACCTTGCGCAAGGTCGCCACCAGGTCGGACAGGCCTTCCAGCGCGTAGTATTCGCACACCATCGGGATCAGCACGCTGTGCGCCGCCACCAGCCCGTTCAGGGTCAGCAGGTTCAGCGAGGGCGGGCAGTCTATCAGCACGTAGTCGTACTGCTCCTCCACCGCCTGCAGCGCGTTCTTCAGCCGCGCCTCGCGCGCCAGCTCGTTGACCAGTTCCAGCTCCGCGCCGCCCAGATCGCGGTTGGCGGGCAGCACGTCGTAACCGCCCTCCTTCGCCGGCTGGCGCGCGTCTTCGATCGAAGCCTCGCCCAGCAGCACGTCGTAGCCGGACAGTTTCAGGGATTGCTTGGCGATGCCGCTACCCATGGTGGCATTGCCCTGCGGGTCGAGATCGACAATCAGCACGCGCCGGCCCAAGTCGGCCAGGCCCGCCGCCAGATTCACCACAGTCGTGGTCTTGCCGACCCCGCCCTTCTGGTTGGCGACCGCGATCACCCTTGAATTCATTGCGCACCCACCCCTTCCAGGCGCATTCTCACCAGGTGCCGTTCGGCATCCAGGCCCGGCACTGTCACCGGCAATACTTCGGAAACCACCGTACCCTGCGGCAACAAGGCGATTTCCTCGTAAGGATAGACACCCTTCATTGCTACATATTGACCGTGATCCGCCAGCAAGTGGCGGGTCAGCTTGACGAACTCGGCCAGCTCGGAAAACGCCCGGCTGGTGATGCGGTCGAACTTCTGTTCCGGCTGGTAGGCCTCCACCCGCTCGGTCATCACCTGCACATTGGGCAGGCCCAGTTCCACCACCACCTGACGCAGGAAGGTGGTTTTCTTATGGTTGGAATCCAGCAGCACCACTTGCAGATCCGGGCGGGCGATCGCCGCCGGAATGCCGGGCATGCCGCCGCCGGAGCCGACGTCCAGCAGGCGGCTGCCGCCGTCCAGATGCGGCACCAGGCTCAGGCTGTCCAGCAGATGGTAGCTGACCATGCGCTTTTCCTCGCGCACCGCGGTCAGGTTATAGGTCTGGTTCCACTTGGCCAGCAGCGCCAGATAGCGGTCCAGCAAATCGATTTGCGCGTCGCTCAGTTCCAGTTTCAGCTGCGACAGGCCTTGTTGTAGTTCTGCGTTATGTGTCATGCGGTTTTCGTTGCGTCGGCAAAGCCGCGTTTCAGGTGGACCATCAAAAGAGCAACCGCCGCCGGGGTAATGCCCTGGATGCGCGAAGCCTGCCCCAGGGTTTCCGGGCGTTGCTGGTTCAGTTTCTGCTGCACTTCCTTGGACAGGCCCTTGACCAGACCGTAGTCGATGTCGGCCGGCAGGCGCACGTCTTCAAGGTTGTCGCGGCGCGCCAGTTCTTCGTTCTGGCGGTTGATATAGCCTTGGTATTTGACCTGAATTTCCACCTGCTCGGCAACCGCCTCGTCCGCCACCGCGCCGCCGGCCTCCGGCAGCGTCATCAAATCGGCGTAGGCGACATTGGGCCGCTTCAGCAAATCGTACAGGCTGTATTCGCGCTCTATCGCCTTGCCCAGCAACGCTTGCAGCGCGGCGGCGTCGCTCAGGCGCGCCGGATGCAGCCAGGTGGCCTTCAGGCGGGCCTTCTCCGCCTCCACCGCGTCGCGCTTGCGGCAGAAGCTGTCCCATTGGGCATCGCCGATCAGGCCGTGTTGGCGGGCAATCTCGGTCAGGCGCAGGTCGGCGTTGTCTTCGCGCAACTGCAGGCGGAATTCGGCGCGGCTGGTGAACATGCGGTAAGGCTCGGCCACGCCCTTGGTGATCAGATCGTCCACCAATACGCCCAGATAGGCTTCATCGCGGCGCGGACACCAGCTAGCCTGGTCCCGAGCGAACAGGGCGGCGTTCATGCCGGCCAGCAGGCCCTGGGCGGCGGCTTCTTCATAGCCGGTGGTGCCGTTGATCTGGCCGGCGAAGAACAGACCCTGGATCGCCTTGGTCTCCAGCGAGGCCTTCAGGCCGCGCGGGTCGAAGTAGTCGTATTCGATCGCGTAGCCGGGCCGCAGGATGTGGGCGTTCTCCATGCCGCGGATCGAACGCACCGCCGCCAGTTGGATGTCGAAGGGCAGGCTGGTGGAAATCCCGTTAGGGTAGAACTCGTGCGTGGTCAGGCCTTCCGGCTCCAGGAAGACCTGGTGGCTGTCCTTGTCGGCGAAGCGGTTGATCTTGTCTTCGATCGACGGGCAGTAACGCGGGCCAACGCCTTCTATCACCCCGGTGAACATCGGGCTGCGGTCGAAGCCGGAGCGGATGATCTCGTGGGTGCGTTCATTGGTGTGAGTGATCCAGCACGGCAGTTGCTTGGGATGCAGCGCGCGGCTGCCGCGGTAGGAGAACACCGGCTCCGGCGTGTCACCCGGCTGCTCTTCCATCACCGAAAAATCGACGCTGCGGCCGTCGATGCGCGGCGGCGTGCCGGTTTTCAGCCGTCCCACCGGCAGGGCCAGTTCGCGCAAGCGCGCGCCCAGCGTGGACGCGGCCTGATCGCCGGCGCGGCCGCCGGTGTAGTTCTCCATGCCGACGTGGATCTTGCCGGACAGGAAGGTGCCGGCGGTCAACACCACGGTCTTGGCGCGGAAGGTGATGCCGATGGCGGTGATGGCCCCGGCGACGCGGTCGCCCTCTATCAGCAGATCGTCCACCGGCTGCTGAAACAGCGTCAGATTGGGCTGGTTCTCCAGCATCTCGCGGATCGCCGCCTTGTACAGGATGCGGTCGGCCTGGGCGCGGGTGGCGCGCACCGCCGGGCCCTTGGAGGCGTTGAGGGTGCGGAACTGGATGCCGCCGATGTCGGTGGCCAGCGCCATCGCGCCGCCCAGGGCATCCACTTCCTTGACCAGATGGCCCTTGCCGATGCCGCCGATCGACGGATTGCACGACATCTGACCCAAGGTCTCGATGTTGTGCGTCAAAAGAAGGGTGTCGCAGCCCATGCGCGCGGCCGCCAGCGCGGCCTCGGTGCCGGCATGGCCGCCGCCCACCACTATCACGTCGAAGTTTGTCGGATAAATCATGGCTTTGTCGGAAAGAGCAAATCGAACGGAAAAACGGCCTATTCTACGCCAAATCCTGAACCAGCGTAAGTCGTTGATTTCAATAAATCCAGCCGGTAACGACGGCGTCAAGCGCCGGTCACCCGATAGTCATATTAAAGACATCGCCGCGTCAAACAAGCTGCCTAGCATGGGACTCACCACAAAAGGGAGCAAAACATGCTGCTAAATGAACAGCTTGCCGTGAGCGCCAAACCGCGCCTAAGCGTGCGCGTGGCCAGTGAAGCGCGGGATATCCGCCGCGCGCAGAAGCTGCGCTTCGATGTGTTCGCCGGGGAAATGGGCGCGGAGCTCGGCTCCCGCGACCTGGGCATCGATTGCGACGAATACGACGAGTTGTGCGATCACCTGATCGTGGAAGACGCCGCCAGCGGCCTGGTGGTGGGCACTTACCGCATGCTGTCCCCGGCCATGGCGCGCCGCGCGCCCAGCCTGTATTCCGAACACGAATTCGATCTGACCCGGCTGGCCCACCTGCGCGCCGGCCTGATCGAAGTGGGCCGTTCCTGCGTGCACCGCGACTTCCGCTCCGGCGCGGTGATCGCCCTGCTCTGGTCCGGCCTCGCCGATTACGTGCAACAGCACGGCGGCCAATACCTGGCCGGCTGCGCCAGCGTCTCGCTGAGCGACGGCGGCCACCAGGCGGTCAGCCTCTACCGCCAATTGGAGGCCAAGCATCTGTCGCCGCCGGAATGGCGGGTGTTCCCCCACCTGCCGCTGCCGCTGGACCGGGTCCGCGACGACGCCCCCTCCGCGCCGCTGCCGGCGCTGATCAAGGGCTATCTGCGCGCCGGCGCCTATATCTGCGGCGAACCGGCCTGGGACCCGGACTTCAACTGCGCGGATTTCTTCATGCTGCTGCCAATGGGCCGGCTGAGCAGCCGCTACAACAAGCACTTCGTCGGCTAGCCGCCGCAGATCGCGCCCCTGGCCGGATGCTACAATCCGGCCATGAGCTACACCTTCGACACGGTGGGCGTGATCCGCTCGCCCTACCGCGAAAAATTCGGCATCCCGCGCCAGCCCTCGCTGGTCAACGCCGCCCGCATCACGCTGGAGCTGCTGCCGCCCTACGACCACCCCGACATGGTGCGCGGGCTGGACGCGTTTTCCCACGTCTGGATCAGCTTCGTGTTCCATCAAACCGCCGAGCGCGGCTGGCAGCCGCTGGTGCGGCCGCCGCGGCTGGGCGGCAACGCCAAGGTCGGCGTGTTCGCCAGCCGCGCCACCCATCGCCCCAATCCGCTGGGCCTGTCCCTGGTGCGGCTGCTGCGCGTGGACACCCAGCCCAAGGTGGTGCTGACGCTGGAGGGCGCCGATCTGCTGGACGGCACCCCGGTGCTGGACATCAAGCCCTATATTCCCTTCGTCGAAGCCCGGCCGGAAGCCCGCGGCGGCTTTGTCGACGGCCCGCCGCCGCAATTGAGCGTGGGCTGGGACCCCGCCGCGCGCGCGCAGCTGGCCGCCGAAGCCGGCCTGCCCGGCGATTTCGCCGCGCTGGTGGAACAGGTGCTGGCCCAGGACCCGCGCCCGGCCTATCAAGACGACCCGCAGCGGGTCTACGGCGTGGCGCTGCACCACTGGAATGTGCGTTTCCGCGTGGAAAAAAACCATGCGCAAGTCATTGAAATTCAGCCGTTGACCCCGAACTAATCTTTTGCGCCCCAGTCATACCGGGGCGATACCAACCACTCAGGAAAAAAGCAAATATGACCACCCGCGCGAAGACGATCATGCTCGCCTTCACCATGGTTTCCATGTTGGCCGCTCCGTTCGCGGAAGCGGCCCGCCTAGGTAAAGGCAAGAGCGCCGGCATGCAGCGCTCGGCCCCCACCCGTTCTTACCAACAACAAGCGCCGGCGCGCCCGGTTGCGCCGCCCGCGCAAGCGCCCGCTCCGGTTCAAGCTCAACCCAAGTCCGGCCCGGGCATCGGCACCGCCGTAGCCGCAGGCGCCGCGGGCGCGGCCGCCGGCTATATGCTGGGCTCCGCCATGAGCGACAAAGGCGGCCAGCAACAAGCGCCGGCCGCGGCCAACGGCAACGCCGATCCGGCGCTGGCGGCGCAAGCCCAAAGTCAGCAGCCGCAGAAGAGCGGCGGCATGCCCTGGGGCACGCTGGCCCTGCTGGGCCTGGTGCTGGCAGGCGGCTACATGTTCTTCCGCCGCAAGGCCGGCGCGGCGCGTCCGGCCATGGCTGCGCCGCAAGCAGCGGGCATGCCGCAGAATATGGGCGGCTATCAAGAACCGGCCCGTTTCGACTCCATCCCGAAAATCGGCTCCGGCCTGGGCGGCGCGCAAGCCGGCTTTGGCGGCGGCGCGATCAGCGAGGCGCCTGCGCGCCTGCCGGACGGCACCGAGACCCCGCACTTCCTGCGTCAGGCCAAGGCCACCTTCTTGCACCTGCAAAACCTGAACAGCACGGAAAGCCTGGAAGAAGTGCGCAAGTACATGACGCCGGATCTGTTCAACGCGCTGCGCGAAGACATCGCCGCCAATACCGAAGTGGCCGATTTCCCGCAACTGGACTGCCAGCTGTCCGAAGCCAGCATGGAAGGCGGCCGCTACATCGCCAGCGTGCGCTTCTCCGGCACGGTCAGCGAGGCCGTGGGCGCGTCGGCGGAGCCGTTCTCCGAATACTGGCACTACATCAAGGACGACAGCACCAACGGCAAGTGGTTGGTGGCGGGCATCCAACAGTAGCAAGCTTCTTAACATCTTTATCCAAACGGGCCGCATGGCCCGTTTTTTATTTTTAATGGCGATGCACTAAACTGGAATGCCGATTGCTTCAGGCAAAAAAACAATACCGGCCGTAGAGTCCGCGCCACGGAGGGCAGCTATTCCATGAAAGAATTCGAGCATGCCGGCTTGAAACTCGGCAGTCACTTCCAGCCTATCTACAGTCTGGCGCATCGCCGCACGATAGGCATGGAAGCTTTGCTGCGCGCCAGACAGGACACGTCCCCGCTGACGCCGGCGGAGGCTTTTTATTCCGTCGTCTCGCCCGAACGCCGCCACCAGCTGGATCTGGCGGTGAGCGAAGCCCATGCCGTCCGTTTCAGCCAGATGCAAAGCGATCATCCCTGCTGGCTGTTTCTCAATATCGACGCCGCGTCCTTGTCGCGGCCGGAACGCGCGATGGCGCTGGCCAACGGCATCAAGGCCGCCGGGCTGGACCCCAGCCAGGTGGTGCTGGAAGTGCTGGAACATGTGCTGGAAGTGGACGAGGCCTTGATCGAAGGCGTCAATGTGCTGAAAAGCAGCGGCTTCCTGATCGCCATCGATGACTTCGGCGTCGGCCATTCCAATCTGGACCGCGTCTGCCAGCTGGAGCCGGACCTGGTCAAATTCGACCGCCACCTGCTGCGCGCCGCCGTCCACCAGCCGCGCACCCGCAACCTGCTGGCCAAGCTGGTGCGGCTGATGCACGAAATTGGTGCCTTGGTGGTGGAGGAAGGGATAGAAACCGATCAGGACGTGCTGATCGCGCTGGAATCGGGCTGCGATTTGGTGCAAGGCTATTTCGTCGCCCACCCCAGCGATCAGCCGGATCAGGACCACGTCATCACGCCGCGCATCGACGAACGCTGGGACGAGCTGATGGCGCGCGAGCTGCTCAAGCGCAAACTGACGCGACGCCAGATCGAGCTGGCGCGGCAATCCTTCGTGCAAAGCGCCATCTCGCTGATGCAGGGCACGCCGTTCGATCTGGCCGCCAAGCCCATGCTGGCGCTGCCCGACGTGGTGCGTTGCTTCCTGCTGGACAGCGCCGGACGCCAGATCGGCCGCAACCTGAACAGCCGCCAGCCGCGGGCCGCCGCCAATCCCAAGTTCGCGCCGCTGGTGGACACCACCGGCGCGGTCTGGTCGCGGCGCAGCTACTTTCAACACGCGGTGGATCAGCCCGGCGTGCTGTATATGAGCGAGCCTTATCTGTCCATGACCGACACCCGCTCCTGCGTCACCATCTCGATGGCGATAGAAATCGACGAGATCATGCACGTGCTGTGCGCCGACGTGCTGATTCCCCAGCACTGACGCCAGCCGCGCGCCAGGATCAGCGAAACTTCAGGATGTCCTCGGCCGCGGGCTGCGGCGTGTAGGCGGCCTTCAAGGATTCGTCCTCCTCGCCGGCCTCCGGCGCGGCGCCCGGCTTGGGCGACATCTTGATCCGGGCCACTTCCGCCTTCATCGCGGCGCTGGCGCTGGATTGCAGCAATTCGCCGCGCAGTTTGGCCAGCGCCGTTTCCGCCGCCTGGCCGTCGGCGGCGCTCAGGCGCAACTCGTTCTGAGACCGCAACAACAGGCTTTTCGCCTCGGACAGCTCCCGCTCCAGTTCGCCAACCCGGACCTCGGCCTTGTCCATCCGCTCCCGAAACGCCTCCGCCTGCGGCTGCGCCACCGCCAGGTCCTGCGCCTGCTGCGCGGTCAAGGCCAGGGAGGCCGACAACTGGCGGCGCGTGGCGTCCAGCTCCGCCGCCTGGCGTTCGAAAGCGCCGGCGAGTTCGGCGCGCAGATGATCCAGTTCGGCCCGCTCGCGCTCCCAGGCCGCCTGGGCGGCGCTCAGGCTGTCGTTGGCCAGCGCCTTGGCCTGGGTCCAGATCGCCTCCAGCGCGGCCATCCCCGCCTGGCTGACGCCTTCCGGCACCTCGCCGTCCAGGGCCGCCGCCGTCGCCGGCTGCACCCGTCGCCAGTCTTTCAGCACCACGCTGGCGGCGTCCATGTCCACCCCCGCCAGCTGGCGGACCTGGTCGACGGCAGGGTGCCGCTGGCGGCCGGACTTCTCGTATAGTTCCGTCGCCGCCGCGATGATGCGCTCCCGCGCCTCCGCCGATATCTTGCCCGCCTGGTTCATAAAGCCGCGTCCTCGCCCATCTTTGCCAACTGCGTTGCCGGTACCGCCCGGCCAAAACCGGGCGTCAGAAATTGCGCCGAAACGCGAGGTTTCGGCAGCAAGGCAGATTGCAGCAGAAGCGCCGGCGAGCGGACATAGGATTTTTCCTAAAAAACCCAGGAATTCTCCGCCGCCCCGCCGCCGAACAATGAAAAAGCCCGGCCTAAGCCGGGCGTGTGATCGCGGGACATCCGCCTTACTGCGCGATGTCGTTGATGTATTCGAACAAGGTCACCACTTTCTGCACGCCGGAGGTCTCGCTGACCACCTTGGCCGCCGCCGCGCCTTCCGCCTGGGTCACCATGCCCAGCATGTAGACCACGCCGCGCTCGGTCACCACTTTGACGTTGTTCGGGTTATAGCCCTTGCCGTCCAGCAGGCGGGTGCGCGCCTTGCTGGTCACCCAGGTGTCGCTGCTGCGCTCGGAGAAGCCGGACGCCGGCGCCACCACGGTGTAGTTGAACACGCGGCGCACATTGGGGATGCCGCGCGCGGTCAGCTCCGCCTGCTGGCGCGCCTGCTCGCTGGGCACTTCGCCGGTCAGCAACACCGCGCGGTTGAAGCTGGTGGTGTTGACGTGGGCAGACGGCAACAGCTTGCCGATCTGGTCGGCGGCTTTCAATTCTATGCCCTGGTCGTCCACATAGGCGCCGCTGGTGCGGCGATCCGTGGCCACCAAGGCGCCGCCGGCCGCGCCCGCCGCCACAACGCCGAAACAACCGCTCAGAGCGCTGCTGAAGCCAGCAGCCAGCAATACCGCGAATACGCGACGCTTCATCATTCACCTCCCAACAACATGTAATCGATGGTGTCGCACAGGGCGTGGACCATCAGGGTGTGCACTTCCTGAATCCGGCAACGACGCAGCGCCGGCACAATCAGCTGTATGTCTTCCGGCGACAGGATTTCGGCCACCTTGCCGCCGTCCATGCCGGTCAGGGCGATCACGCTCATGCCGCGCTCATGCGCCGCGTAGATGGCCTCGATCACATTGGCGGCGTTGCCGGACGCGGAAATCGCCAGCAGCAGGTCGTTGGTGTGGCCCAAGGCCCTGACCTGTTTGGAAAACACCATGTCGAAATCGTAATCGTTGCCGATCGCGCTCAGGACCGAGCTGTCGGTGGCCAATGAAATCGCCGCCAGGCCCGGGCGTTCCTTCTCGAAGCGCCCGACCATTTCCGCGGCGAAGTTCTGCGCGTCCGCCGCCGAACCGCCGTTGCCGCAAGTCAGAATCTTGCCTTCGTTCATCAGGCAAGCCACCATCTGTTCCGCCGCCGCGGCTATCGCCGGCGACAACAACTCCATCGCCTCTTGCTTGACGGCGATGCTTTCCAGGAAATGCCCGCTGACGCGGTCAATCAAATCCATGGGACATCCTTATCTTTTAGGGTCGGTCGACCCATCGCACTACATGAAAATATTCTGCAACCACTGCGGCTCCGCCTCGCCCACGGTCAATACCGCGTCAAAACGGCATGGCGCGTCTATTCCCTTTTGGGACAGATAGACCTCGGCGGCCAGCATGAGTTTCCTTTGCTTGGCCGCCCCTATGCTGGCGGCCGCGCCGCCGAAGGCCGCGCTGGCGCGATGGCGCACCTCGATAAACACCCAGTAGCGCCCATCGCGCATGATCAGATCGATTTCGCCGCCGCGGCAGGACCAGTTGCGCTCCACCAGCGTCAGGCCCCGCCTCAGCAGCCAGGCCAGCGCCTTGTCCTCGGCAAGCCGGCCTTGAAGATTCACTACGGCTGCTCCACGCTCAGCACCGCCATCGGCAGCTGGCGCTCGAACAGGCGGTCGCGCCCCAGCCTCAAATCGCCGGTGACGCCGTCCAGCCTCAGGCCCAGCGGCTGCCGCGCGCCCGCCAGCAGCACCGCCAGCCGCCAGGCGTCCACGCCCAGCGCGTACAGGCGCTCGGTCTGCATCGTCAACGCCGCCGCCGGCCGCGGATAGCGTTTCACCGCCGGATGCTCCGGCATCAGGAACCAGGGCATGTCTATCACCCTCACCCCGGCCAGCGCCACCGCGCTGCCGCGGCCGTTGAGCTGGGAGGTGCCGTACACCGGCAGTTCCGGCGCCAGCGCGGCCTTGACGATGCCGGCCTCGTGCGCGTCCAGCGCCATGAACACGGCGTCGGCGCCGGCCGCCGCCTGCAGAATCGCCGGCAGGCTGTCCGGCTTGGCTTCCAGCGCCATCGGGGATTTGCCGCGGCTCAGGCTTCGCCATTCGTCGATGAAGGCCTGGCGCAGCCGCTGCGACAGGCTGTCCGCGCCGAACAGCAGCAAGGGGTTGGCGCGGCCGTCTTCGTACATCAGGCGCGCCACCTGGCGCGCCTCGCCCTCGACGATCAGCGACAGCGAGAACAGCTTGGGATTGGCCGGCACTTCGCGGCCTATCGAGTTCAAAGCCAGCGTAGGCACCGTGACCGCGGGCGCCACCGCGGCGATGGCCCCGCGCGACAGCGGGCCGATCACCACATTGACCCCGCTGGCCAAGGCCTGTTTGTAGCCGGCCACGGCGGTGTCCTCGGACGCCTCTATGGGCACCAGCTCGGCGTTCTGATCCACGCGCGCCGCCGCCTCCACGCCGCTGCGCACCACCGCGGCGGCCTCGCCCAGGGTGGCGGAGCCGGTGGGCAGCAGCAGGCCGACGCGCAGGCGGCCGCCGGCCGGCTGCGGTTTCGCCGCCGTCGCGCTGGCGTCCCGCGGCGCGGTCGCCGGCACGGCCGGTTTCGGCGCCTGCTGGCCCAACAACTTGAGCGGCGCGGTATTGCTTTGGATGATATAGTCCGGGGTTTGCGCCATTGTCGGCGTCAACCAAGTCATCAAGACGCCAACCAACAGCGGAGTCAGTCTTTGCATACTTCGTTCGCTCATCTGCTTGAATCAGCCAGGGAAAGTTTCTGTCGCGGCACATTATATGTGGTGGCCACGCCCATTGGAAATCTGGCCGACATCAGCGCCCGCGCCTTGGCCGCTTTCAGCGCCGCCGACGTGGTCTGCGCCGAGGATACCCGCGTGACCGGACAGCTGCTGTCCGCCTACGGCATTCACGCCAAACGCCTGGTCAGCCTGCGCGAGCACAATGAGCGCGGCATGTCGGAACAAGTGGTGCGCTGGCTGTCCGAAGACCATATCGTGGTGCAGGTGTCCGACGCCGGCACGCCGGCGGTGTCCGATCCCGGCGCGCGGCTGGCGGAGGCGGTGCGCGCCGCCGGCCTGCCGGTGCGGCCGGTGCCCGGCTCCAGCGCGGTGATCGCCGCCTTGTCCGCCAGCGGCCTGACCGCGCCGTCCTTCCTGTTCCACGGCTTCTTGCCGCCCAAGAGCGGCGAGCGCCGCAAGACGCTGCGCCAATGGCTGTCCGCGCCGCATCTGACCGTGTGCTACGAGGCGCCGCACCGCATCGTCGACACCTTGCGCGACATCGTCGCGGAGCTGGGCGCGGAGCGCCGGCTGCTGCTGGCGCGCGAGTTGACCAAGACTTTCGAAACCTTCCGCAATCTGCCGGCCCAGGACATGCTGGAGTGGGTGGAGTCCGACTCCAATCAGCAGCGCGGCGAGATCGTGCTGATTCTGGACGCCGCGCCGGCGCGCGAGGACGCCGACGACGCGGTGCCGGAAGACACCGTGCGCGTGCTCAAGCTGCTGGCGGCGGAATTGCCCACCAAGCAGGCGGCGTCGCTGACCGCGCAGATCTGCGACGGCAACCG
Organism: Chromobacterium sp. S0633; assembly: GCF_024158805.1. Classification (NCBI taxonomy): domain Bacteria; kingdom Pseudomonadati; phylum Pseudomonadota; class Betaproteobacteria; order Neisseriales; family Chromobacteriaceae; genus Chromobacterium; species Chromobacterium sp. S0633. Next base: position 125,815 of record NZ_JAMZGH010000005.1, on the reverse strand, counting down.
CAAACAGCTCTACGACTTGGCGCTTAAATTGAAGCAGGAGTGAACCGCGGCCAAGCGCCGGGGAAAAAAGGATTTACAAAGCGATTTGCTATCGCTATTATTCTCCTTCTCGGAATGCCGAAGACGCCCGGATGGCGAAATTGGTAGACGCAGGGGATTCAAAATCCCCCGCCGCAAGGTGTGTCGGTTCGAGTCCGACTCTGGGCACCAGCGATTTTGGCAGGCCGAAACATCAAAAACCCCGCACAGCGCGAGCTCTGCGGGTTTTTTGTTGTCTCAAGCAGCCGTTCTTATTCCGGCAGGCGCACCGCCGACAGTTTCCAGCCCAACCAGCCGTCGCGCTTGAACACCAGACCCAGCGACTGTTCGGCTTTGTCTTTCTGCTTGACCGTCACCACGAAACGATCGATGTCTTCATAGCCCATGGCCGTGTCGACGCCGGCGCGCGGCTCCGTCGACGCTGCGCCGTCTCCGCCGGCCGCCGGCTCATCCGCGCCGCCTTGCGGCAGGCCCGGCTTGGGCTTGATCCCTCGCATCATCAAAGCCAGGCTTTCCGGCGTCACCATGGCGTCCACCACCGGGGCGACCACCGCGTCGGCAATGGCCGCGCCCATCGCCGCCAGCGGGTTCTTGTCCTTGGATTGGTTCAGGTCCAGCACCGATTTGGGCACGACGGACTCTTTCAGGCTGTTGCGCAAGGCCGGGTAGTCCACATAGCCGGACAGTTTGGCCGCGTCGCGCGCGTCCAAGGCCTGCTGCATGCCCCGCACCGCCAAATACGGCGTCGCGTAGAACCACGCCCCCAGGGCCACGACCGCCGCGCCCAGCGTCAACTTCATTTTCATGCTCATGTTTATCCCCCTGAATCAAGCGGCCGCCTCATGCGGCTCATAAAGTCTACAGACCGCCGGCCGGCGCGCAGATTCCCGCCGGCCGCGGCAAAAAACGCGCGGCCGGCGGCTCAGAGCCTGTTCAACGTCTCGCGAGCCAGAGCGAGACAAGGCGAAAACGAGCAAAAAAGCGGAATGTACGAGGGGTACATGAGCATTTTGAGCTTGTACTCGCCGTGCAACGCTCCACGAAGCACAGCGGACTCTGAACAGGTTCTCAGAAGCGCGCTTCCATCCCCATCCGTATGGTCCGCCCCGGTATCGGCATGCTGATCACGGAACCGGTGTCCACCGCATAGCGGTTGGTCAGGTTGTCCACATTGAAATTCAGATTGACCTGCTTGTTCAGCCGGTACTCGATGAACAGGTCCACCAGCCGCTCGGACGCCAGTTCCAGCACCGGCTGCGCGCCGGTGCCTTTCAGCCACCCGGCCGGATTGGTCTTGCCGGCATGGTATTTCAGGCGGCCGCCCACGGTCAGGTCGCCGTTCAGCCAATGCTTGCCGGCGGAAATCACGTACACGCTCTTGGGCGGGATGCGGGTCGGAATCAGGCTCCAGGCGAAGCCGTTCTGATTGCACACCGCGGCGTCGCGCCGGCTCGCCTGGTTCACCGAGCACACTTCCGGGTCCAGGTAGCGCGTGGCGGCGGCCTCCACGAAGAAGGACGGGCTGTGGTAGTCCACGCCGAACTCGAAGCCGCGCAGCTCCACCTTGTCGTAGTTGAGGAAGGTCAGATTGCCCTGCCACGACGGCATGCCCGGCGTCCGGTCCAGCCAGGCGCTGGAAATATAATCCGCCACCTTGTTGTTGAAATAAGCGGCCTTGAAGCCGATGCGTTCCTGATCGCGGAACACATCCTGGAAGCTCGCCTTCAAGCCCAGTTCCAGGTTCAGCGAACGTTCCGGCCGCAAGGGATTGTACGGGTTGTAGCTGAACACCTCGGAGGAGGTGGTGGTTTCATACAGGCTGGGAGTGCGATAGGCGCGGCCGCCCTTGGCGTAGACATCCAGCCACTTGGCCAGGTGCACGTCGACCTGGCCGGTCAAATCCAGCTTGGGCGCGTAATCCGCTTCCAGATTGGTCGCATAGTCGCGCGTGGTCGAACCATGCAGATTCGCGCCCAGGGAGAAGCTGGCCCAGCGATAGGACAGCACGGCGTTGCCGAACAGGCTGCGCTCGTTGCGCACGCCGTTGCGCGAGGCGACCAGCGTCCGCGGCTGCTCGGTGTAGCGGCTGGTGGGCTGGGTGCGCTCCTGCTGGAAGGCCAGGCCGTAGCTCAGGCTCAAGGGCAGCGCCTCCAGTTCCGAGCGGTTGAGCAAATTGAAGCCATGGCGCTTGTTGTTGTAGGCATGCATGTACTGATCGCCGTAGGACGCGCCGGGACGGCCGGCCCACAAGCCGTTGTGCTGGTCCAGATCCGCCTCGGTGGCCCACAGGCCCAGGTTCAGGTCGATCAGCTTGTTGTCGCTGGGCGTATAGCTGTAGTTGGCGCTGTAGGCGTGCACGACGGCGCTGCCCAGCGCCCATTGCGGCATGGACTCCACGCCCGGCGGCAGTTCCTGGAAGTTCTTGTCGTTGGAGTTCTTGTACCAGTAGGCGGCCAGCAGTTCGCCGGCCTGCTGGCGGTGGCGGCGGAAGATCAGCTTCAGTCGCTGCGCGTCGTTCAGCGCGAAGCCCAGCTTGGCCAGCAGCGAATCGCTTTCGTAACTGGTGTTCACCACTTCCTGGCCGCGCGACACCACCGCCTCCGGGTAGCCGTCGAAACCGTGGCTGCCGGCGAAGTAATTGCCGGTGCGCCGCTTGCTGTAGGCCAGCAAGGCGTCCAGGCCGGGCTGCCGATAGGCCAGCGCCAGCGTGGCCGAGCCGTTGTTGAAGGTGCGCGGGCTGAGGCCGTTGTTGAGCTGGTAATACACCTGGTCGCGCTCATCGTCCGGCACCCGGGGCGTCTTGTTGTTGTTGTACACGCTGCCCTTCAGCAGCACGCCGAAATCCTTGCCGGGGCGCAGCACGTCCTCGACGCCCAAGGTGCGCATCTGCACCAGGCCTCCGATCGCGCCGCTGGAGAAGGCGCCGTTGCTGGCGCCCTCCTCCACGCTGACCTTGCTGATCAGGTCCGAATCGATATAGGTGCGGTCGCTGGTGCCCTGGTAGCCGCGGGCGGTGTGGGTGGATTGCAGGCTGCCGTCTATCAAGACCGGCACCCGGCCTTCGCCTTGCAGGCCGCGGATGCCCAGATCGATGGCGCCGGCTTCGTTGCGGATATTGTTGACCTGCACGCTGGGCAGGCCGGAGAAGATGTCGGCGTTGCCGGTGCCGCGCGCGCGGCGCAATTGCTCCGCGTCCAGCACCTCGCCATGCGAGAGCGCGGCTTTGCGCTCGGCGTTGACGTGGACGGTTTCCATTTGCGGCGCGGGTTCGGCGGCCAGCAGGGTTTGCGGATGGGCTGCCAACAATAACAGGCAGGCGGAAAGGCTCCGGTATTTCATGGCGTGGGTGGGGTGGGGTTCAGGAGCGCCGAAGTTAATGCTAATGATTCTCATTAACAATGGTAATTATACCAATCCCTCTCCGCGCCGGCCCCACCCGGCACGCGGCTATTTACCGTCCAGCGGCACTTGCCAGCGCTGATCCTTGAGCGTGCGCATCACAATATAGGAGCAGATGTCGCGCATGCCGGGAATGCGGTTCAGCCGCTCCACGATGAAGCCGCTGAAGGCGGCCAGATTGCGGCAACGGACATGCAGCACGTAGTTGCTGGGACCGGCGACGATGTAGGCGGCGGCGATTTCCTCAAACTGCCGGATGCGCTCCATGAAGTCTTCATGCCAGTCTTCGCGCGCCCGATCCAGCGTCACGTGGACGATGGCTTCCAGCTCGTAGCCGAGCAGGGCCGGGTCCAGTTGGGCGTGATAGCCGCGGATCAGTCCCTGGCTTTCCAGCGCGCGCACCCGCCGCAGACAGGCGGACGGAGACAGGGCCACCTGGTCGGCCAGATCCTGATTGCTGAGCCTGGCGTTGTGCTGCAATGCGGAAAGAATCCGGCAATCTATCGCGTCAAGCTGCATTTGCAATTTCCCATCGTTATCTGTCTGCTCCGCTGCAGTTCCTGCGAAAAGCATGCCATTAGCAAGACCAACTTGCAATTTCTGGCGGATGCCTTGGTGCTAGCATGATTCCAGGCTTCTTACCGCTCAGGAACCGTTCCATGTTGCTCGATATCAGCCCCCCGCTGCGCGCCGGCCTGCCGGTCTGGCCCGGCGACACCGCCTTCGACGCCAGCCCCGCCTGGCAGCTGGACGCCCACTGTCCGGTCAATGTGGCGCGGCTGACGCTGTCGCCTCACAGCGGCGCGCACGCCGACGCGCCGGCTCACTTCCAGGCCGCCGGCCAGGGCATAGGCCAGGTGACGCTGGACGCCTATCTGGGGCCGTGCCGGCTGATCCATTGCCTGTCCCCCGGCCCGCTGATCCGGCTGGAGCAGATCCGCGCGCGGCTTGAGGCCCGGCCCGGCCTGCTGCCCCCGCGGCTGCTGATCCGCAGTTACGCGCGCTATCCGCTGGAGGCCTGGGACGCGGACTTCCCCGGCGTGGAGGCCGCCGCCATCGACTGGCTGGGCGGCCAGGGCGTGCGGCTGATAGGCGTGGACACCGCCTCGCTGGACCCGATGGACAGCAAGACCATGGACGCCCATCACGCCACCGCGCGCCAGCGCATGGCCATCCTGGAACAGCTGCTGCTGGATCACGCGCCGGAGGGCGATTACGAGTTGATCGCGCTGCCGCTGAAGTTGATGAACCTGGACGCCAGCCCGGTGCGCGCCGTGCTGCGGCCCTTGCCCGTTTCCACCCCTCTCGTGTAGGACCCGCCATGAAACACACTCGCGAAGCTTGTCTCATCGCCGATCAGCAAGACCCGCTGGCCGGCTTCCGCCAGCGGTTCGACCTGCCGGCCAACACTTTCTATCTGGACGGCAACTCGCTGGGCGTGCTGCCCAAGGGCGCGCTGGAGCGCAGCCGGCAGGTGATCACCGGCGAATGGGGCCATGATCTGATCCGCAGCTGGAACACCGCCGGCTGGTTCGACATGCCGGCGCGTCTGGGCGACAAGCTGGCGCCGCTCTTGGGCGCCGGTCCCGGCGAAACCGTGGTCACCGACACCACCTCGCTGAATCTGTTCAAGGCGCTGGCGGCGGCCCTGCGCATCCAGCGGCAAGCGCATCCGGAGCGCAAGGTGATCCTGTCCGAGCGCGACAACTTCCCCACCGATCTCTACATGATCCAGGGCATGATCGAATTCCTGCAGCAGGGCTATGAATTGCGTCTGATCGACGAGGCGCTGCCGCTGGAACAGGCGCTGGACGAGGACGTGGCGGTGCTGCTGCTGTCCCACGTCAATTACCGCACCGGTTATTTGTACGATATGGCCGCGGTCACCCGCAGCGCCCATCAGCGCGGCGCGCTGGCGATCTGGGACCTGGCGCACTCGGCCGGCGCGCTGCAAGTGGACCTGAACGGCGCGGACGCCGATTTCGCCGTGGGCTGCACCTACAAATACCTGAACGGCGGACCGGGCTCGCCCGCCTTCATCTGGGTGGCCCCGCGCCATCAGAACGCTTTCTGGCAGCCCTTGTCCGGCTGGTGGGGCCACGCCAAGCCCTTCGAGATGGCGGCCGACTACGCGCCGGCCCAGGGCATACGCCGCTTCCTGTGCGGCACCCAGCCCATCGTGTCGCTGGCCTTGGTGGAATGCGGTCTGGACGTGGCGCGCCAGGTGGATGCCCAGCAGCTGCGCGCCAAATCGCTGGCGCTGACCGATCTCTTCATCGAGCTGGTGGAGCAGCGCTGCGGCGGCCACCCGCTGACCCTGATCACCCCGCGCGAGCACGCGCGCCGCGGCAGCCACGTCAGCTTCCGCCATCCGCAAGGCTTCGCGGTGATGCAGGCCTTGATCGCCAACGGCGTCATCGGCGATTACCGCGAACCGGAAGTGCTGCGCTTCGGCATCACTCCGCTCTACCTGAGCCATGCCGACATCTGGGACGCGGTGGAAATCCTGCGCGAGATTCTGGACAGCGGCAGCTGGGATAAACCTGAGTTCCACCGCCGCGGCGCGGTGACCTGAGCCCAGAACGGCGCGACGGCCCCTGCCGCCTCGCCTCCACAGAGCCGCCGCCCGCGATAGCTACGCGGCCGGCGGCTCTACAGCGCAAGGGACGTCAGATCCCGCCAGACCGCGCTGCATAGACAGAGGAGAACATCATGAGCAGTTTCCAGGACATCAAGGATAGGGAACAGGGCCTGCAGCGCCGGCTCAGCGCCGGACAGATGAGCATGATCGCCATCGGCGGCGCCATCGGCACCGGTCTGTTCCTAGGCAGCAAGTTCGCCATCGGCTTCGCCGGCCCCAGCGTGGTGCTCAGTTACGCCATAGGCGGCCTGATCACCCTGTTGCTGATGGGCTGCCTGGCGGAGATGACGGTGGCGCACGCCACCTCCGGCTCCTTCGGCGCCTACGCCGAGCACTACGTCAGCCCGCTGGCCGGCTTCCTGGTGCGCTACAGCTATTGGGCCTGCGTGGTGCTGGCGGTGGGCACCGAAATCACCGCCGTGGCCGAATACATGCGCTACTGGTTTCCCGACACCCCGCCCTGGATCTGGATTCTGCTGTTCTCCAGCGCGCTGATCGGCGTCAACGCCACCAGCGTCAAGGCCTTCGGCACGGTGGAGTACTGGTTCTCCACCATCAAGATCTTCGCCATCGTCGCCTTCATCCTGATGGGCTGCTATGTGGTGTGGGGCAGCGGCAACCCCGCTTACGGCGCGCGCAACTTCAGCGCCGACGGCGGCTTCTTCCCCAACGGGATCTGGGGCATGTGGGTGGCGGTGGTGATCTCCATCTTCAGTTATCTGAGCGTGGAGATGATCGCGGTGGCCGCCGGCGAGGCGGAAAACCCGGAACAGGCGGTGCGCCAGGCTTTCCGCGCCACCATCGCGCGGCTGGTGGTGTTCTATCTGCTGTCCTTGAGCCTGATCATCGCCATCGTGCCCTGGGGCCGGATCGGCGCCGGCAACAGCCCCTTCGTCACCGTGATGCAGGTGCTGAACATCCCCTACGCCGCCGGCATTCTCAACTTCGTGGTGGTGGTGGCCGCGCTGTCGGCGATGAACAGCCAGCTCTACATCACCACCCGCATGATGTTCAGCCTGTCCCGCGCCGGCGACGCGCCGATCGGGCTGGGCAAACTGAACCAGCGCGGCATCCCGGTCAACGCGCTCCTGCTGTCCACCAGCGGCATCGCGCTGGCGGCGGTGCTGTACGTCTTGTTTCCGCAACAGGCGTTCACGCTGATGATCGCGCTGTCGATGTTCGGCGCGCTGTTCACCTGGCTGATGATTTTCTACACCCATCTGCGTTTCCGCCGCCATCACGATCAGGCCGGCGGCCTGGATCTGCCGTTCAAGATGCGCCTGTTTCCCTACACCACGCTGGCCGGCCTGGTGTTGATGCTGGCGATCATGATCACCACCGCCTTCACCGAGGTGTTCCGGCTGACCCTGGTCTTCGGCCTGCCCTTCCTGCTGCTGCTGGTCGTGTTGTTCCACACCGTGCGCAAGCCGCGGCCGAAGCCGGCGGCGCAACAGGGCTAGACCGTCATACGAGGGCCCGCCCGAGAGCCGCTTCAGGATCCGCCGCGCTTCGCGCGATACGGGCTTGAAGCGGTTCTGACACCGCGATCGGATTCGGCATAGAATATTCGGCTCGCACCCAATCCGGATAATCCGCCCCCGCCATGTCACGCCCGTCCGCTCTCGCCCCCGGCGCCAGCCTGTCCGCGCTGCTGCGCGACTTCGTCCTCCGTCATTGGCCTTACTACCTGCGCGCGGCGCTGATGCTGGCCGCCGTGGCGGTGCTCACCGTGCTGATTCCGCGCCAGATCGGAGAAATCGTCGACCTGCTGGCCAAGGGCCAGCTCGGCGCCCCGCAACTCATGCGCGAGCTGGGCTGGCTGCTGCTCTTCGGCGTGGTGATCTATCTGCTGCGCGCCGGCTGGCGGCTGCAGCTCTTCGCCGCCGCCTACCAACTGGGCGTGGAATTGCGCACCCGGCTGTATCAGCGGCTGAGCCGCCAGGGGCCGGGCTTCTACCATCACCAGCGCACCGGCGATCTGATGGCGCGCGCCACCAACGATATCGACGCGGTGGAAATGGCCGCCGGCGAGGCGATGCTGGCCGGCTTCGACGGCAGCCTGACCCTGGTGATGGTGCTGGCGATGATGACCTTGGGCATAGACTGGCGGCTGGCCGCCGCCGCGCTGCTGCCCTTCCCGCTGATGGCCTTCGCCTTCTGGCGCATCACCCGCCGCGTGCACCAGGCCTGGGCCGGCTCGCTGCAAAGCTTCAGCCGGCTCAACGACCACGTGCAGGAAACGCTGAGCGGGGTGCGCACGCTGCGCACTCTGGGCCTGGAGGAACGCAATAGCCGCGAGCTGGCCGGCCTGGCCGCCTCCGCCGCCGACAACAGCCTGGAGGCGCAACGCTGGGAGGCGGCGTTCGAACCGGTGGTGGGGCTGACCCTGAGCACCGCGGCGGCGGCCACGCTGGGCATCGGCGGCTATCTGGTGTGGCAGCAACAGCTGACCATAGGCGCGCTGACCAGCTTCAGCATGTATCTGGGCCAGCTGATCTGGCCGATGTTCGCCGCCGGCTGGGTGCTGTCGCTGCTGGAACGCGGCCGCGCCGGCTGGAACCGGCTGGAGCCGGTGCTGAGCGCGCCCGAGTCCGTGGACGACAGCGGCGTCAACGCCACGGAACCGGCCGGCGAACTGCGCTGGCGCGATCTGAACTTCACTTATCCGGGGCAAAGCGCGCCGGCCTTGCGCGCGATCGATCTGCGCCTGGGCCGCGGCCAGACCCTGGGCATCGTCGGCCCCACCGGCAGCGGCAAGTCCACGCTGCTGCGCCTGCTGCTGCGCCAGTACCCGCTGCCGGCCGGCAGCGTCAGCTGGAACGGCGTGCCGCTGGAGGAATACAAGATGGACGCCTTGCGCGCGGCGATCAGCTGGGTGCCGCAGGAGTCCTTTCTGTTCTCCGCCTCGGTGGCCGACAATATCGCGCTGACGCGCCCGGACGCCGCCGAACGCGAGATCGAACGCGTGGCGCGGCTGGCGGCGGTGCACGAGGACATCCTGCGCCTGGCCCAGGGCTACGCCACCCCGGTGGGCGAAAAAGGCGTGGCCTTGTCCGGCGGCCAGCGCCAACGGCTGGCCATCGCCCGCGCCTTGCTGGCGGACGCGCCGCTGCTGCTGCTGGACGACGCCTTGTCCGCGGTGGACACCCAGACCGAGACCCAGATTCTGCAACATCTGCGCGAGGCGCGCCGCGGCCGCAGCGTGATCATCGCCAGCCACCGGCTGTCCGCGGTGGCGGACGCCGACCACATCGTCGTGCTGCAGCACGGCGGCATCGCCGAAGCCGGCAGCCACGAGGCGCTGCTGCAATTGAACGGCTGGTACGCCAGCCAGTGGCGCTATCAACAACTGGAGGCCAGCCTGGATGAAATCTGATCAATCCGCGATCAACCGCAGCCGGGCGGTGGCCCTGCTGCGCCACTCCGCCGCGCCGGAAAAGCGCCATGTGCTGTGGGGCACGCTGTGGCTGATCGCCGCCGCGCTGATGGAGGCGCTGTCGCCGCTGCTGGGCAAGGTGTTCATCGACCGCTACCTGCTGCCGCGCGCGCCGCAATGGCTGGAAATGGGCCTGCTGCTGCTCGCCTGTCTGATGGCCGGCTACGCCGCGTCCAGCCTGCGCTATCTGCAGCTGGTGCGCCTGTCCGGCGTGGCGATGCGCTCGGTGCAAAGACTGCGCGAACAGGTTTACCGCCACGTGATCCGGCTGCCGATGGCCTTTTTCGACAAGGCGATCACCGGCCAGCTGGTCAGCCGCGTCACCAACGACACCGAATCGGTGAAGGCCTTGTACGTGCAGGTGCTGTTCGTGATGCTGGACAGCAGCATCGTGGTCATCGGCGTGATGGCGGCGATGGCCTGGCTGGACTGGCGGCTGATGCTGCTGGCGGCGCTGCTGCTGCCGGCGATGCTGGCCATCGTCTGGCTCTACCAGCGCTGGAGCGCGCCGTCGGTGACGCGCGCCCGCGCGCTGCGCAGCGACATCAATGCCCAGATGGCCGAGTCCATCTCCGGCATGAGCGTGTTGCAGGCCGCCAACGCCACCGGCCGCTTCGCCGCGCGTTTCGATCAGGCCAACCACAATTACTACCGGGCGCGGATCGCGGAGTTGAGCGCCAACGCCTGGCTATTGCGTCCGGCGCTGGACCTGCTGAAAGTGCTGTTGCTGGCCGGAGTGATCTACAGCTTCAGCCAGCGGCCGCTGGGCGCGCTGCAGATCGGCGTGCTCTACGCCTTCATCAGCTATATCGGCCGCATGGTGGACCCGCTGATCCAGATCACCATGCAGTTCAGCCAGCTGCAGCAGGCGGTGGTGGCGGCGGCGCGGGTGGACGCGCTGCTGCAGGAGCCGGCGGCGGCAGCCGGCCACGGCCAGGGCCGCATCGAGCGGGGCGCGGTCAGCTTCCGCCGGGTGAGCTTCGGCTATCAGCCTGAGCGGCCGGTATTGCCCGATCTTTCGCTGGAGATTCCGGCCGGCGGCTTTATCGGCATCGTCGGCCACACCGGCAGCGGCAAATCCACGCTGCTGTCGCTGCTGCTGCGCTTCTACGCGCCGCAAGGCGGCGAGATCCTGATCGACGAGCAGCCGCTGGCCGCTTTCGACGACGCCGCCTTCCGCGACGGCGTCGGCCTGGTGCCGCAAGAGCCCTTTCTGCTGGCCGCCAGCGCGCGCGACAATATCGCCATGGGCCGGCCGTTGACGCAGCAGCAGATCGAGGACGCCGCGCGCGCGGCCGGCGCGCACGATCTGATCCTGGCCCTGGAGCAGGGCTACGACACCGATATGGGCGAGAGCGGCTCGCGGCTGTCCAGCGGCCAGAAACAGCTGATCGCCATCGCCCGCGCGCTGGCGGGCAAGCCGCGCATCCTGCTGCTGGACGAGGCCACCTCCCACATCGACAGCGAAACCGAACAACTGGTGCAAGGAGCGCTGGAACAGCTGCGCGGCCAGATCACCCTGATCTCCATCGCCCACCGGCTGTCCACCATCCGCGACGCCGACCGCATCATCGTGCTCAACCACGGCCAGATCGCCGAAACCGGCAATCACGAGGCCTTGATGACCGAGGGCGGCATCTACCAACGGCTATACTTGCTGCAGCAATTGCAGCCGGAAGCCGGCTGAACGAACGACGAATCCGCCATGCACCGTTTCCCCGCCCTGCCCGCGCCCGGCGCGCTGATCGACACCCACTGCCATCTGGACGCGCCGGAATTGGCGCCCATGCTGTCCACCGTGCTGGAGCGCGCGCGCGCCGCCGGCGTCGGCCAGATCCTGGTGCCGGCGGTGCGCGCCGACACCTTCGACGCCGCCGCCGCCATGCGCCGCGATCACGGCTGCTGGATAGGCTTCGGCCTGCATCCCATCTATCTGGAACGGCATCTGGACGAGCATCTGGAGCAGCTGGAGCGCGCGCTGCGCGAGCAGCGGCCGGAAGCGGTGGGAGAGATAGGCCTGGACTTCTATCTGCCGCAGCTGGACCCGGCGCGGCAGGAGGCCTTGTTCGTCGAACAGCTGAAGCTGGCGCGCAAATACGCGCTGCCGGTGGTGCTGCACGTGCGCCGATCAGTGGACCGCGTGCTCAAGCATCTGCGCGAGCAGCGCGTCGAGCGGGGCATCGCCCACGCCTTCAACGGCAGCCCGCAGCAAGCGGACGCGATGCTGCGCCAGGGCATGAAGCTGGGCTTCGGCGGCGCGATGACCTACTCCGGCTCCCAGCGCATCCGCCGGCTGGCGGCTACGCTGCCGCTGTCCGGCCTGGTGCTGGAAACCGACGCGCCGGACATCCGCCCCGAGTTCGCCCAGGACCGGCCCAACGAGCCGGCCCATCTGGCCGCCTTCAGCGCGCAGCTGGCCGAGCTGCGCGGCCTGCCGGAGACGGCGCTGCGCCAGGCCTTGTACCGCAATAGCCTGGAGGCGCTGGGCATCGCTGGCTGAGATGAAGCCCCTTCCCTCAGGTGCGGAAGCGCCTGAGATTGGAGTCCAGATCCACCGACAACTGCTGCAGCTCCTGCGATAGCTGGCTGGCCTGGCCGGAGGCCTTGGCGGTGCTCTCGTTCATCTGCGCCATCTGCTCCACATTGCCCGCCACCAGTTGGCTGGCGTGGCTTTGCTCCTTGATCGCGTTGGCGATGTCGGTGATGCGTTCCACCGAGTGCTGGGACAGCTGATGGATTTCACGCAGCGACTCGGCCACGCTGGAGGTGCTGCTGACGCCGCTCTCGATGCGGGCGTTGGCCTGCTGCATGCTCTGGTAGGCGCGCTGGGTATCGGTCTGCACCCCTTCGATATGGGTGGAAATCTCGGTGGTGGCCTGGCTGGTGCGCTCGGCCAGCTTGCGCACCTCGTCCGCCACCACCGCGAAGCCGCGGCCCATCTCCCCGGCCCGCGCCGCCTCGATCGCCGCGTTCAGCGCCAAGAGATTGGTCTGCTCGGCGATGTCGCGGATCACCCGCACGATGTCGCCGATATCGCTAGAACGCTGATTGAGCTGCCCCATCACCGTGGAGGTTTCGGTAATACCGCTGGCGATCAGCTGGATCTCGCTGGCGGCTTTTTCCGCCAGGCCGTTGCCGCGATCCGCCTGCGCCATGGTCTGGCGCGCCTGGCCTTCCACGTCGCGGGTATTGTCCGCCACCAGATTGATGCTGACCGACATCTGCTCGATCGCCGCCGCGCCGCTGGCGGCGGATTCCGCCTGATTGGCCGCGGCGCCGGACACCTGGGAGCTGACGTCCGCCATCTGCCCCGAAGCGCTGGCCAGTTGCGTGGCGTGGCCCTGGGCTTCCTGCACCAGCCGGCGCACGGTGCCGACCAGCGAGGCCAGCGATTCGCCGACGCTGCCCAGCTCATTGCGGCCGAAGTCCGGCAGTTCCAGGTTCAGATCGCAGGTTTGCGCCAGTTGCTGCGCGGAATCCCGCATCTGCAGCAAGGGCACGCGGATGGAGCGGATGATGTACCAGGACACCACCAGGCTGGCCAGCAGGCCGACCGCCACCGTGGCCAGCAACTGGCTGCGCACCGCGTCCGCGGAGGCATCGATCTGGCCGCGCAGCCCCGCCACCGCGTCGGAAGCGCCCTTGGCCAGTTTGGCCGAGACCTCTTCCATCTGGTGGATGCTGCCCTTGTACTGGCCAAACGCCTTGTTGGCGTCGCTGGTGCTGGCCAGTTCCTGCTTGTCCACCTTGGCGCCCACCGTCTTGAAGCCGTCGGCGTAGCTGTTGAGCAGCCCGTCCAGCGTCGTCAGCTGCTGGGCGGCGTCGCCGTTCAGCGGATGGGTGCCGGCGCTCTTGATCGCCGCGTGCGCGCCGTCCAGCGTCTTGCTCCATTTCCCGCTGTACTCGCTCCGCTTGGCGGCGTCGCCCAGATTGATGAAATAGTCCTTCTCGAAACGCCGCAGATTGCCCATATGCTGCTGCAACTCCACCACGTCGCGGTAAAAGGCCAGTTCATGAGTGCTGACATCCTCCACCCGGCTGGAAATGCTGCCCAACCCCATGAAGGCCAGCAAGCTGGTCACCGCCAGCGCCACCAGCAACAAGGCGAAACCCAGGGTGATCCGGGCCGCAATCGTCATATTCCGCATTTACACACTCCCCAACCAAACTATGTTTTTTTTGGATTCCCGCCGATTCAAGTCCGCGGTTTCGCCGCGATGGTAAACCAAGCCGTTCACGGTTTTCACCGCATGACTCCGGCAAGTTTCACACTCTGCGCCCGGCATGCGCGGCGGACGCAAAAAAAGCCGTCAGCATGAGCTGACGGCTTCCTTTTGGCTGCGCGCGAGGTCTACTGCGGCTGACGCGACAACTTGAAGGTTCTGGCAAAGCCCAATACACAGACGAAGAATAGTCCGCTTAAGAAGATTTCGCCCCATGCAAGTTGTTGCGACAGGCCGCGATCCGCCCAACCGCGCATCACGCCCTCGGTGAAATAAGCCAGGATGAACATGCTGGCCCATTGATAGGTGTACAGGCGCTGGGCCAGGATGCCGCGCAGCGGCAGCAGCAGCACCGCCGCCTTGAGCGCCAGCAGCGAGCCGCCCGGACGCAGCGGCGCCAGCCACAGCTCCCAGGCCAGGCACAGCAGGATCAGGGCGATCAGCGACGCCGACGCGCCGTAATGCCAGGCGTTTCGATTCATGAACCATCCTCCAGCAAAGGGCGCTCCTTCTTGCGGCCCAGGAACACCGCCAACAGAATGCCCGCCTCGTACAACAGCCACAGCGGCACCGCCAGCAGGGTTTGCGACAGCACGTCCGGCGGCGTGACGACGGCGGCCACCACGAAGGCGCCGACGATCACGTAAGGCCGGCCCTGGCGCAGTTTTTCCACCGACACCACGCCCATGCGCACCAGCAGGATCACCACCACCGGCACCTCGAAGGTGACGCCGAAGGCCATGAACATGCCGAGCACGAAGGACAGGTATTTATCGATGTCGGTCATCATGCTGACCCCGACCGGCGTCACCGCCGACATGAAGCCGAACACCACGGGGAAGACCAGGAAGTAGGCGAAAGCCATGCCGGTGAGGAACAGCAACAGGCTGGCCACCACCAGGGGCAGCACCAGCCGTTTCTCATGGTGGTAGAGCCCGGGCGCGACAAAGGCCCAGATCTGGTACAGGGTATTGGGCAGCGAGATCAGGAAGGCCACCAGCATGGTCACCTTGACCGGTACGAAGAACGGCGCGGTGACGTCGGTGGCGATCATGTTCGCCCCCTTAGGCAGCGCGTCCAGCAGCGGCTTGGCCAGCAGATGGTAGATGTCCCCGGACCAATGGAACAGGCCGAGAAACACCAGCGCGACGCCGAGCAGCGCCCGTACCAGACGGGTGCGCAACTCGATCAGATGCGCGAGCAAGGGTTGTTCATTCATGCGCGGGATGTCCAATGGATTCAGGAACGGCCGGAGCGGGCGCCAGTCCCGCCCGGCCGGGTGCGGCCAAGCTCAACGCGGCGATGGCGGATCGGCCGGCTGGGGAGCCGGCGCCGCCGGCGGCAAGTCGTCGAACAGGTCCAGCTGGTTCTCGTCCTTGACCGGCGCCGCCTCGGCCTGCGCCTCGACGTCGACCGGAAGCGGGTCCAGCAGATCCGGCTGCAGGCCGCCGTGGATGAGATTGGCCGCCTCTTCCACCGGCGCACGCGCCTCGTCCGCCAGGGAACGCAACTCGGCGCTGTTCTGCTCCATCGCCTCGCGCACGCCCCGCACTTCGGAGTCGAGCTGGCCTTTGAACGACTGCGCCGCGTCCTCGATGTCCTGCCGCAATTCGTTCAGGCCGGTCAGATTGGCCTGCTGCTGGATGTCGGACTTCACCGTGGCCACGAAACGCTGGGCGCGGCCCACCAGCGCGCCCAGGGTGCGCGCCACCGTGGGCAGGCGCTCCGGCCCCAAGACCACCAGGGCCACCACGCCTATCAACAGGATTTCGCCAAAGCTGATTTCAAACACGCTTGAGCCGCGCCTTATTTCTTGTCGGCGTCGCCGTCGATGATGCGGCCGGTTTCAGCCGGCTTGTCCTTGGCGGCCTTGTCGTTCTCGCCGTTCATGCCTTCCTTGAAGCCTTTGACCGCGCCGCCCAGATCTTCACCGATATTGCGCAGTTTCTTGGTGCCGAACACCAGCACCACGATCAGCAATACCACCAGCCAGTGCCAGATGCTGAAAGAACCCATGATTCACTTCCTTATCAAATCGAATTAGTACGCGGAGGCCGCCCGGCCTCCCGCTTCGGGCCCGCGGGCCGATCAGTTATTCTTGTGGCCGAACACATGCACGTGCAGGTGGAACACTTCCTGCCCGCCGCCGCGGCCGGTGTTGATGCCGGTCTTGAAGCCGCCCTCCAGGCCCTGCTCGCGCGCCAGCTTGGGCGCCAGGGTCAGCATCTTGCCCAGCACCGCCTCGTGCTCGGGGCCGCAATGGGCCAGCGAATCCACATGCAGCTTGGGAATCAGCATGAAATGCACGGGAGCGATCGGACGGATGTCGTGGAAGGCCAGCACATCGTCGTCTTCGTAGATTTTATTGGCCGGAATCTGCCCGGCCACGATTTTGCAGAAGATGCAGTCTGTCATTATTGTCGGCTCTCGCTCAATCTTAAGGGGTGGGGGCGCGGGAGGCCTTTTCATCCAGGCCGGAAATACCCTCGCGCCGCTTCAACTCCATCAGCACGTCCTCGGGCCGCAGGCCATGATAGGTCAGCAACACCATGCTGTGGAACCACAGGTCGGCCACTTCGCGCACCAGATGCAGCTTGTCCTTGTCCTTGGAGGCCATCAGCGTTTCCGCCGCCTCCTCCGCCACTTTCTTCAGAATGGCGTCCTCGCCCTTGTGAAACAGGGACGCCACATAGGAAGACTGGGAACTGGCCTCGCGCCGCGCTTCCAGCGTGTCCGCAATGGTTTTCAGCACATCCTGGCTCATGTCGCTATTCCTTTATGCCGCAACCCCGGCAAGTATATGTCGTTCCGATGGCAAAACGATAACAATCGCCTTGCCGGCAGCCATTCTAACGGCCAGCCGCCGCAAGGCGTTGACCGCGCGCAAGTCAGGCCTTGCCGTAGATGGCGCCCGGGTCCTTCAAGACCGCGTCCACCACTTCCCAATCTTGCCGCGCCGGATCGAAGCGGCGGTAGAAGCAGCTTTCGCGGCCGGTATGGCAAGCGATGCCGCCGGCCTGCTCGATCTGCATCACCACCACGTCGCCGTCGCAGTCCAGCCGCAACTCCTTGACGCTTTGCAGGTGGCCGGAATCCTCGCCCTTCTTCCACAGCTTGCCGCGCGAGCGGCTCCAGTAATGGGCGACGCCGGTTTCGGCGGTCAGGGCCAGGCTGTCGCGATTCATCCACGCCACCATCAGCACCCGGCCGCTGGCGGCGTCCTGGGCGATGGCGGCGACCAGGCCCTTGTCGTCCCATTTGACTTCATCCAACCAATTCATGGCTCACCTTTAGAAGGCCGCGCGCCTTGGCTATGAGTGGCGGCGCGGCAAATGATTCAGCGCGGCGCCCGCTTCGCCTCAAATTAAGACGCCGGCAAGAGTGTCGATCGGAAAGCGCTCACAGCCGCACTTCGATGCCGGCGTCCCGCATCGCCTGCTTGGCCTCCGCCACCGTGTGCTCGCCGAAATGGAAAATGCTGGCGGCCAGCACCGCGTCGGCCTTGCCCAGTTTGACCCCGTCCACCAGGTGCTGCAGCGTGCCCACGCCGCCGGAGGCGATCACCGGAATGTCCACCGCTTCCGACACCGCGCGCGTCAGCTCCAGATTGAAGCCTATCTTGGTGCCGTCGCGGTCCATGCTGGTCAGCAGGATTTCGCCCGCCCCCAGTTGCTGCATCTGACGCGCCCACGCCACCGCGTCGATGCCGGTGCGCGTGCGGCCGCCGTGGGTGAACACCTCCCAGCGGTCGTTCTCCGGCGTCACCGCCTTGGCGTCCACCGCCACCACAACGCACTGGCTGCCGAAGCGATCGGCCGCCTCGCTCACCAGCTGCGGCCGGGTCACCGCCGCGGTATTGATGCTGACCTTGTCCGCGCCGGCGCTGAGCAGGCGGCGGATGTCCGCCACTTCCCGCACGCCGCCGCCCACGGTCAGCGGAATGAACACCTGCTCCGCCACCGATTCGATCACGTGCAGAATGATGTCGCGCTGGTCCGAGCTGGCGGTGATATCGAGAAAGGTCAGTTCGTCCGCGCCCTGCTCGTTATAGCGGCGGGCGATTTCCACCGGGTCGCCGGCGTCGCGCAGACCCAGGAAGTTGACGCCTTTGACGACGCGACCGGCGGTCACGTCCAGACAGGGGATGATGCGTTTGGCAAGCATATGGGGTCCGGCAAACGGCCAACCGGCCCGAACAGTGCGTACGGGCCGGCATGGCTTGATAAGTCGAGAACAGGCTCTCAGTCCGACAATTCGTCGGCCAGCGTCTGCGCGGCGGCGAAATCGATGCCGCCCTCGTAGATGGCGCGGCCGGTGATCGCGCCTTCGACGCCCTCGTCCTTCACCGCGCACAAGGCGCGGATGTCGTCGAGATTGCTCAGGCCGCCGGAGGCGATCACCGGGATGGTCAGCGCCTGCGCCAGCTTGACGGTGGCGTCGATGTTGACACCGTTCATCATGCCGTCGCGGCCGATGTCGGTGTAGATCACCGAATTGACGCCGTAGTCCTGGAAGCGTTTGGCCAGATCGATCACCTTGTGGTTGGTGACCTTGGCCCAGCCGTCTATCGCCACCATGCCGTCCTTGGCGTCCAGGCCGACGATGACCTGGCCGGGGAAGGCGTCGCAGGCATCGTGCAGAAAGCCCGGCGTCTTGACCGCGGCGGTGCCGATAATCACGTAGGCCAGACCCATGTCCAGGTATTTCTCAATGGTGTCCAGATCACGGATGCCGCCGCCCAATTGCACGGGGATTTCATTGCCGACCTCGCCCAGAATGTCGCGGATCACCGCCAGATTCTTGGGCTTGCCGGCGAAAGCGCCGTTGAGGTCGACCAGATGCAGGCGGCGAGCGCCCTGATCGCGCCAATGGGCGGCGACTTGCACGGGGTCGTCGGAGAAAACGGTGGCATCGTCCATCACGCCCTGTTTCAGGCGTACGCATTGACCGTCTTTCAGGTCTATCGCGGGTATGAGCAGCATGGTGCTAAATCAAACGTGAGTTAAACACTGCCATCCCAGGCCAGGAAGTTCTTCATCATCTGAAGGCCGGCCCGGTGGCTCTTTTCGGTGTGGAACTGGCTTGCGAAGATGTTCCCACGACCGACAATACATGAAAACCGCTCAGGGTATTCACTTTCCGCCAGCGTCAGGCCCGCATCGGCCGGCGCAAAGTGGTAACTATGCACAAAATAGAAACGCTCGCCGTCGGCGATGCCGGCGAACAAGGGATGGACCCGCGTCTGGAACACCTGGTTCCAGCCCATGTGCGGCACTTTCAAACGCTCGCCCTCGGCGTCGCGCAGTCCGGCGGCAAAACGCGCCACCTTGCCGGGGAACAGGCCCAGGCCTTGAGTCGGCCCCTCCTCGCTTTCCTCGAACAATAGCTGCGCGCCGACGCAGATGCCAAAAAACGGCTTGTTCTTGGTGCTTTCCCTTATCGCCTCGGCCAGCCCGTGCTGGTTCAGCTCGCGCATGCAGTCCGGCATCGCGCCCTGTCCGGGGAAGATCACCTTGTCCGCCTTGAGCACGGCTTCCGGCTCGCTGGTGAGGAAGATGTCCGCGCCGATGTCGTTGACGGCCTGCGCCGACTTGAGCACCGAATGCAGATTGCCCATGCCGTAATCCACTACTGCAACTTTAATCGCCATCCTGCAAGCTCGCTTCGGGGTGTGGCGGCGCTCCGGCCAAATGCGTCCGGAGCCCTGAAAAAACGGCGTGACCGACTTATGCGGTCAGCGTGCCCTTGGTGGACGGCGTCTGTCCGGCCATGCGTTCGTCCGCCTCACAGGCCATGCGCAAGGCGCGGCCGAAGGCCTTGAAGATGGTCTCGGCCTGGTGATGGCTGTTGACGCCGCGCAGATTGTCTATGTGCAGCGTGACCATGCTGTGATTGACGAAGCCGTGGAAGAACTCGGAAAACAGGTCTACGTCGAACTGGCCGATGCTGGCACGGGTGTATTCGACCTGGTATACCAGGCCCGGACGGCCGGACAGGTCGATCACCACCCGGCTCAGCGCCTCGTCCAGCGGCACATAGGCGTGGCCGTAGCGGCGGATGCCCTTCTTGTCGCCTATCGCCTTGGCGAAGGCCTGGCCCAGGGTGATGCCGATGTCTTCCACCGTGTGATGGGCGTCGATATGCAGATCGCCGTGGGCGACCACGTCCAGATCGATCAGGCCGTGGCGGGCGATCTGGTCCATCATGTGGTCGAGAAAGGGCACGCCGGTTTCAAAGCGGCCTACGCCGGCGCCGTCCAGATTCAGGCTGACGGTGATCTGGGTTTCCAGGGTATTGCGGGTAACGGTTGCGGTTCTCATGGCTCAGGCGAAGTAAGCGTCCAGGGCCGCCAACATGGCGTCGTTTTCCTGCGGCGCGCCCACGGTCAGGCGCAGGCATCGCTCCAGCAAGGGGTGGCTGCCGTGCAGTTGCTTGATCAGGATGCCGCTGGCCTTGAAATGCTGGTACAAGGCCGGCGCGTCCGGCACCCGGATGGTGATGAAATTGGCTTCCGACGGGAAGGCTTCGATGGCGGCGTGGCGCGCCAGCCCGGCGGCCAGCCGGCCGCGTTCCTCGCACAGTTCCGCGGCCTGGCGGTTGAAGACATCGATATGGCGCAGCGAGAAGCGCGCGGCGGCCTGGGTCAGCACATTGACGTTGTACGGCGGGCGCACCTTGTCCAGTTCCCGGATCCAGTCGGCGGGGCCGGCGGCGTAACCCAGGCGGATGCCGGCCAGGCCCAGCTTGGACAGCGTGCGCATTACGATCAGATTGTCGCGCAGGCCGGCCAGATTCATGAAGCTGTCGCTGGCGAAAGCCTGATAGGCCTCGTCCACCACCACCAGGCCGGGCGCGGCCTCGCAGATCGCTTCCACCTCGACGCGGGCGAAGCGCGGGCCGGTCGGGTTGTTGGGGTAGGACACGAACACCACCGCCGGCTGATGCTCGGCGATGGCCGCCAGCGTCGCCGGCAGGTCCAGGCTGAAATCGGAACGCAGCGGCACGCCGACGTAGTCCAGGCCGGAGAACAGCGCGTTCATCTTGTACATCACGAAGGACGGCTCCAGCGCCAACAGCTTGGCGCCGGGACGGGCCAGCGCCTGCGCCACCAGGGTGATCAGCTCGTCGGAGCCGTTGCCCAGCAGCACTTCGGCCGGCTCCGGGATGGAAAACGCCTGCTTCAGCTGGGCTTTCAGCGTGCCGCCGGACGGGTCCGGATAACGGTTGACGGCGACGTCGGCCAGCGTCCGCGCCAGTTCCTGGCGCAGCTCGGCCGGCAGCGGCCACGGATTCTCCATGGCGTCCAGCTTGATGTAGCCGTCGGCGGAGGCTACCGGGTAGGCGCTGATGGCGGCGATCTCATCGCGCACCAGCTGTCGGACGGACTTTTTCATGACTTCGCAATCGGCCTGGCGGCCAACAAAAGCCCCGCGGGCGGAGCCGTGTTATCGGAAAAGACGAAAAGCTATAGTAGCGTGTTCATTCGCTTTCAGCTACTCGACCCAATTCGCCCGTTCCCGCAGCCGCGCCGGCAGCTCTATGCGGTCTCGCGCCAGGCCTTCGCGGCTGAAAACATAGCGGCCTTCCGACGGCGTCACCGGGAACAGGCTGGCCACCGGCTTGCCGTGGAACAACACTTGCTCGGCCAGCTTGGCCGCCTCGCGGCCCTGCTCGTAGCCGGACAGCACCAGGCCGCCGGCGGCCTTGTCCTTGCCCACGGCGAAATCCCAGAACGCGAACAGCGGCAGCTTGGCGTGGGCGGCGGTCCAACGCAGCACTTCATCGCCGGGCACCACCTTGCCGCCGGCGTCGCGCAGGGTGAAGTAAAGGCCGACCCAGACCGCCTGATAGCGGCCGGCGGCGCCCAGCACCCGCCGCTGCCAGTCCGCGTAGGAGCCGGTCAAGGCCAGGTCGACGTGGATATTGGCCAGCAGCATGGTGTCGCGGCCGACGAAGGTCTCATCGCGGATGATGCGCGAGGTGAGATCGTCGTCGAACAGCACCAGCGCGCTGCGCAGGCCTTTGACGGTTTTGCCCAATTCGAAGACGCTGCGCAGAATCAACGGCCGCTCCAGCACACCGCTGACGCCCGACGCCGCGCCCGGGAAGTAATTGCGCGGATTGTTGTTGATGCCCAGATAGATCACCGGGACGCCCCGCTGGGCCAGCTTGCTGCCCACTCTTTGCAAGGCGGCGTCGTCGCCGACGATGACGAGCTCAGGTTTTATTTTCGCCGCCATCGCCAGCGCCTCGTCGGCGCGCGCCTGATGCTGGGCCGGCGGCAGACGCTTGGTGTCCATCGCGTAATAGCTCAGCTGCGCGCGCTTGCCCAGGCGCTCCTGCAGGGCGCGGCGGTAATCCTGATCCCAGGGGTAGTCGCTGTGATAGCTCTCCACCACCAGCACCCGCGGTTGCGCCCCTGCCGCCGCGGACAAGAAAAAGGCCAGACAGAGTCCGGCCATGATGCGTTTCAGCCCAGCCATCGCCTTCTCCGGTTACCTATCCAGATTAAGCGATGAAGCGGCGTTTCGCCTCCAGCGGCGCTAGGCGTCCAGCCTCAGCTCCGCCGCGCGCGCATGCGCGCTCAGGCCTTCGCCGTGGGCCAGCAGGCTGGCGACCTGGCCCAGCGTCTGCGCGCCGGCCTGGGACACCCGGATCAGGCTGCTGCGCTTCTGGAAGTCGTACACGCCCAGCGGGCTGGCGAAACGCGCGGTGCGGCTGGTGGGCAGCACGTGGTTGGGGCCGGCGCAATAATCGCCCAGGCTCTCCGAAGTGAAACGGCCCATGAAGATGGCGCCGGCGTGACGGATCAACGGCAACAGCTCGTCCGGATGGGCCACCGACAATTCCAGATGCTCGGGCGCGATGTAGTTGGCGATCTCACAGGCTTGCGCCAGATCGCCGACCTGGATCAGCGCGCCACGATTGCCGAGGCTGGCCTCGATGATGGCGCGGCGCGGCATCTGCGGCAGCAGTCTGGCGATGCTGGCCTCAACCTGGGCGATATAGTCCGCCGACGGGCACAGCAGGATGGCCTGGGCGATTTCATCGTGCTCGGCCTGGCTGAACAAATCCATGGCCACCCAGTCCGGCGGGGTGTCGCCGTCGCAGATCACCAGGATTTCGGACGGGCCGGCCACCATGTCGATGCCCACCACGCCGAAGACCCGGCGCTTGGCCGCGGCGACGTAGGCGTTGCCCGGGCCGGTGATCTTGTCGACCTGGGGCACGGTCTCGGTGCCGTAGGCCAAGGCCGCCACCGCCTGGGCGCCGCCGCAGGTGAACACCTTGTCCACGCCGGCGATGTAGGCGGCGGCCAGCACCAGATCGTTGCGCTCGCCGTCCGGCGTCGGCACCACCATGATGATTTCGCCGACGCCGGCCACCTTGGCCGGCATCGCGTTCATCAACACCGAGCTGGGATAGGCGGCCTTGCCGCCCGGCACGTAGATGCCGACGCGGTCCAGCGGCGTCACCTGCTGGCCCAGCAAGGTGCCGTCCTCGTCCTGATAACTCCAGGAATGCGCCAGTTGCTTCTCGTGATAGCGGCGCACCCGTTCCGCGGCGGTGCTCAGCGCGTGGCGCACCGGATCGCTCAGCCGGTGGAAGGCGGCTTCCAGTTGCTCGCGCGACAGCGTCAGATCGGCCATCGAGACCGCGCGCATGCGGTCGAAGCGGTTGGTGTAGTCGATCACCGCGGCGTCGCCGCGCGCCTTGACATCGTCGCAGATGGCGGCGACGGCGGCGTCGACGGCCGGGTCCTGCGCGGTTTCAAAGGCCAGCAGCGCCTGCAGGCGGGCGGTGAAATCGGCTTGGGAAGAGGACAGTTTCAGCATGGAGCGGACCTCAGGCCGGCACGGCGCCGGCGAATGCGTCCAGCACCGGCTGGATCACGTCGTGTTTGAGCTTGAGCGCGGCCTGGTTGACCACCAGCCGCGAACTGATGTCGACGATGTGCTCGACCGCGACCAGATCGTTGGCGCGCAGCGTGCCGCCGGTGGAGACCAGGTCCACGATGGCGTCGGCCAGGCCGACCAGCGGCGCCAGCTCCATCGAACCGTAGAGCTTGATGATGTCCACATGCACGCCCTTGCGGGCGAAATGCTCGCGCGCGATCTGCGGATACTTGGTGGCGATCTTCAGGCGCGCGCCGCGGCGCACCGCGGCCTCGTAGTCGAAGCCGTTCTGCACCGCCACCATCATATTGCATTTGGCGATATTGAGATCCAGCGGCTGGTACAGGCCGGCGCCGCCGTGCTCGATCAGCACGTCGCGGCCGGCGATGCCCAGATCGGCGGCGCCGTACTGGACATAGGTCGGCACGTCGGACGCGCGCACGATCACCAGCCGCACGCCCGGATGGTTGGTGCCGATGATCAGTTTGCGCGAGGCTTCCGGGTCCTCCGCCGGCAAAATGCCGGCGGCGGCCAGCAGGGGCAGGGTCTCTTCAAAGATGCGCCCTTTGGACAGGGCAATAGTCAGCTTCATGATGTCTTGCGGCAAGGATGACGAAATCGAGGTTAAGGCGAAGCGGCGCGCGGATTCAGCCGACCAGCGCGCGGCGTTCGCGCTCCAGCAGGCCGACGTAGCGCTGGATCAGCGTCTCCATCGCCGGCGTCAGCCCCAGGTAGGAGCAACCGATGCGCACGGCCTCGTTGCCGTTGCGCAGCTTGGCGGCCAGCCGGTGACGGACTTCCAGCCCGATATGCAGCCCGCCCAGCGGTTTCAGATCCAGCGTGCAGCGCTGGTATTGCTGGCCGATGTCGAAGCCGGGCGTGGCCGGCTGCGGCAGCCACATGCTGACGCCGCCCAGGCTGACGTCGAACAAGGCCAGGTCGATGGGCTTGTGCGGGTAATCGGCCACATGGCACATCACCGGGCTGGCCGCCGGGGTCTGGATGCGGAAGAATTCGCGGCGCTGCAGCTTGATCACCTGCTCGGGCAGATCCGCCTGGAAGGCGGGCTGGCCCTCCCAGTCTATGCGGCGCACCTGGCCGGTGACGAACTGGGTCTTGACGCCCTCCGGCGAGCAGACGAAGACATTGCGCTCGCTGGCCAGCAGATGTTCATTGGTCTCCGGGTCCGCGCCCCAGTCGAACACCAGCGTGCCCGCCTTGTGGTCCACCTCCAGGAAACGAGTCAGGATGAAGGTTTTTCCCTTATTGGAAAACACCGTCACCATGTGGCCGTTCTTGGCGATGCCGGCCAGATGATGGGCGATCTCCACCGACGTGGACAGCGTGTATTTGGCGAGGTCCAACGATGGTTGCGAGCCGGATGTTGCGCCAGCGTTATGGTCGTTGCTCACTTTGATCCGACTTTCATGTCTGCGTCAGTTTCCGATACGCCAAGTTTAGCGTAACAACTGGCCAATATCATGAGCCAAGCTCGCCGACGGCGTGCCATAGGCCTCAAACACTCGCAAACGGCCCTGTTTATCCAACAGATAGGAGCCGGCGCTGTGGTCCACGCTATAGCCGCCGCCCGGCTGGCTCACCCGCTGGGCGACGACCTTGTATTGATTCTTGATCTGCTCGACCTCGCCGGCCGTGCCGGTCAGGCCGACGAAGCTTCGATTGAAATGCGGCACATAGCCGGCCAGCACCTGCGGCGTGTCGCGCTCCGGGTCTATGCTGACGAACAGCACCTGCACCTGGCTGGCCTGCTCGCCTAGCTGCTTCACCGCCGCCGCGTATTCCAGCATGGTGGTGGGGCAGACATCCGGGCAATGGGTGTAGCCGAAGAACAGCGCCACCACCTTGCCCTGGTATTGGGACAGGCTGCGGCGCTGGCCTTGGTGGTCGGTCAGCGTGAAATCGCCGCCTATCGACGCGCCGGCGACGTCGGTGCCTTTCAAATCCAGCTTGGGTTCATTCGGCGAGCACGCGGCCAGCCACAACGGCAGCAGCAGCCAGCCGGCGAGTTTTATCAATTTGCGCATCAGGAAACGGGTATCAGCCAGTAATGGTCTATCAGCAGGGCCGCGAATAGCCAGGTCAGATACCAGATCGACCAGGCGAAGGCGCGGCGGGCCAGAGCGTCAGCATACTGGCGATGCAGGCGCACGGCAAGGAAGAGCAGCCGCGCGTCCAGCGCCAGCGCCGCCAGCAGATAGAGCCAGCCGGCCGCGCCCATCGCCACCGGCAACAGGGTGATGGCCGACAACAGCAGCGAGTACAGCAAGATGGACAGCGTGGTGAAACGCTGGCCGTGGGTCACCGGCAGCATGGGCAGCCCGGCGCGGGCGTAATCGTCGCGGCGGTACAGCGCCAGCGCCCAGAAATGCGGCGGCGTCCAGGCGTAGATGATAAGGAACAGCACCAGCGCGAACGCGTGCACCTCCCCGGTCATCGCCGCCCAGCCCAGCACCGGCGGCATCGCGCCGCTGGCGCCGCCGATCACGATGTTCTGCGGCGTATTGGGCTTGAGCAGCAGGGTGTAGACGATGGCGTAGCCGACGAAGGTGGCCAGCGTCAGCCAGGCGGTCAAGGCGTTGACCAGGCCGGCCAGCAAGGCCATGCCGATGCCGCCGGCGGTCAGCGCGATGATCAGGGTCTCGGCCGCGCCGGCCTCGCCGCGGGCGGTGGCGCGCCAGGCGGTGCGGCGCATATTGGCGTCCACCGTGCGCTCCACCAGGCAATTGATCATCGCCGCCGCGCCGGCCACCAGCGCGATGCCGGCGGTGGCCGGCAACAGGCGCGCCGGATCCGGCCAGCCCGGCCCCGCCAGAAACATGCCGATCACCGCGCAGAATACGATCAGCCCCACCACCCGGGGCTTGGCCAGTTGCATCAAGGCGACCGCGTGCTGGCGCGCCTGCTGAAGCTCCGCTGCGTTCATGTTTTTTCCCCCTCAGGATGCGGCGCTCAAACCCATTCGCGATGGTTTTTGGAAAGACGGGGCAAAGGCCCGACCGGCCGCGCCTGCGCGGCGCGCGCCGGCCTCAGCCGCAGCGCCAGCAGGCTGCTGATCAGCAGCAGACAGGCGGCGCCGGCGTTGTGCAGCACCGCCACCGGCAAGGGCAGCGCCAGCAACACATTGGCGACGCCCAGCCCGATCTGCAGCGACAGCGCCGCCAGCAAGCAACACAGGTGGCCGCGCAGCGCCGGCAGCCGCCAGCCGGCGCGCGCCGCGCTCAGGCACAAGACGGTCACCAGGGCGGCGCCCAGCCGGTGCAGCCAATGCACCGCCACCAGATTGCCCACCGCCAGCGGGCTGCCGTCCGGCGCCTCGCCCAAGGCGCGGAACAGATGGAAAGCGTGTTCGAAGCGCATCTGCGGCCACCATTCGCCATTGCAGGCGGGAAAGCCCTGACAGGCCAGCGCGGCGTAGTTGGTGGACACCCAGCCGCCCAGGGCCAATTGCAAAGCCACCGCCAGCGCCAGAGCGCGCGCCAGCCAGCTCAACGACGCCGGCGCGTCCACCGGAGCGAGCCGCGGCGACAGCGCCAGCCAGGCCAGCAGCAGCAGCACCGACACGCCCCCGATAAGGTGCAGGGTGACGATGGCCGGCTTGAGCAGCAAGGTCACCGTCCACATGCCCAGCAAGCCCTGGAGCAGCACCACCGCCAACAGCGTCCCGGCGACGCGGCGGTGGCGTTTCCGCCGCCACGCCTGCCAGCCGATGGCGACGATCAGCGCGCCGAGCGCGCCGGCCAGATAGCGATGGCTCATTTCCTTCCAGGCCTTGCCCAGGCTGACCGGGCCGTCCGGGCTCTGGGCTTGCTGTTGCTGAATGCGTTCCGCGGCGTGATGCGGGGAGATCTGGCCGTAACAGCCCGGCCAGTCCGGACAGCCCAGCCCGGCGTCGGACAGGCGCACATAGGCGCCGAAAGGCACAACCACGCATGCCAGGATGAATGCCAGCCAGATCAGTCGCCTCATGCTGCTCTCCCCTTGTCGAGCGGCCAAGAAACTGCGGATGTCGCGGGGCCGCGCGGGCACCGCGGCTTAACAAGCTCAACCGATGCCGTTATTGGTTTTCAGCACGCGGCCTATTTCCTGAATCACTTTCTTGGGATCGGCGGCGTCGGGATAGAACAAGACCTGGTTGCCCAAGGGGTCCACCAGGTAGTAGCCGCCGCCGTCGACGTCCGTCTGCGCGGTTTGCACGATGTGGGTGGCGTCCACCTCCTCGTGCGCGGCGCTCTCCTGCCAGCCCAGCCGGGTCAGACGGCCGGCGGCCTCGCCCTGCGCGCGCTGGATCTGGCGCATCGCGAAAAAGCGCTGCTGGCAGCGTGTCTGGCAGCCCGGTTCTATCCTGGCCGCCAGCACCCATTTGCCGCGCGGCCATCCTTGCGCGCCGGTCAGCGCGAACGGCCGCGTCGGCAACAATTGGCCGTAGCTCTTGCCGCCCTGCGGCGGCATCAGCCGGTAAGCCGCCCAAGAGGCGAGCACCGGCGCCAGGCAGATGGTCGCCATCAGCAGCAGCTTGAGCCGGCCACGGCGCCGGGACGGCTCGGGGGACGCTTCATCGACGCGGCTCATGGGAACGTCTCCTCAGCGAATGCAAGGACAGCAGCAATAACAGGCCCAGCAGCAGCCACTGCGCCGCATAGGCGTAATGGCGCTCCGGCATGAATTCCGGCAGCACCGGCCAATGCCGCAGCGGGTCCGGCGAGTGCTCCAGCACCACCACGCCCTGATGCCAATGGCCGGGGTAGCGCTGGCGCAGCGCGGCCATGTCGATGGCGTCGACGCGGCCCTCCACGCCGGCCACCGCGCCGGGCAGCACGAAGTGGCGCGGCAGCGGCATCCAGTGTCCGCGCAAGGTCAGCGTTTTCGGATCGACGGCGGGCGGCGTCACGCCGTCGGCCAGCCAGCCCAGGTCCAACAGGGCCATCGCGCCGTCTTCCAGCCGCCAGGGCTGCAGCATGCGCCGGCCCTTGACCTCGCCCAGATAGCTGTTTTCCAGCAGCAAGGCCGGGCCGGCCGGCTGCGCGCCGGGCAGCGCCACCCGGCTGAATTCCGGCTGCGGGCGGGCCTCGCGATAAATCAGGCTGACCGGCGGCACGCCGATGGCGCTGGTCAGCGAGCGCAATAATTCGGACTTTTCCTGCGCGCGCTGCCATTGCCAGGCCGCCAAAAAGAAAGGCAGCACCGCCATGGCCAATAAACACAGCCAAACCAGCCGTTTGCCGCTAGACTTCAAAGCTGTAGATCGACGGCCCAATCGACCGGGGGATTCCGCAATGAAACTTGTCATTCTGTTCTTGCTCGCCTGCATCGTGCTTGCCCTGTTCTGGGGCCTGACCGGCCTGCTGAAGTCCGATCAAGGCTCTCAACGTCTGGTTCGCTCCCTCACTTTGCGCATCGGCCTGTCCATCGGCCTGTTCCTGCTCTTGCTGCTGGGCGCGCTGTTCGGCTGGTGGCGCCCTCATCAAGCTTAGCCGAGCCGGCCGCCCTCGTCCCGGCGCGGCCCCTGGCCTTTGGTCCGGCCGCGCGGTTCACAGCCAGTAGACGAAGACGAACAGCAACAGCCACACCACGTCGACGAAGTGCCAGTACCAGGCCGCCGCCTCGAAGGCGAAATGATGCTGGCCGTCGAAATGCCCGCGCATCACCCTCAGCCACACCACCGCCAGAATGATGGTGCCCAAGAGCACGTGCAGGCCGTGAAAACCGGTCAGCATGAAGAAAGTCATGCCGTAAGCGCCGGAGGCCAGGCTCAGATTCAACTCGCTCATCGCGTGGCCGTATTCGTACATCTGCAGGCAGAGGAACAAGCTGCCCAGCAACACGGTCAACAGCAGCCCCAGCTTCAATTGCGCGCGCCGGCCTTGCAGCAGCGCCCAATGCGCCCAGGTCACCATCGCGCCGGAACTCAGCAGGATCAGGGTATTCAGCGCCGGCAGGCCCCAGGCCCCCATCGCCTGATAGGGCTTGGTGATGCCCGGCCCGGTCAGCAGCGGCCAGGACGGCTCGAAATCCGGGTACAAGATTTTGTAGTCCATCTCGCCCAAGGTCGGCACCGACACCACCCGCACCCAGTACAAGGCGCCGAAGAAGGCGCCGAAGAACATCACCTCGGAGAAGATGAACCAGCCCATGCCCCAGCGGAAGGACATGTCTTCCTTGCCCTGGTAGTCGCCGTGCCGGCTTTCGCGGATCACATCGCCGAACCAGCCGAACAACATATAGATCAGTATCAGCGCGCCCACGCCCAGCGACAGCTTGCCCAGCGGCTGGCCGTTGACGGCGAAAGCCGCGCCCAAGCCCAGGCAGAACAGCGCCACCGCGCCCACCGCCGGCCAGCGCGATGGCTGCGGCACAAAGTAATGCGTCTGTTCCCGCTCGTTCGCTGTCGTCATTGCGTTCTCCCTGCACACCGATTAGGACGTGGCCAGCCGCACCACCAATAGCAACACGCCGATAAAAGTCGCCGCCAGCAGCAGCGCGGTCAGTATCAGCTGCAGCGGCGAGAGCTTGCTGTCCTCGCGCGCGTCCGCCTTGCGGCGCACGCCGAAAAAGGCGGACAACACCGCCAACACGCCTTGCCATGCCCTCATGAGCCCGCTCCCGCATTGCCCGGCACGTCAAACACGGTATAGGCCAGCGTGATGCTGTCTATTGAGGCCGGCAAGCGCTTGTCGACGACGAACACCACCGGAAAGCGTCTGGTTTCGCCGGGCGCGAAGGCCTGCTGGCGGAAGCAGAAGCACTCCAGCTTCTTGACGTACTCGCCGGCGGCGGCGGGCAGATAGCGCGGAATCGCCTGCCCCACCACCCGCTGACCGCTGGCGTTGGTGATTTCGTACTCCACTTGCACGAACTGGCCGGGCTTCACCTTGAGCCGGGTCTGCAAGGGCCGCACCTGCCACGGCAGGCCGGCCTGCACCGTGGCGTCGAAAGTCATGTCCACCTCGTGCGCCGCCGCGCCGCCGCTTGTCGCCGTGTCGTCCAGGCTGTCCGCCTTGACCACGTCGTTGAGGCCGGTGACTTCGCACACCACCTTGTACAGCGGGATCAGCCCCCAGGCGAAAACGAACATCAGCAAGGCCACCACCGCCAGTTTCTTCATCAGCTGGCGGTTGCTGCGACCCTGCTTGGCGGCGGCTTCCATCGCATCGTCCTCAGTGGTGCTCGCCGCCGGTGCTGGACACCACCACGCCGTTTTCGATCACCTCCAGCTGCGGCGCTTCGGCGAAGCTGTGATAGGGCGCCGGGGTGGGAATCGCCCACTCCAGCGTATTGGCGCCCTCCCACGGATGCTGCGGCGCGGGCTTGCCGTGGCGCAGCGAGCGCAGGATGTTGTAGAGGAAGATCAACTGCCCCAGACCGAACATGAAGGCGCCGATGCTGGCCAGCTGGTTGAATTCGGTGAATTGCAGCGCGTAGTCGGGAATCCGCCGCGGCATGCCGGCGAGGCCGAGGAAGTGCATGGGGAAGAAGGTGACGTTGAACCACAGCAAGGACCACCAGAAATGCAGCTTGCCCAGGCCCTCGTGGTACATCTTGCCCGTCATCTTGGGAAACCAGTAATAGATGGCGGAGAACAGGCTGAACAGCGCCCCGGCCACCAGCACGTAATGGAAATGGGCGACCACGTAGTAGCTGGCGTGCAGCTGGATGTCCACCGCCGCCACGCTGAGGGTGACGCCGGACAGGCCGCCTATGGTGAACAGCAGGATGAAGCCGATGGCGAACAGCATGGGCGTTTCAAACGTCATGCTGCCCTCCCACATGGTGGCCACCCAGTTGAACACTTTGACCCCGGTGGGCACCGCGATCAGCATGGTCGCGTACATGAAGAACAGCTGGGCGGTGGCCGGCATGCCGGTGGCGAACATATGGTGCGCCCACACCATGAAGGACAGGATGCCGATGCTGGAGGTGGCGTAAACCATGGAGGCGTAGCCGAACAAGGGCTTGCGGGCGAAGGTGGGAATCACCTGGCTGACGATGCCGAAGGCCGGCAGCGCCATGATGTAGACCTCGGGATGGCCGAAGAACCAGAACACGTGCTGATACAGGATGGGGTCGCCGCCGCCGGCGGCGTTGAAGAAATGGGTGCCGAAGTGACGGTCGGTCAACACCATGGTGACCACGCCGGCCAGGACCGGCATCACCGCGATGATCAGGTAGGCGGTGATCAGCGAGGCCCAGGCGAACATCGGCATCTTCATCATGGTCATGCCCGGCGCGCGCAGATTGAGGATGGTGACGATGATGTTGATCGACCCCATGATGGAGCTGACGCCCATGATGTGGATGGCGAAGATGGTCATGTCCATGCCCATGCCCATCTGGGTGGACAAGGGCGCGTACAGCGTCCAGCCGGCCGCCGCCGCGCCGCCGGGCACGATGAAGGACAGCAGGAGCAGCAGCGCCGCCGGCGGCAGCAGCCAGAAGCTCCAGTTGTTCATCCGGGCGAAAGCCATGTCCGGCGCGCCTATCATCAGCGGCAGCATCCAGTTGGCCAGGCCGGTGAAGGCCGGCATGATGGCGCCGAACACCATGATCAGGCCGTGCAGGGTGGTGAACTGATTGAACAGCTCCGGCTGAAAGAACTGCAGGCCGGGCTGGAACAGTTCGGCGCGGATGCACAGCGCCATCACCCCGCCGGACAGAAACATGATGAAGGAGAACCACAGATACATCGAACCGATGTCCTTGTGGTTGGTGGCCGCCAGCCAGCGCATGATGCCGCGCGGGCGCTCGTGATGCCCCGGCGCGTGCCCGGCATGGCCGGCGTCATCGACAATTGCCATATCGCTCTCCTTGCATGGGTTCGCCGCCGCTCCCGGCCTCAGCCGGTGGCGCCGCGGGCCGCCTTGATCTCTTTGGGCTGCACCAATTCGCCGGTGTGGTTGCCCCAGGCGTTGCGCTCATAGGTGATCACCGCGGCGATATCGGTATCGGACAGCTGCTTGCCCCAGGCTTGCATCGCCGGGTTTTTCTGACTGCCGAACAAGACGATGTGGATGTGCGCCGGCTTGTCGGCGATGGCTATCTTGGAACCGTCCAGCGCCGGGAAGGCGCCGGGCAGGCCCTTGCCGTTGGCCTGATGACAGGCGACGCAGTTCTGGGCGTAGACCTTTTCGCCGCGGGCTTTCAGATCGGCCAGCGTCCACACCTTGTTGGGATCGTCCGCCGCCGCGGCCATTTGCTTTTTCTTGGCTTCCAGCCACTTGGCGTAGTCGTCCGGCGTCTTGGCCTCCACCACGATGGGCATGTAGCCGTGGTCCTTGCCGCACAACTCGGAGCACTGGCCGCGATAGGTGCCGGGCTTGTCTATGCGAAACCAGCTGTCGCGCAGAAAGCCGGGAACCGCGTCCTGCTTGACGCCCAGCTGCGGGACCCACCAGGAGTGGATCACGTCGTTGGCGGTCAGCAGCAGCCGCACTTTCTTGCCGGTGGGCACCACCAGCGGCTCGTCCACTTCCAGCAGGTAATTGACCGGTTTGGCCGCGGCGTTGGCGATGGCCTCGCGCGGCGTGGACAAATGGCTCATGAAGCCGAAATTATCGTCCAGATAATCGTAACGCCACTTCCATTGATAGCCGGTGACCTTGACCGTCATGTCCTCGCCGCGCGTGCTCTTCTGCGACAACACCGCCTTGGTGGCCGGCCAGGCCATGCCGATCAGGATCAGCAGCGGAATCACCGTCCAGATGATTTCCACCGTGGTGTTTTCATGGAAGTGCTTGGCCTGATGGCCGGCGGCTTTGCGGTGGCGGACGATGGCGTACATCATCACCAGGAACACCAGCGCGAAGATGACGCAGGTGATCACCAGCAACATGGTGTGCAGGTCGTATTGCTGGCGGGCAATGGGAGTGACGGGGGCTTGCAGATTCAACTCGGCCGCTGACGCGCAGGATATCGGCAGCCAACAGCAAAGGACGCGCATACAGGACATGGAGCCCCCCTAGAAATCCTCAACTGACATGAAATGGTGCTGACTGGTCCGGTCTATTCCCATGACCGGTTAATGGCATGCTAGAAAAAAAGGTCAAGGAAAACAAGAAAATGTCTTGCGGCAACGCAATAAAATATTACGGATGGGAATCGCGGCGCGCGTCGTTCCGCGCCCGGCGGCTCAGTTGGATTCGCCGGCCAGGTGCGGCACTTCCAGCAATAGCGGCGCCGGCATGTGTCTTTGCAGGGTTTCCAGGTTCTGCTCGTAGGCCTGTTGCTGCGGCACCACTCGATTGGCCACCCAGCCGGCCAGCGGCAGGCCGGCGTCCAGCACCGCGCGCGCGGTCAGCAAGGCGTGGTTGATGCAGCCCAGCCGCATGCCCACCACCAGAATCACCGGCAGTTGCAAGGCCTTGGCCATATCGGCCATGAACAGCCGGTCGGACAGCGGGGCCATCCAGCCGCCCGCCGCCTCCACCACCACCACGTCGGCGCAGGCGGCCAATTGCTGGTAATGGTCGACGATCACGTCCAGCCGGATGTCCACGCCGGCCTCGCTCGCGGCGATATGCGGCGACACCGGCGGCAGGAATCGATAGGGGTTCATCAGTTCCAGATCGGACTGGCCGGTGGCGGCGGTCAGCCGCGCCACGTCGTCGTTCCACCAGCTGCCGTCGGCCAGCAGTTCGCAGCCGGAAGCCACCGGCTTCATCGCCAGCACGCGCTTGCCTTCGGCCTGCCATTGGCGGATCAATTGCACGGCGACGTGGGTCTTGCCGATTTCGGTATCGGTGCCGGTGATGAAGAAGGCTGCGGACATGGGCGCTTTCCGTAATGGGGAAGGAGAGAGCTGGCAGTCTAGCGCCGGCCCGTCCGCGCGTAAAACGCAAAAACCCCGGCTCCGCCGCGCAACGACGCCGACCTCATGGGTCGGCTGTCCGCCGCGCGGCCTTGTGAGCCGGGGCAAAAAGGGTCGGCCTTGTGGGCCTGATGGACTTCACACTCGATAAAGTGAACTCCCTGGGCCGGACGGTCTAACGCTGACTGCACGCCGACAAGGACGGGATGGAAAACCTTGTCGACGACGCGCCGCGCTGGCCGCCTCGGCCGGAAAACCTCATACCAGCGCTTGTGCGTTCAGCTTTTGCTCCTGGTTCATCAATTTGTTCAAGGCCGACAGATAAGCCTTGGCCGAGGACACGATGATGTCGGTGTCCGCGCCCAGGCCGCTGACGATGCGGCCGTCTCGCGCCAGGCGCACCGTCACTTCGCCTTGGGATTCGGTGCCCTTGGTGATGGCGTTCACCGAGTACAGTTCCAGTTCCGCGCCGCTGGCGGCCACGCTTTCAATCGCCTTGAAGGCGGCGTCCACCGGACCGGAGCCGCTGGATTGGGCGCGGCGCTCTTCGCCGTGCGCCAGGAAGACGATGGAGGCCACCGGCGCTTCGCCGGTTTCGGTGGCGATCTTCAAGGACACCAGTTTGTAATCCTCTTCGCGGACGGTGCTGAACTCGTCCGACACCAGCGCGTGCAGGTCCTCGTCGAAAATCTCGCGCTTGCGGTCCGCCAGCTCCTTGAAACGGGCGAAGGCGGCGTTCAGCGCTTCTTCGCTGTCCAGCACGATGCCCAGCTCGATCAGCTTGGTCTTGAAGGCGTTGCGGCCGGACAATTTGCCCAGGGTCAGACGGTTGGTGCTCCAGCCCACCGATTCGGCGGACATGATCTCGTAGGTTTCGCGGTGCTTGAGCACGCCGTCCTGATGAATGCCGGACTCGTGGGCGAAGGCGTTGGCGCCGACGATGGCCTTGTTGGGCTGCACCGGATAGCCGGTCACCGTGGACA
Organism: Chromobacterium sp. S0633; assembly: GCF_024158805.1. Lineage (NCBI taxonomy): Bacteria > Pseudomonadati > Pseudomonadota > Betaproteobacteria > Neisseriales > Chromobacteriaceae > Chromobacterium > Chromobacterium sp. S0633. Next base: position 90,376 of record NZ_JAMZGH010000005.1, on the reverse strand, counting down.
CCAGCTTGGAGGCCGGCACGATCTGGGTGGCGTCGATGCCGGTTTCCAGCGCGAACACGTCCTTGCGGGTGCGCACCGCCATCACCACTTCCTCCAGGCTGGCGTTGCCGGCTCGCTCGCCCAGGCCGTTGATGGTGCATTCCACCTGGCGCGCGCCGCCCAGCACCGCGGCCAGGCTGTTGGCCACCGCCATGCCCAGATCGTTGTGACAGTGGGCGGACCAGACCACTTTGTCGCCGCCCGGCGTCTTGGCGATCAATTCGCGGAAGAAAGCCTCGGTGATGAAGGGCACCGCGTAACCGACGGTGTCCGGCACGTTCAGCGTGGTGGCGCCGGCCTTGATCACTTCGCCGAAAATGCGCGCCAGGAAGTTGATGTCCGAGCGCAGCGCGTCTTCGGCGGAGAACTCCACGTCGTCGGTGTATTCGCGGGCGATTTTCACCGCCGCCACCGCCGCCGCCACCACTTCGTCCGGGCTCATGCGCAGCTTCTTCTCCATATGGATGGGGCTGGTGGCGATGAAAGTATGGATGCGGCCGCGCGCCGCCGGCTTGATCGCTTCGCCCGCGGCGCGGACGTCGCGCTCGTTGGCGCGGGCCAGACTACAGACGGTGGAGTCCTTGATCACCTCGGCGATGGCGCGGATGGCGTCGGCGTCGCCCGGGCTCGCCGCGGCGAAACCGGCTTCGATGATGTCCACGCCCAGACGCTCCAGCTGGCGGGCAATCCGGATCTTTTCTTCCTTGGTCATCGATGCGCCCGGCGATTGCTCGCCGTCGCGCAAGGTGGTGTCGAATATATAAAGACGATTGCCCATCTGGCTGTTTCTCCCTGGTCCCTGCATTGCAATTTCCGCGCCTGTCCCGACGCCGATCAGATAATCGTTGAAATCGAAGCGTTTACCCTGGCTGGCCGCCATCACCGCCAGCTTGTTGAGCTGGGCCAATGGCAGGCTGCCGCGTTCTCTCCATTTGTATATCGCCGCCCGAGTCACCGGCTCATCGGCGAACAAGCGATTCAGATCCTCAGCCAGCTGTCCCGGCCCGCCGAAGTCCGCAATCAAGCGTTCAATGTCCAATTGCATCATGTGCTCCCGCAGCAAATTTTGATCCAGCCTACCGGCAAGCAAGACATAAAGTCAAATCTGCATGCTGAAAACTGTGATTAAAACGTTACACCGGATGTCCAAACCAAAAATATCGGACATTATGTCTATTTTTGCTTGGCAATTGCCTAAGCTTTAAGCAAAGCGCAAGCGATCAGACGCCGACAGATCGGTTATACTCTTGGGTTTAGTCAGATTGATCGAGGACAAACCAGTGTCCGAACGCCTGTTCGTGCTGTTGCAACATCTGATGCCCAAGCTGGCCATGACCCGATTGGCGGGCCGCATCGCCAACTGGGAAGGCGGCAGCCTGACGCAATGGATCATCCGCCGCTTCATCGCCCGCTATCAGGTGGACATGAATGAAGCCGCCGCCAGCGATCCCTCCGCCTACGCCAGCTTCAACGCCTTCTTCACCCGCGCCCTGCGCGCCGACGCGCGCCCGCTCTCGAGCGAACGGCTGGCGTGCCCGGTGGACGGCGCCATCAGCCAGTTCGGCCGTATCGAACAGGGGCAGATTTTCCAGGCCAAGGGCCGCAGCTACTCCGCCCAGGCGCTGCTGGCCGGCGACGCCGAATCGGCGCGCCGTTTCGACGACGGCCATTTCGCCACCATCTACCTGAGCCCGCGCGACTACCATCGCATCCACATGCCTTGCGACGGCCGCCTGCTGCGGATGAGCTATGTTCCGGGCGAGCTGTATTCGGTGAACCCGGCCACCGCCCGCGGCGTGGACCGCTTGTTCGCGCGCAATGAACGCGTGGTCTGCCTGTTCGAGGGACAGGACGGCCGGCCCTTCGCGCTGGTGCTGGTGGGCGCCACCATCGTCGGCAGCATGGCCACCGTCTGGCACGGCGTGGTCAATCCGCCGCGGCCGGGCCAGATCCGGCACTGGGACTACCGCGACCAGGACATCCGTCTGGCCAAGGGCGAGGAGATGGGCCGCTTCTTACTGGGCTCCACCGTGGTCTTGCTGTTCCCGCAAGGCCCGCTGAGCTTCAACCCCGCCTGGCAAGCCGCCGGCGCGGTGCGCATGGGCGAGGCGATGGCCGACTGAAGGCTCTCGCTCCAAACGCAACGGCGCCCAGGGCGCCGTTTTTCATGGGCCGGCCTTGCGTCCGCGCCGTCCAAACGCAAAAAAGCCGGGAAATCTCCCGGCTTTGCTTAATGCGGCAGCCCTCGGACTCAGTTCTTGGACTGGTCCACCAGCTTGTTCTTGGCGATCCACGGCATCATCGCGCGCAGCTCGGCGCCCACTTTCTCGATCGGGTGATCAGCGGTCAGACGACGACGCGCGGTCATGCTCGGATAGTTGGTCTTGCCTTCCAGGATGAACATCTTCGCGTATTCGCCGGACTGGATGCGGTACAGCGCCTTCTTCATCGCGTCCTTGGTGGCGGAGGTCACCACTTCCGGGCCGGTCACGTACTCGCCGTACTCCGCGTTGTTGGAGATCGAGTAGTTCATATTGGCGATGCCGCCTTCGTACATCAGGTCGACGATCAGCTTCAGCTCGTGCAGACACTCGAAGTAAGCCATTTCCGGCGCGTAGCCCGCTTCCACCAGGGTTTCGAAACCGGCCTTGACCAGCTCCACCGCGCCGCCGCACAGCACGGCCTGCTCGCCGAACAGATCGGTCTCGGTTTCCTCGCGGAAATTGGTCTCGATCACACCGCCCTTGGTGCCGCCGTTGGCCGCCGCGTAGGACAGGGCCACGTCGCGCGCCTTGCCGGACTTGTCCTGATAGACCGCGATCAGGGTCGGCACGCCGCCGCCCTTCAGGTATTCGGAGCGCACGGTGTGGCCCGGGCCTTTCGGCGCCACCATGATCACGTCGACGTCGGCCGGCGGCACGATCTGGTTGTAATGGATGTTGAAGCCGTGGGCGAAGGCCAGCGCCGCGCCCTTCTTCAGATTGGGCGCGATGTCCTTGCCGTAGACGTCCGGCTGCGATTCGTCCGGCAGCAGAATCATCACCACGTCGGCCTTCTTCACCGCCTCGGCCACTTCCTTGACCTTGTGGCCGGCCGCTTCCGCCTTCTTCCAGGAAGCGCCGTCCTTGCGCAGGCCCACCACGACGTCCACGCCGGAGTCTTTCAGGTTCTGCGCATGGGCATGGCCCTGGGAACCGTAGCCGATGATGGCGACTTTCTTGCCCTTGATGATGGAGAGGTCAGCGTCTTTGTCGTAGAAAACTTTCATTTGCAATCCTTGATTTCGTTTGTTTAGGCGGCCCGGCCCTTGGCCGGCGCCCGCCTGCTTCAGATTTTCAGAACCCGCTCACCCCGACCAATGCCGGATGCGCCGGTACGGACCGTTTCCAGGATCACTGTGCGGTCCACCGCCTCGATGAAGGCGCCGAGCTTTTCGCTCGTACCGGTCAGCTCGATGGTGTAAGTCTTTTCCGTCACGTCGATGATGCGTCCGCGGAAGATGTCGGCCATGCGCTTCATCTCCTCGCGGTCCTTGCCGGTGGCGCGGACCTTGATCAACATCAGCTCGCGCTCGATGTGCTCGGATTCATTGAGGTCTATCACCTTGACCACCTCGATCAGCTTGTTGAGCTGCTTGGTGATCTGCTCGATGACTTCGTCGGAACCGTGAGTGACGATAGTCATGCGCGACAGCGTCGGGTCCTCGGTCGTGGACACTGTCAGCGAATCGATGTTGTAGGCACGGGCCGAAAACAGGCCCACCACGCGGGACAATGCGCCCGCTTCGTTTTCCAGAAGAATGGATAGGATATGTCGCATACCGGCTGGCCTCAACACATATTGCCGTAGTCACGGTTGTTCTCGAAGGGCACGTTCTGCACCTCGCTCATGTGCTCGGGCAGGTCCATCTGGTCCAGGCCCTTGCCGTTTTGCACCATCGGGAACACGTTCTCGGACTGGTCGGTACGGAAATCCAGGAACACCAGCCGCTCCTTCAGCTTCTGGCTGAACGCCTCCTTCAATACCGGCTCCACGTCGGCGGGGTCTTCCACCTTGAAGCCGATATGGCCGTAAGCCTCGGCGATTTTGACGAAGTCCGGCAAGGCGTCCATATAGGATTCGGAATAGCGCGTGCCGTAGAAGAACTGCTGCCACTGACGCACCATGCCCAGGTAGCGGTTGTTCAAGGCCAGCACCTTCACCGGGGTGTGGTACTGCTTGCAGGTGGACAGTTCCTGGATGTTCATCTGGATCGAGCCCTCGCCGGTGATGCAGGCGACGGTGGCGTCCGGATTGGCCAGTTGCGCGCCCATCGCCGCAGGCAGGCCGAAGCCCATGGTGCCGAGTCCGCCGGAGTTCAGCCACTGCTTGGGATTGTCGAACTTGTAGTACTGCGCCGCCCACATCTGGTGCTGGCCCACGTCGGATGTGACGATGGCCTTGCCGCCGGTAATTTCGTACAGCTTCTCCACCACGTACTGAGGCTTGATCAGCTCCGTGGACGGGGTGTACAGCAAACAGTTGTGGCCGCGCCATTCCTTAATCTGCTTCCACCAGCCGGCCAGGGCTTGAGCGTCCGGCTTCTGGCCGGATTGCTTCAGCAGGTCCAGCATGTCTTTCAGCACATGCTTGACGTCGCCGACGATGGGGATGTCCGCCTTCACCCGCTTGGAGATGGAGGACGGATCCACGTCGATGTGGATGATCTTCTTCGGCTGGCTGAGGAAGTGCGAGGGCACGCTGATCACGCGGTCGTCGAAACGCGCGCCTATGGCCACCAGCACATCGCAGTACTGCATCGCCATATTGGCTTCATAAGTGCCGTGCATGCCCAGCATGCCGAGGAACTGCGGATCGGAACCCGGATAGGCGCCCAGGCCCATCAGGGTGTTGGTACACGGCAAGCCCAGCGATTTGACCAGCTCGGTCACTTCGCCGGCGGCATTGCCCTGCACCGCGCCGCCGCCCACGTAAATAAAGGGGCGCTTGGCTTCCAACAGCAGGTTCACCGCTTTCTTGATCTGCCCCGGGTGGCCGCGGGTAGCCGGCACGTAGGAGCGGATATGCACGCTTTCCGGGTATTGGAATTCCGTGCGCTGCTGGGTGATGTCCTTGGGGATGTCAACCACCACCGGACCGGGACGACCGGTCTTGGCGATGTAGAACGCCTTTTTGATGGTGGCGGCTATTTCATTGACGTCCTTGACCAGGAAGTTGTGCTTCACGCACGGGCGGGTGATGCCCACCATGTCCACTTCCTGGAAGGCATCCAGGCCGATGGCCGGAGACGGCACCTGGCCGGACAGCACCACCATGGGGATGGAGTCCATATAGGCGGTGGCAATGCCGGTCACGGCATTGGTCGCGCCGGGGCCGGAGGTGACCAGGGCCACGCCCACCTTGTCGCTGGAACGGGAGTAGGCATCGGCGGCATGCACCGCCGCCTGCTCATGCCTGACCAGCACATGTTTGAATTTGTCCTGCCGGAAAATGGCATCGTAGATTTCCAGCACCGCGCCGCCGGGGTAGCCGAAAACGAATTCGACACCTTCTTCCTGCAGGCAGCGGACAACCGCTTCCGCGCCCGATATCTGCATATCGCCTCTTGTCTTTGCGTTAGTTTCATCCCGTATCGGACGACCTTAGCGTATTGCTTTGAAACCGGTCAAGTGCTTTTGTGCAGGTGCAATATGCGTCTAAGCCTCGGTAAATTCAGGAAAAAAATCAGGCTTGGCCGAATCGGCGGCGCTCTGCTACCATCTTCTGTTGGCATCAACTCAAACTCTCATCCGATGGCTAGCCGCGAGGAAATGGCCGACTTCCTGGAGTCGGCGGAGAAACGCGCTTTCAAGCAGGCGTGGTATGCGGTCCAGAACGAAGACAGCGCATTGGATATCGTGCAGGACTCGATGATGAAACTGGCGGATCGCTATCCGCACGCCCCGGCGGCGGAACTGCCGCTGATCTTCCAGCGCATCCTGCAAAACACCATCCGCGATTTCTACCGCCGCAGCAAGGCGCGCCGTTTCGTCAGCACGCTGCTGTCTTCGCTGATCCCCGCCCGCGAGGAGGAGGACGGCCCGGACCCGCTGGAAGTGCTGGACGTGGCCGCTGACGAGGCGCACAGCAACCCCGAGCTGTGGTGCGCGCGCAAGGAAACCGCCGTGTTGATCGAGACCTCGCTGCAGTTGCTGCCCGCCCGTCAACGCGAGGCCTTTTTGCTGCGTTATTGGGAGGGTCTGGATGTCGCCGCCACCGCGCGCGTGATGGGCTGCTCGGAAGGCAGCGTGAAAACGCATTGCTCGCGCGCCAATCACACGCTGGCCGCCATCCTCGCGCAAAAGGGAGTGACGCTATGAAACCTTCCAATCCCCTGCCCGGCCATGTGTCCCGCGTGCTGGACCACGCCAGCGACGATCTCGACCCCGCGCTGGAACGCAAGCTGCGTCAGGCGCGCGAACGCGCGCTGAGCCGCTTCGACACCCATTCCCCCGGCGCCGCGCCCCCGCGCGAGCGGCTGGGCCTGTGGGCTCAACGCCATGTGTTGTCGCTCCGCCGCGGCGGCCTGGCCTTGGGCTTCGCGCTGTTGACCGGCGCCGGCATGATGCTGGCCGAAGACCTGCTGCTGGAGGAAGAAGCGGTGGACGCCGCGCTGCTGGCGCAGGATCTGCCCTTCGAAGCCTTGCTGGAACCGCATTTCAGCCGAGGCCTGCATGAATAGCGGCCGCCGCCTGCTGCTTGCCCTGTGCCTGAGCGGGCTGCTGACGCCGGCGGTCAAGGCCAGCCCGCCGGCCAACCCCAGCTGGGCGCAGTTGAGCGCGGAACAGCAACAGGTGCTGGCGCCGCTGGCCACGGAATGGGACCGCTACGCGCCGTATAAAAAGCAGAATCTGCTGGCCATCGTGCCGTCCTTCCAACAGCTGCCGGAGGCCCAACGCCAGCGCGTGCAACAGAAGCTGAAAGCCTGGTCCGAACTGAGTCAGCAGCAGCGCGACGAAATCCGCGCCAACTGGAAAGCCTTGCAGCAGATGCCGCCCGAACAACGCCGGCAGGCCATCCAGCGCCTGCAACAACAACATAAAGCCCAAGATGCCTCCCGCTGACGCCCCCGCCCTGACTCCTCCGACACTGAAACGCAGCCTGGCCAGCCTGTTCTACGAATTGCTGCTGGTCGCCGCGCTCTTGCTCACCGTCACCGCGGCGCTGACCCCGTTGCAAACGCTGATCGGCCAGGGGCCGCTGTTCAAGGCCCTGCTGAAAGGCGTGCTCGCCGTTGCGCTGTTCGGCTACTTCGGCTATTGCTGGGTGCGCAGCGGCCAGACCGTGGCGATGAAGACCTGGCGCATCAAGCTGGTCAACGCCCGCGGCGGCGGCATTGTCTGGAAGCAGGCGGCGGCGCGCTACCTGATCGGCCTGACCTTGTTCGTCGGCATGCCGGCGGTGTCCTACCTCGGCTGGGCCAATGCCTACGGCCACCAGCCGCAGGCGCTGTGGCTGGCGCTGAGCTGGTGCCTGGTGCCCTTCCTGGCCAAGTTCTACGACCGCGACAAACTCTTCCTGCACGACAGACTGGCCGGCACCCGGCAGATCGTGCTGCCCAAGCCGCCGCATCCGGGCAAGAAGCGGCGCGGCGAGCCCACGCCGGGCTGACTAAGCCCGCGCCAGCAAAGGCTCCGTCTCGGCGAACTCCGCCAGAACGTCCAGCAAGACCCGCACCCGCGCCGGCGGATAACGCCGTTGCGGCCATACCGCGTACACCGGCTGCGCCGGCATTTCCCAGCCGGCCAAGACCTGCCGCAAGCCGCCTTCCGCCAACTGACGGTGGCACAGGCTATGGGGACAGACGGCAATGCCGACGCCGGCCTCGGCCAAGCGGCGCGGCAGCAGCATATCGTTGACCCGCAGCCGCGGCGGCGGTAACTCCCATTCCGCGCCGTCGTCCCGGCGCCGTAAATGCCAGCGCTCGAACGGCTCCGCCACCAGCAAGGCGTGACGCTCCAGCGCCTCCGGCGTCCGCGGCTCGCCTTGCGCCGCCAGATAGGCCGGCGCGGCCACCAGCAAAGTGCGCACCCAGCCCAGCCGCCTTTGGTTCAAGCTGGAGTCCGGCTGCTCCCCTACCCGCAAGGCCAGGTCCGCCATGCCGCTGAGCAGGTCGTCGATGGCGTTGTTCAGATGCAGCTCCAAGCGCAAGTCAGGATAGTCTCTGAGCATCCGCCGCCACACCGGCACCAGGACGTCGTTGCCCAGGCTCAGCGGCGACAGCACCCGCAGCACGCCCTTGACCTGGTGCAGCGAATCGGCCAGCGACGCGGCGGTCTGGCTCAGCGATTGCAGCAAAGGCCGGCATTGCTCGTAGTACTGCCCGCCTTCCGCCGTCAGCTCCATCCGCCGCGCGCTGCGGTGCAGCAGGCGACAGCCCAACTCCCGCTCCAGCGCCTGCAAGCGCCGCGACAGGGTGGCGGTGGGCACGCCCAGCCGCCGAGCGGCGGCATTCAGGCTGCCGGCGTCGACAATGCTCACGAATAACTGCAGATCATCCAGCATGATTTCATTTTTGGAATTTGAATTCGATATTTTAAGTCTATTTACATAAATGATTTTTGCCTAGACTGGCCTTGCAGCTCGCCGCTGCGACTCTCTCTCTTGAAAGGAATTGCCATGTCTCTGCGCCTGCCCTACACCCAACTGTCCCCCGCCGCCTACCAAGGGCTGGCCAGCGTCAAAGCCAGCCTGCAGCACAGCAGCCTGGGCCTGCCCTTGATCGAGCTGGTTTACCTGCGCGTATCCCAGATCAACGGCTGCGCCTTCTGCCTGAAAATGCACGCGTCGGCCCTGCGCGCCCGGGGGGAAAGCAATGAACGCATCGATTCTCTGGCCGGCTGGCGCGTCAGCGAGTTGTACAGCGCCCGCGAACGCGCGGCGCTGGAATGGGCGGAATCGCTGACCGACATCGCCGTCACCCAGGCGCCGGACCAGCACTATCTGCCCTTGCAGGAACACTTCAGCCCGGAAGAAGTGGCGGACCTGAGCTTCGCCATCGCCCTGATGAACGCCTTCAACCGGCTGGCGGTCAGCATGCGTCAGTAAGCGCGCTTCCCGCTGGTGCGGGTGATGACTGAAGACTATTCTTTCACGTGAAGATAAACTAACTTCAAGCCGTGCTAATCTCTGCGCCCGGTAGTCATCCAGTTGTCACCCACACATCAGGAACCGTCAGTGATGCAACAAGCACCAGACCAGATTGACCGTATCGTGGCCCTGTGGCGCGAGGTTCGCCCGGACTTGGACCCGTCCTCCACCGAAGTGGTCGGCCGCATTGTGCGAATGGAGTACTTCGTCACCCGCCGCGTACTGCACGATTTGGCGCGCCACAATCTGAATGTCGGCGAATTCGACGTGTTGGCCGCGCTGCGCCGCGGCGGTGAGCCGTTCCAGCTGTCCCCCAATCAACTGCAAGGCATGGTGCTGATTTCCTCCGGCGCGCTGACCAACCGCATCAATCGTCTGGAAGAAGCCGGCCTGGTGACCCGCTCGCCGGACCCGGGCGACCGCCGCGGCGTGATCGTGACGCTGACGCCCAAGGGCTTCGAGGTGATCGAGGACGCCGTCGGCAACCATCTGTCGGCCGAGGCCGAGTTGATCGAGATGCTGGACGCGGAAGAACGCGCCACCCTGGCGCGCTTGCTGAAAAAGATGCTGCAAACCCAGGAGGATTGAAATGCGCGCGCCCTCCTGTAGCCTGCCGCGCTGAGCGGACAAAAAAACCGGCCTGGATTCCAGAGCCGGTTTTTTTTGCATCCGCGCTTCAGCGCAGCAGCGGCGGCGCGGCGCCCGCCGCCGCCGTTTTCACCGGCAGCGGCGCCACCCAGTGCCAGCGGCCTTTCCAGGCCCCCATCACCAGATTGGGATACTCGGCGCGGCCCAGGCTGCCGTTGTAGCGGCCCAGCGCGCGGAACAGATTGCCGCGCTCGATATCCAGGTAGTAACGCAGAATGGTGCAGCCGTAGCGCAGATTGGTGGTGAGGTCGAACAGATTGTGCTGCGCATTGCCTATGCTGCGCACCCAGAACGGCATCACCTGCATCAGCCCGCGCGCGCCGGCGCCGGAGATCGCGTACTTGTTGAAGCCGCTTTCCACCTGGATCAGGCCCAGCACCAGCTGCGGGTCCAGGCCGGCGCGGGTGGCCTCGTAATGGATGGCGGTGAGCAGACGCTCGCGCGTCCATTTATCCGGAATCCGCTTGGCCAGCCGGCTGGACATCTCTCCCAGCCAGGCGTCAGCCTCGCGCTGGTCGTCGAACACCAGCCGCGGCGCATTGGCGTCCGACACCGAACGGCGCATGGTGGAAGCGACGTTGGCGGCCAGCGCCTCTTCCTTCTGCGCGCCGGCCCACGCCGGCATCGCTGCCAGCGCGGCCAACAATACGACGATGCCGGATCGGATCATAAGACGGTCACAGCCCCAGTTTGGCTAGCACTTGTTCCAGCATAGCATCGGCGGCCAGCGCGCTGGCCTCCGCGTCGCGACGGTGCTGGTACTCGACCTTGCCTTCCTTCAGGCCGCGGTCGCCGATGGTGACCCGATGCGGCGCGCCGATCAGTTCCCAATCGGCGAACATCGCGCCCGGGCGCTCGCCGCGGTCGTCCAGGATCACGTCCACGCCCTTGGCCAGCAGGCCTTGGTACAAGGCGTCGGCGGCGGCCTTCACCTCGGCGGAACGGTCATAGCCCACCGGGCAGATCACCAGGGCGAACGGCGCGATGGCGTCCGGCCAGATCATGCCCTTATCGTCGAAGTTCTGCTCGATCGCCGCGCCCAGAATGCGGGTGACGCCGATGCCGTAGCAGCCCATCTCGAACGGCTTGGGCTTGCCGTCCTCGTCCAGGAAGGTGGCGTTCATCGCTTCCGAGTACTTGGTGCCCAGATAGAACACATGGCCCACTTCGATGCCGCGCTGGATCGCCAGCTCGCCCTTGCCGTCCGGCGAGGCGTCGCCGGCCACCACATTGCGGATGTCCATCACTTCCGGCTCCGCGCAATCGCGGCCGAAGTTGACGCCGGTGTAGTGCTGATCGTCCTCGTTGGCGCCGGTAATCATGTCGGCCATCCTGGCGACGGTGCGGTCGGCGATGACGCGGCCCTTGAAGCCCACCGGGCCCAGCGAGCCGGGATTGGCGCCGAAGGCGGCCTTGATCGCGGCCGGCGAGGCGAAAGTCAGCGGCTTCTTGATGCCGGCGATCTTCTCCGCCTTGACTTCGTTCAGCTCGTGGTCGCCGCGCACCAGCAACAGCACCGGCTGATCTTCGTCGCCGTCCACCACCACCGCCTTGACGGTCTGCTTGACGTCCACGTTCAGGAAGCCCACCAGATCGGCGATGGTCTTGACCTTGGGCGTGTGCGCCTTGGCCATGACCGCGCCGGCGGCCGCGCGTTCGCCGGCCGGGGCCACGGCTTCGGCCAGTTCGATGTTGGCGGCGTAGTCGGAGTCCGGGCAGTAGACGATGGCGTCCTCGCCGGTGTCGGCGATCACCTGGAATTCATGCGAGCGGTCGCCGCCGATCGCGCCGGTGTCTGCGGCGACGGCGCGGTAGCTCAGGCCCAGGCGGTCGAAGATGCGGCAGTAGGCGGCGTACATATTGTCGTAGCTGACGCCGGCGGCGTCGGCGCTGCGGTCGAAGGAGTAGGCGTCCTTCATGGTGAACTCGCGGCCGCGCATCACGCCGAAGCGCGGACGGCGCTCGTCGCGGAACTTGGTCTGGATCTGGAAGAAGTTCTTCGGCAGCGCGCGGTAGCTGCGCAGCTCGTTGCGGGCGATGTCGGTGATCAGCTCCTCGGCGGTGGGCTGCAAGGCGAAATCGCGCTCATGGCGGTCCTTGAAGCGCAGCAACTCCTCGCCCATCTTGTCCCAGCGGCCGGTTTCCTGCCACAGGCCGGCCGGTTGCACCACCGGCAGGCTGACTTCGATTGCGCCGGCGCGATTCATCTCTTCGCGCACGATGTTTTCCACCTTGCGCACGCTGCGCAGGCCCATCGGCATCCAGGAGTAAATGCCGGCGGCCACTTTGCGGATGAAGCCGGCGCGCATCATCAGTTTCTGGCTGGCGATGTCGGCGTCGGCGGGGGCTTCCTTCAGGGTGGAAATGAAAAACTGCGATGCGCGCATGATGCGTCCTTGGCAATACGGTGTAATTGAGGGCTTGATTGTAGCGTTTGCCGCGCCTCGCGGCCAAGCCTTGCACCGGCATCGCCGATTTGCGCTATAAAGATGCGTGTCCCGCCCCCCGCCGGCTACCCCAGATGCGGCCGCCGCGCAAGCAGACAGCCCGGACTCTGTCGTTTTACGAGAACACATCTCGGCTCTTGCGCGGCCTTTGCTTGGCTTACCCAGACCTCTGGAGTAATCTGCGCGCTCAAGAACCACCGATATTGCTGTGCAGCAATATACGGTGACGAACAATTCCATTGGATGCTTATGCAGGATCACAACAAACAGGCCATGGCTGGCCTGACCCTGGCCGCCTTGGGCGTGGTATACGGCGACATCGGCACCAGCCCGCTGTATACCCTGCGCGAATGCTTCACCGGCCAGGGCATCCCCACCACCCCGGAAAACATCTTCGGCATCTTGTCGCTGATCTTCTGGTCGCTGATTTTCGTGGTTTCCATCAAATACGTGGCCTTCGTGCTGCGCGCCGACAACCGCGGCGAAGGCGGCATCATGGCGCTGATGGCGCTGGCCCGGCATTACACCACTCACGCCGCGCGCTGGAAGATCGTGCTGCTGGGCTTGTTCGGCGCGGCGCTGTTCTACGGCGACGCCATCATCACCCCGGCGGTGTCGGTCTTGTCCGCCGCCGAGGGCATGGAGCTGATTTCGCCGGCGATGGAAAGCTATGTGCTGCCGATGGCCATCGGCGTGCTGACCGGCCTGTTCCTGCTGCAACGCTTCGGCACCGCCAGCGTCGGCCTGCTGTTCGGCCCCATCATGCTGGTCTGGTTCTCCGTGCTGGGTCTGCTCGGCTTGCACCAGATCGTGCAAGCGCCGCAAGTGCTGCAGGCGCTCAATCCCTACCACGCGCTGCACTTCATCGGCCACAACGGCTGGGGCTCCTTCCTGACCCTGGGCTCGGTGGTGCTGGCGCTGACCGGCGCCGAGGCGCTGTACGCCGACATGGGCCATTTCGGCAGCTCGCCGATCCGCCGCGCCTGGTTCAGCCTGGTGCTGCCCGGCCTGGCGCTGAATTATTTCGGCCAGGGCGCGCTGCTGATGCAAAACCCGGCGGCGATCAAGAATCCCTTCTTCCTGCTGGCGCCGGACTGGGCGCTGCTGCCGCTGATCGTGATGGCGACGCTGGCCACGGTGATCGCGTCGCAGGCGGTGATTTCCGGCGCCTACTCGCTGACCCGCCAGGCCATCCAGCTGGGTTACTGCCCGCGGCTGGAAGTGCAGCACACCTCGGAAAAAGAGATCGGCCAGATCTATATGCCCTTCATCACCTGGGCGCTGCTGATCGCGGTGATGGTGGTGGTGCTGACCTTCAAGACTTCGTCCAGCCTGGCCGCCGCCTACGGCATCGCCGTCACCGGCACCATGCTGATCACCACCTGCCTGTTCTTCGTGGTGGCCCGGGTCAACTGGCGCTGGCCGCTGCCGCTGGCGCTGGGCGTCACCCTGATGTTCGCCACCATAGACCTGGGCTTCTTCAGCGCCAACATCCATAAAGTGGCCGACGGCGGCTGGCTGCCGCTGGTGCTGGGCATGGTGATCTTCACCCTGATGAGCACCTGGAAGCAGGGCCGCGAGCTGCTGTTCACGCGCCTGCGCGACCAGGCGCTGCCGCTGGACAGCTTCATCGAGAACCTGGAAGCCTATCCGCCGACGCGGGTGCAAGGCACCGCGGTGTTCCTGACCAGCACCTTGCACGGCGTGCCGCACGCGCTGCTGCACAATCTCAAGCACAACAAGGTGCTGCACGAGCGGGTGGTGTTGATGACGGTGCGCACCGAAGACGTGCCCTATGTGGCGGAAGAGGACAGACTGGAGATCGTGCAGATGTCGGCTTCGTTCTGGCGCGTGGTGGCCCGCTACGGCTTCAAGGAAGACCCGAACGTGCTGCAGGTGCTGGAAGACTGCACCGCCCAGGGCCTGGCCTTCGAGCTGATGGACACGTCCTTCTTCCTGTCGCGGGAAACCATCGTGTCCACCGAGCGTCCGGGCATGTCGCGCCTGCGCGAAAAGCTGTTCGTGTGGATGAGCAAGAACGCGATGCGCGCCACCGACTTCTTCCAGGTGCCGACCAACCGGGTGGTGGAGCTGGGCGCGCAAGTCGAGCTGTAAGCCCTACCGCCCCGCTCCCAAGCCGGACCGGCCCTGCCTGTCCGGCTTTTTCGCGCCTGACTCTAGCGTTGCAGGCCGCTGTCCGCCTCCGCCCGCGCCCAATCGAAGAACGGGCCGGGATCGGTCTTGCGCCCCGGCGCGATGTGCTCGTGGCCGATGACGGCGCTAAGCGGCAGCTTGCTCCGCAATGCCCGCGCCAGCGCTTGCAGCGTCCGGTATTGCGCCTCGCTGAACGGCTCGAAATCGCAGCCTTCCAACTCCACGCCGATGGAAAAATCGTTGCAGCGCTCACGCCCCCGCCAGCTGGACACGCCGGCATGCCAGGCGCGCCGCGTCACCGGCACGAACTGCTGCAGCTCGCCGGACCGACGAATGAAGAAATGGGACGACACCCGCAGATGCTGGATTTCGGCGTAGAACGGATGCTCGTCAGGATTCAGCCGGTTCTGGAACAGCTGTTCCACACCCAAGCCGCCGTAGCGATACGGCGGCAGGCTGATGTTGTGGATCACCAGCAGCTCCGGCGCCATGCCCTCGCCGCGTTCATCGTGATTGGGCGAGGGCAGCCGGCGCGCGCCGTCCAGCCAGCCGTCTTCCAATAATTGCAAAGCAGGCGGCGGGGCCGGCTGATAATTCAAACGCCACAACATCAAGCCGTCCGGCGTGGACCAGCGCTGCTCGGCGACGAAACCGGCCTTGCGGTACAAGGACAACGCGGCGATATTGACCTCGGCGGTGTCCACGCTGACCTCGCTCTCGCCCACCAGCGCCCGGTTCAGCAGGCGATAGCCCCAGCCGGCGCGCAGCTGTTGCGGATCCACCACCACTCTTTCGATATGCAGACCGCCGTCCTCTCGGCGCGAGGCCACCAGCAGGCCGCGCAGGCTCTCGCCCTCGAACGCGCCCCAGACCGCGTCGGCGCAGGCCCGCGCCGCGGACAGATCGGCCCACAGCACGGGCAGGTGCGGATAGGACAGCCACTCCGCCTCCAGACGGTGGGCGGCCAGTTGCAGATCCAAGGCGCGCGCGGCCAGCGCGGCGTCCCTCAAATCCAGGCTTTTCACTTCAAACGGGGCTTGCATTCACTCTCCCTGCGCGCGTAACCGATGCAACAATCCGGTAACTGGAACAGTCCAATATCGCACTTGTTTTCTGAGGCCCTACGCGGTATCAAGAACAACCGGGGCGGACAAGCCTTCATCCTGCATTCTACCGCTCCCGCCCGGCGGAAGGCTCGCCTTGCTTGAGCCGAATCATGGCCGCGGCCCGTTCCATGCCGCAGAATGCAGGCCGTCACCCATCACAGGAGAACGCCCATGCTGACGCTGGACTCTCTGAGCAACGCCGCCGCGCCCAGCTTCGAACAGCCGCTGGAAATGCTGCAAGCCTGTCACGACAAGATTCGCCGCTTCTGCGAGCAATTGGATCAACTGCCCGCCTACATCGAGCAACACGGCGTCAACGAGGCCGCCCGCAATACGATAGACGGCGTGGTCCGCTACTTCGATCTGGCCGGCCCCGCCCATCACAGCGACGAGGAGGACGAGCTGTTCCCGCTGATTCTGGCGCGGGTGCCCACCGCCGCCGCCCGACTGGAGCAACTGAGCGCCGAACACGGCTATCTGCACTCCTGCTGGAACGCGATCCGCGACGATCTGCTGGCGCTGCGCGACGGCAAGATCCACCGTATCAGCCGCAACGAGCTGGAGGAGTTCGCCCGCCAGTACCGCGAACACGCCGCCGCCGAGGAAAGCTGGCTGTTCCCCACCGCCGCCTCCGCCATCAGCGCCGAGGAAATGAGCGCCGCCGGGCAGCGCATGGCGGCGCGCCGGACGCAGCAGGCCGCCTGAACGGCTGCCGCCGCCCGGCCGCAAACGCAAAAAAGGCTGACCGCGCTGGTCAGCCTTTTTATCTTTCCGCACTCAAAACCTGTTTACGATCTGCTGCGCGTTGTGGAGCGTTACACGGTGAGTACCCCTTCGAAATGCTCATGTACCGTGTGTACACTCCGCTTTCCCAGCTGTTTTCGCCTTGTCTCGCCTTAGCTCGCGAGATCGTAAACACGTTCTCAGAGCTGGTTTACACTCTCAGGCGGTCAGCTTCAGCAACTGCTCGAACGCGTCTTCGAACAGCTTCAAGCCGTCCTGCTGCAGCTTCTCGCCGGCGGCGGCCAGATCCATGCCGGACGCCCCCACCGCGTGCAACAGGGTTTGCGCGTCGTCCATGCCTTCCGGCAGCGTCAACGCGGCCTGGCCGTGATCGCGGAAGGCCGCCAGCGTGCCGTCCGGCACGGTGTTGACGGTTTCGTCGCCGATCAGGCTTTCCACGTAGAGCACGTCGGAGTAAGCGGCGTTCTTGGTGCCGGTCGACGCCCACAACAGATATTGCGGACGCGCGCCGGCGGCTTTCAGCTCGGCGAACTCGGCGCCGTGGAAACGTTCGCGGTAGCGGGCGTAAGCGGCCTTGGACAGCGCGATGGCCACCTTGCCCTGATGGGCCGCGCCCACTTGCGGATCCAGCAGGCTGTCGACGCGGGACAGGAAGAAGCTGGCCACCGCCTTGATCCCGGACACATCCTTGCCGTCTGCGCGACGGGCGGACAGGCCGGCGATGTAGGCGTCCCACACCGCTTCCACTTGCGGCAGCGAGAACAGCAGGGTGATGTTGACGTTGACGCCTTCGCGGGTCAGCGCCTGAAACGCGCGGATGCCGGCGGCGGTGGCCGGGATCTTGATCATGGCGTTGGGGCGGGCGATTTCCGCCCACAGGCGGCGCGCCGCGGCCAGGGTGCCGGCCTCGTCGTTGGACAGCTCCGGCGACACTTCCAGGCTGACATAGCCGTCGTTGCCCTGGCTGGCGTCGTACTGGCCGCGCAGCAGATCGCAGGCGGCCTGGATGTCCGGCACCACCAGCGCTTCGTAACGCGCCTCGGCCGAGAGGCCGGCGTCCGCTTTCAGGCGGGCCAGGTCGGCCTGGTAGCTGGCGTCGCCGCTGATCGCCTTGTAGAAGATCGCCGGATTGGAGGTCACGCCGGCGATGCCGTCGTCGGCCAGCAGGCGAGCCAGTTCGCCGGAGGCGATCAGTTCGCGGGACAGATTGTCCAGCCAGATGCGCTGGCCGAAGGGGCGGATGGATTGCAGTCGATTCATGGTGGAACGATCCAGAATAAAGTCAGGGCGGACCCGGCGTCGCCGAGCCGGCCAGTGGCTACCACGCCATAGAGCCTGTTCAGAGTCTCGCGCACAAGGGCGAGACAAGACGAAAACAGCCGAGGAAGCGGAATGCACATACGGTATATGAGCATTTCGAAGCGGGTTTCTAACGCCGTATCGCCGAAGCGCAGCAGACTTTGAACAGGTTCTAAAATCGGCGGGCTAAAACGGACATCCTAACCCGCTTGGAGCGGCGCGCCAAGAGCGCCGACCCAAGCTTGCAAGAATACGCCGCATGCGGCCCCGCGGCGCGGCGCTCAGGCCGCTTGCGAGCCGCTGCGGCGGTCGCGCGGGAACACCGCGGAGAACACGCTGCCCTTGTCCGGCTCGCTTCTGATCTCCAGCCGGGCATGATGACGCGCCAGCACGTGCTTGACGATGGCGAGCCCCAGGCCGGTGCCGCCGCTGCCGCGCGAACGGCCGCGGTCCACCCGGTAGAAACGCTCGGTCAGGCGCGGGATATGCTCGCGCGGGATGCCGATGCCGGTGTCGCTGACAGAGAAGCGCAGCTGCTCGCCCTCCTCCTTCCAGCTCAGCGTGATGCAGCCGCCCTCCGGCGTGTAGCGCACCGCGTTGGACACCAGGTTGCCGAAGGCCGAGTGCAGCTCCTGCTGGCTGCCCCACAGCCAGGCGTCGCTGTGCCGGTCCAGCTTGACCTGATGGCGGCCGTGGGACAGGCCCTCGGCCTCCACCATCAGCGTGTCCAGCATGTCCTGCATGTCCACCCGCTCCGACACCGTCGCCTTGGGGCTGTTCTCCAGCTTGGACAGGGTCAACAGGTCCTCGACCAGGCTTTGCATGCGCCGCGACTGCTCCATCATCATCGGCAGAAACTGGCGGAAGGTGGCGTCGTCCACCTGCGGCATGTCTCCCAGCGTCTCCAGAAAGCCGCCCACCACGGTCAGCGGCGTGCGCAGCTCGTGCGAGACGTTGGCGACGAAATCCTTGTGCACGGTCTGCACCCGCTCCAACTGGGTGATGTCGCGGGTCAGCAGCAGCTTGCGGGTGGAATCGAAGGGCACCATCTGCAGCGAGATCACCAGTTCGCGCGGCTGCACGAAGTTGAGCACCAGCGGCTGGCTGAAGCGCGCCTCGTTCATATAGGCGTGAAAGGCCGGCTGGCGGATCAGGTTGAGGATCTGGTTGCCGACATCGCGCTTGCGGTCCAGACCCAGATGCTCCACCGCCATCGGGTTGATCCATTCGATGCGGTCGTGCTCGTCCAGCACCACCACCCCGTCCGGCATCGCCTCGCCGGCGTTGATGAAACGCTCCAGCGCGTGGGTGAGCTTTTTCTGGCTCTGGCTCTGGGTGCGGGTGGTGCGGTACAGCGTCATGAAAATGGTGTGCCAGACGCCGAAACCGTCAGGCACCCGCTCCGGAGTCGGCCGTTGCAGCCAACGCAACAGCAGCGCCACATGGTAGAGATTGAAGGCCAGCCAGCCGCCCAGGCAGATGGCCACCGCGATCAGTCCGTCTTCCGCCGACGAGCCCAGCCAGAAGCCGAGGCCGATGACGGCGGTCGCCAGCAGCGAGGCCAGCGTGCGTTTCAGAAATTCAGGCATCAGGCCTCACTGCTGGGTGGAAAAGCGATAACCGGTGCCGCGCACGGTCTGGATCAGCGTGTCGTGCCCGGTGCCCTCCAGCGCGCTGCGCAGCCGGCGGATATGCACGTCCACGGTGCGCTCTTCCACGAACACATGGTCGCCCCACACCTGGTCCAGCAGTTGGGAGCGCGAATGCACGCGCTCGGGGTGGGTCATGAAGAAGTGCAGCAGGCGGAATTCGGTGGGCCCCAGATCGATGACGCCGCCGTTGCCGGTGACGCGGTGGGTGACCGGGTCCAGCCGCAGGCCTTGCACATCCACCGCGTCGTCGGTCATCTGCGGCGCGCGGCGGCGCAACACCGCCTTGATGCGCGCCAGCAGCTCGCGCGGCGAGAAGGGCTTGGTGATGTAGTCGTCGGCGCCGGTCTCCAGGCCGGTGATCTTGTCCTGCTCGTCCGAGCGCGCGGTCAGCATGATGATGGGCACGTGGCGGGTGCGCTCGTCGGCGCGCAGGCGCTTGGCGATGTCCACGCCGCTGGCGCCCGGCAGCATCCAGTCCAGCAGCACCAGGTCAGGCAGCGCGTTGCGCACCAGCGTCAGCGCCGCTTCGGCGGTGCTGGCCCGCAGCACGTGGTGGCCGGCCTGCGCCAGGTTGAAGGCAATCAGCTCCTGGATTGCCGGTTCGTCTTCAACAAGCAAGATATTGGCTGGCATGGTTGATCCATTCCCGTTTGAGTGTGTGGCAAGGATAAAAACGGGTGATTACAAAAATATGACATTTCGTCAAACTTTCCCACTTTGGCGCAGATTATTTTAACGCGCCAGCCGTAGACGCCTCAGCAAGCCAAAAAAAACGGGCCTGTTGCTGTGAACAGGCCCGGAATGGTCGTCGTCAATACAGATTTGATCTGACTAGAGACCAGGGACAAAGAGATCACCAGGACAGTTTCAAATGAGAGCGTTTTGGGACAATTCTCATCCGCAACGGATCTGGACAGGCGGGCCGCGGGACAGTGCGGCCAACCCTGATACGGCCAGCATTTTACGTAGCAAACAGGCGTTTTGATCAGATGGTTGATTGGATTTTCAGCCATTTCGCCTTTTTTTATAAGTTTGTTTCGTCATATTTCCTTATAATCGAAGAATGGATAAATTTGATAGAAAAATCATCGCCGCACTGCACGAAAACGCCCGAATCAGCTTCGCGGAACTGGCCCGGCGGGTGAATCTGTCGCCGCCGGCGGTGGCGGACCGGGTGAGCAAATTGGAGCGCGGAGGCGTGATCACCGGCTACCGCGCCACCATCGATCCCAACAAGGTGGGCATGCCCATCTGCTGCATGATAGAGCTGACGGTCAAGCATCTGGAGTACTTCGCGGTGATAGAGGAAATCCGCACCATGCCGGAGATCATCGAATGCATGTCGGTGACCGGCACCAGCGGACTGATGATGAAGGTGGTGGTGGACAATATGCCCACGCTGCAGGCCTTGATCGCGCGGCTGATGCAGTTTGGCGACACCAAGACCTCGATCGTGATCGAGGTGCCGGTGCCGCCGCGGCTGCCGGATCTGCAGCAGGATGAATAAACCGGCGCCGTCCCAAGCGCCCGCTCCTGGCGCCGCGCCATGAAAAACGGACAGGCAAGCCTGTCCGTTTCTTGAGCCGGAACCCCGCTGGGCGCTTACTTGGCGGCCTGCCAGGCCACCGCGGTATCGATCATGCGGTTGGAGAAGCCCCATTCATTGTCGTACCAGGCCAGCACTTTGACTTCGCGGCCGCCGATGACGCGGGTCAGCGTGGCGTCGAAGGTGCTGGACGCCGGGTTGTGCAGGAAGTCGCAGGACACCAGCGGCAGGGTGTTGACGCCCAGCACGCCCTTGAGCGGGCCCTTGGCGGCGTCGCTGATCAGCTGGTTCACTTCTTCCTTGCTGGTATCGCGGCCGGCGGTGAAGGTCAGGTCCACCAGCGAGACATTGCTCACCGGCACGCGCACGGCGAAGCCGTCCAGCTTGCCCTTCAGCTGCGGCAGCACCAGGCCCACCGCGGCGGCGGCGCCGGTCTTGGTCGGGATCATGGACACGGCGGCGGAACGGGCGCGGCGCAGGTCTTTGTGATCGGTGTCCAGCAGCACTTGGTCGTTGGTGTAAGCGTGCACCGTGGTCATCAGGCCGCGCTCGATGCCGATGGTGTCGATCAGCGGCTGCACCATGGGGGCCAGACAGTTGGTGGTGCAGGAGGCGTTGGAGACGATGGTCATCGCGCTGCTCAGCTGCTGGTGGTTGACGCCGTAAACCACGGTGGCGTCCACGCCTTCGCCGCCCGGAGCGGAGATCAGCACTTTCTTGGCGCCGGCCTGCAGATGCGCGCCGGCTTTTTCGCGGGTGGTGAACAAGCCGGTGCATTCCATCACCACGTCCACGTTCAATTCTTTCCACGGCAGCTCGGCCGGGTTGCGGATGGCCAGCAGTTTGATCTTCTTGCCGTTGACCACCAGGTGATCGCCGTCCAGCGCCACGGAAGCGGCGAACGGACCGTGCACGCTGTCGTAACGGGTCAGGTGTTCATGCAGCTCCGGCGAGGCCAGATCGTTGATGGCGACAATCTCGATGTCCTGATCGGCATAGCGCTCTTGCCATGCACGCACAATCATGCGGCCGATGCGGCCGTAACCATTGATAGCAACTCGCAACGTCATGATGCATCCTCCAAGTTGAAATGGCGCAAGGTCATCTTCCCGTGCCCTGCGCCACCACTGTCCGCCTGATTCCGCTTGTAATCAACTCGCTACATAAGTAGTGGGCGAATTACCAACATCGGCAGTGCGGAAATTGCGCCCAAGCTTGCCGTGCGTCAAATTCCGCCGGGCAACGCCCGGTTCTTAGGGCCTATCCGAGGCCCCGCGACGCGCGGCGCATGGAAGCGACGCTCAGCCTTGCAATGCGGCGGCGTAATCGCCCGCGTCGCTATTCAATACTATATGCAATAGCGTGCCGGAGAAGGTGGTGACGCCGCTGGCCCCCAGTTGTTGCAGGGCGGCCTGGTCCACCAGCTCCGCGTTGGCCACTTCCACCCGCAGCCGGCTGCCGGCCACGGCTTCCACCTTGAGCACATTGGCCGCGCCGCCCAGCGCCGCCAGCCAGCGTTCGCGGTCTATGCCGACCACCTCGCCCAGGGCCTGCGCCGGCGCGGCCGCGCCCGCATGGACGGCCGCCTCGGCGTCCGGGTTGCCCAGTGCGACGCGGATTTCGTCGGCGATCAGGTCCGCCTCCGGTCCCAGCACCACTTGCACGCTGCCGGCGGCCGGCTTGATCAGGCCGCGCGAACCCAGCGCCTTCAGCGCGGCTTCGCTCACCTTGTCGTTGCTGGCCACTTGCAGACGCAGACGGGTGGTGCAGGCGTCCACGGACTTCAGGTTGGCGGCGCCGCCCAGCGCGGCGATGAAGGCGCGCGCGCGGTCGCTGCCGGCGGCCACCGCCGCCACGGCCACCATCGCGTCTTCGCGGCCCGGGGTTTTCAGGTTGAACTTCTTGATGAAGAACACGAACAGCACGTAGTAGAGCGCGAAGTAGCCGATGCCCACCGGGATCAGCAACAGCGGCTTGGTGGACAGGCCGAAGTTCAGCAAGTAATCGAACAGGCCGGCGGAGAAGCCGAAGCCCAACTTGATGTTGAGCGCGTGCATCAAGGCCATGGCCAGGCCGGTCAGCACCGCGTGGATGGCGTACAGCGCCGGAGCCAGGAACATGAAGGCGAATTCCACCGGTTCGGTGACGCCGGTCAGCATCGCGGTCAGCGCCATCGAGAACAGCAGGCCGCCGACGGCTTGCTTGTTCTCAGGCTTGGCGGTGCGGTACATCGCCAGGCAGGCGGCCGGCAGGCCGAACATCATCACCGGGAAGAAGCCGGACATGAACATGCCGGCCGTCTTGTCGCCGGCGAAGAAGCGGGTCAGGTCGCCATGCACCACCTTGCCGGCGGCGGAGGCGAAATCGCCCACCTGGAACCAGACAATGGTGTTGAGGATGTGGTGCAGGCCGGTGACGATGAGCACGCGGTTGAGCACGCCGTAGGCGAAGACGCCGATCTCGCCGGCGCCGATCAACCAGCGGCCGACGCTGTCGATGCCGGTCTGCACCGGCATCCAGACATAGCCCAGCACCGCGCCCAACAAGAGCATGGAGAAGCCGGTGACGATGGGCACGAAGCGCTTGCCGCCGAAGAAGGCCAGGTAGCTGGGCAGCTTGATGTCCTTGTAGCGGTTGTACAGCGCCCCGGCCACCAGGCCGGACAGGATGCCGGACAGCACCCCCATATTGATTTTCTCGTCTATCACCTTGAGCACCGCGGTGATCACCAGATAGCCGATGGCGCCGGCCAGGCCGGAGGTGCCGTTGTTGTCCTTGGCGAAGCCCACCGCCACGCCAATGGCGAAGATCAGGGCCAGGTTGCCGAAGATGGCGTCGCCGGCCTGGGCCATCATCTTGATGTTGAGCAGGTCCGGCTGGCCCAGGCGCAGCAGCAAGCCCGCCACGGGCAGAACGGCGATCGGCAGCATCAGGGCGCGGCCCAGCTGCTGAATGCCAGCGAATTTATTGTCAGAGGTACTCACGTCTCGTCTCCCAGTGTATGGACGCCGATGGGGGCATGGCGCTCCAGGCTGCTACCTTCTTGTGTGTCTGTACCGCTCGCTGCCGCGTGTCCCCGCGGCATGCGATGACCTCAAAACCACTTCATATAAGCCCCGCGCGCGCCTGCGCGCCGGGCCGATTCAATCTTCCGGCCACCATTCGGCGGCCTGCGCGCGCACCGCGACGGCGGAATCCAGCGCCAGCAATTGCTCGGCGCGCTTGCGGCAGGCCTGCTGGTCCAGCGTCCTCACCTTGGCCTTGATCTCCGGCACCAGGCCGGGGCTGACCGATAGTTCGGCGACGCCGAGGCCGACCAGCACCGGCGCGGCCAGCGGGTCCGAGGCCAGGGCGCCGCATACGCCCACCCATTTGCCGTGCTGGCTGGCGCCGGCCACCGTGCGTTCGATCAGCCTCAGCAGCGCCGGGTGCATCGCGTCCAGGCTGGCGGCCAGCGAGGCGTTGCAACGATCCATCGCCAGCGTGTATTGCGTCAGGTCGTTGGTGCCGATGGACAGGAAGTCGGCCTCGGCGGCCAATTGGTCGGCCAGCAGCGCGGCGGAGGGCACTTCCACCATCACGCCCAGCTGCGGCCGCTCGCTCAGCCCCGCTTCCTCGGCCAACGCGTCGATGCGCTGGCGCAAGCGCCGCAGTTCGCCGACATCGGCGATCATCGGCACCAGGATGCGCAGCAGGGACAAGGGCCGCAGCATCAGCAGCGCGCGCAGTTGCTCGTCCAGCATCTCCGGATGGGCGAAGCCGGTGCGGATGCCGCGCAGGCCCAGCGCCGGATTCGGCTCCGGCGGCAGGGTCAGATAGGGCACTTCCTTGTCGCCGCCCACGTCCAGCGTGCGGATGATGGCGACGCGGCCCTGCAATTCGTCCAGCACCGCCTGATAGGCGTTGGCCTGTTCGTAGCGATCCGGCGCGTCCTGACGGTCGATGAACAGAAACTCGGTGCGCAGCAGGCCGACGCTGTCGGCGCCGTGGCGCACCGCTTCGCGCGCGTCCTCTTCATTGGCGATATTGGCGGCCACCTCGACGCGCACGCCGTCCAGCGTCACCGCGGCGCCGTCGGCGTCCGCGCGCATATCGGCGCGGCGGCTCTCGCGCTCCGCCATCGCCTGCCGGGCGGCGGCCAACAGGGCCGCGTCCGGCGCCGGATGACAGCCGCCTTGGCTCGCATCCAGCAAGACTTCGCTGCCGGCGTCCAGCCGCAACACCTGAGGCCCGCAAGCCACCAGGGCCGGAATGCCCAGCGCGCGCGCCAGGATGGCCACGTGGCCGGTGGCGCCGCCGGCGGCGGACAGGATGCCGGCCACCTGCTCGCGCGGCAGCCGGGTCAGTTCGGAAGGCGCCAGGTCTTCGGCCACCAGAATGGAGGCCGGATACAGTTCGGGCTCGCTTTGGGCGTCGCCCAACAGGGCTTTCAGCACTTGGCGTTCAATGTCTTTGAGATCCGCCACCCGTTCGGCCAGCAAGGGGCTGCCCAGGCCGGACAGCACGCGGCATTGCGCGCGCACCGCCTGGCGAAAGGCGTGGCCGGCGCTGTGGCCGGCGGCGATGTCCCGTTCCGCCGCGTCCCGCAATTCCGGATCGTCCACCAGCGCCAGATGGGCGGCGAAGATGTCGCTTTGCGAGGTCTGGCCGCGGCGCAAGGCTGTGTCGATGGCGGCGGCGATGCCGGCGCTCACCTCGGCCAGCGCCCGGCGCAATTGCTCGCGCTCGCTGTCGGCGTTGACCGCGAACTCCGCCACCTGCGGCTCGAAGGCGTCGAGACGCACCACCTGGCCGATGGCCAGGCCCGGCGCCGCGCACACGCCGCCTATCCAGCCGGCCGGCAACGCGCGCGCCGGCCCCCTCGCCAAGGGCGCGGGCGCGCCGTGGCCGGATTCGGTGCGGGTCTGCAGCGCGGCGATCACCGCCGCCGCCGCCGCCGCCGCGTCCTCGCCCTGCGCCAGCACCGCCACATCGTCGTCCTCGGCCACGCCCAAGCCCATCAGGGCCACCACGCTGCGGGCGTTGGCCGCCTGGCCTTTGAACTCCACCCGCACGCTGGCGCGATATTGACGCGCCGCGTTCTGCACCAGCGCCGCCGGCCGCGCGTGCAGGCCGCCGGCGTGACGCACCGTGGCCTGACCGCGGCTTTCCGCGCCCTCGGCGCTGGGGGCCTCGTCGGCCGCCGCGCCACCGGACAGCGTCAGAAACACGCTGCGGCCCGCCTGCTGCCAGCCCTCGCCCCGACTTTCCAGCGCATAAGCCTCGCCATTGGCGATCACCACCATGGTCAGCAGCGACGGCGCGCGCCGCGCCACCGCGTCCAGATCCACCTCGATCAGGGGCTGGCCCTGACGCACCGCGTCGCCGGCCTTGACCAGCGGCTTGAAGCCCTCGCCCTCCAGCTTGACGGTGTCGATGCCGATGTGGATCAGCACTTCCGCGCCGTTGGCGGCTCGCAGCGTCAAGGCGTGGCCGGTGCGCGCCAATTGCGCCACCTCGCCGTCACAGGGCGCCAGCAGGGTGCCGGACAGCGGCTCGATCGCCAGGCCGTCGCCCATCATCAAGCCGGCGAAGACCGGATCGGGCGCGCGGCTCAGCGGCACGGACGGCCCGTCAAACGGGGCCAGGAGTTCGAGCGTAGCGGACATGGGGGGCGTCTCCATTCTTACTGACTGATGTGTCTCCGCGGCCGACGCGGCTTCCGCTGGACGCCGTTCGCGGCGCGCCCCGTTCGTGCAGACGGTCGGGGCGCGGTTTCAAGCAGGACCGGACTCAGCGCGTGCAGGTCACTTTGGACAAGTGGCGCGGCAGATCCGGGTTCAGGCCGCGCGCCTCGGACAAGCGCGCCGCCATCAGGTAGAAGCTCTGGATCGCCAGCAGCGGATCCAGCGCCTCGTCGTCGGCCAGCGCCAGGGTCAGGTCGCGGCTGGCGATATTTTCCGGCGCCGCCAGCAGCACCTTGGCGCCGCGGCCGCGCATCTCCTCGGCCAGATCGATCAGGCCCTGTTGCTCCGGCCCGCGCGGCGCGAAGATCAGCAGCGGATAGCCGTCGTCGATCAAGGCCATCGGCCCGTGCTTGATCTCGGCGCCGGAGAAGGCCTCGGCCTGGATCGCGCAGGTTTCCTTGAATTTGAGCGCGGCTTCCAGCGCCACGGCGAAGCCCAGGCCGCGGCCCACCACCATGATGCGTTCGGCGTCGCGCAAGACGTCCACCGCCGCCGTCCAGTCCTGGCGCGTGGCTTCGGTCAGGCGCTGCGGCAGATTGGCCAGCGCGGCCAGCAGCGCGTCGTCCGCCTGCCAGTGAGCGACCAGGCGCGCCACCGCGGACAGCGAGGTGATGTAGCTCTTGGTGGCGGCCACGCTTTTTTCGTCGCCGGCGCACAGAGGCACCACCCATTCGCAGGCAGCGGCCAGCGGCGATTGATGCTTGTTGACCAGCGCCGCGGTGCGCGCGCCGGCGGCGCCCAGCGCCTTCATGGTGTCGATCAGGTCCGGGCTTTGGCCGGACTGGGACAGGGCCACCGCCAACTGGCCCTTCACCGCCAGCGGCGCGCGGTGCAGGGTCACCAGCGACATCGGCAAGGACACCACCGGCACGCCCAGCCGCTGCATCGCCAGATAGGCGAAGTAGTTGGCGGCGTGATCGGAACTGCCGCGGGCCACGGTCAGCGCCAGGCTGGGGCGTTCCACCGCCAGCGCGCGTCCCAGCGCGGCCAGCGCTTCATCGGCGTACATGTGTTGCGCGGCCACCGCCTCGGCGGCGTACAGCGCTTCTTCAAGCATCAACGAGGCCAATCTGTTCTCCCTCTACATAGACTTGCTGCAAATTCAAATCCGCGTCCATCGTCACGATGTCGGCCCAGGCGCCGACGGCGAGCCGGCCGCGATCGGCCAGGCCAAGGTAGTCTGCGGGATAGAGCGACAGCCGGTGCGAGGCGTCCGCCAGCGGCAGGCCGATGGACACCAGGTTGCGCAGCGCCTGGTCCATGGTCAGCGTGCTGCCGGCCAGGGTGCCGTCGGCCAGACGCACGCCGCCCATGCACTTGGTCACCGAGTGCGAACCCAGCTTGTATTCGCCGTCCGGCATGCCGGCGGCGGCGGTGGAATCGGTCACGCAGTAGAGGCGCGGAATCGAGCGCAGGGCGGCCCGGATCGCGCCCGGATGGACGTGGAGCAGATCCGGAATCAATTCGGCGTATTCGGCGTGCGCCAGCGCCGCGCCCACCATGCCGGGCTCGCGGTGGTGCAGGCCGCTCATCGCGTTGAACAGATGGGTGAAGCCGGACGCGCCTTGCTCCAGCGCCCGCACCCCGTCCTCGTAACTGCCCAGGGTGTGGCCCAGCTGCACCTTGACGCCCTGCTCCGCCAACTGGCGGATGATGTCCATATGACCGGCGATTTCCGGCGCCAGCGTGATCAGCGACACCGGCGCCAGCGAGCGGTACCAGTCCACCTGCTCCATCACCGCGCGGCAGGCGTCGTCGGGCTGGGCGCCCAGCTTGCCGGGATTGATGTAGGGGCCTTCCAGATGCACGCCCAGGATGCGGGCGCCGCCGGGCTGGCGTTCGCGACAGGAGGAACCGAGCGCGCGCAACACCTGCTCGATGTCGATCGGCGGCGCGGTCATGGTGGTGGCCAGCAAGGATGTGGTGCCGAAGCGGGCGTGCAGCCTGGCCACGCTCTCGGCGGCGCGGCCGCCCTCCATGATGTCGACGCCGCCGCCGCCGTGAACATGCAGGTCGATGAAGCCCGGCAGCAAATAACGCTCCACCGCTCGGCCGGAGGCCAAGCGCGCGTCTATGGCCTCGATGCGGCCGTCGACAGCCAGTTTCAATTCGCCGTCCATCCAGCCGGCCTCGGTCAGGATGCGTCCTTGCAGCACTCGGTTTTGGGTCATCGTCTCAGTTCGGCAACAAAATCGTAGTAGTCGTTACGGCAATAGGTATCGGTCAATTCAATCGCGATGTTCTCGGCGTTGAAGCCGATACGGGTAATCAGCAACATCGCTTCGCCGGGGCGGATGCCGGCCAGCGTGGCGATGTCGCCGGAGGCGTTCACCGCGCGGATGTGCTGCAGCGCGCGCACCACCGAATGGCCGCTGGCGTCCAGATGGGCGTACAGCGAGGTGCCCACTTGCTGCGGCTCCGGCAGATACGCCACCGGCAGCGTCGTCATCTCGATCGCCATCACCACTCCGTCGGCCAGCCGCTGGCGCTTCAGCCGCGACACCTGCGAAGTGGGCGACAGCCCCAGCTTGATCACTTCTTCATTGCTGGGCGCGAACACGCCGCGCTCCAGCCACACCGACGACGGCACGAAGCCGCGCTGGCGCAATTGTTCGGTAAAGCCGGTCAGCCGCGACAAGGGCTGCTCCAGCCTCGGCGTGATGAAGGTGCCCGAGCCCTGGCGCCGGCGAATCAGGCCCTGCTCCAGCAGCACATCCATCGCCTTGCGCGCCGTCACGCGCGAAATGCCCAGTTCTTCGGAAAACGTGCGCTCCGACGGCAGCGCCTCGTCCGCCTGCCACCAGCCGGCGTTGATGGCGTCGGCCAATTTCCGCGACAACTGCAGATACAGCGGCGTGGTCAGGGTTTCATCCGGTTTCAATGCAAGCCAGCGATTTTCCATGGGTTGTCTGCAAGTGGTCTGAAAACCCCAGTGTATAACCTGGCTTCCCGGCTGGCATCTTCCGCGCTGACGCGAGTCGATTCCGGCCTTCCGGCTTACCGCGAACGTTAATACCACATTAATACCACGTCAATACCATTTTATTTACGCACATCATTGTCCGCTTGCTGCATGGCAGCAAAACGACAAACAGATGATTTGGCAGGGGAAATTGCGGGAGCAATGCGTATTGACCTGCGGGACAGGTCAGGGAATGAGCGTTTTTTGCAAGAATCAAGCAGATACAAGACCACACAGTAAGTATGGCAATAGTACCTTTCGCCAAACTTACATTAAAAATAGTCGTCTCATTTTAAATCATATGGCATTCATATGATGATTGGACTGCTCGGCAAACTGCTGGGCGCTTGCATACCACTCGTAGCTCAAAGGAGTCAGAATGAAACCACAACTGCGCCTTCCCGCCGCCCTCGCCCTGGCCTGCCTCAGCGCGCCGCTCTGGGCCCACGGCACCATGGAAGTGCCGATCAACCGCACCTACAACTGCTTCAAAGAGGGCGCGGAATCGCCGAAATCCGCCGCGTGCCAGGAAGCCCGCCGCGTGGGCGGCACCCAGGCCATGTACGACTGGAACGGCATCAACCAGAACCCGCAGGGCGACAACCACGCGGCGGTGGTGCCGGACGGCAAGCTCTGCGCCGGCGGCCAGGACAAGTTCAAGGGCTTCAATCTGGGACGCACCGACTGGCCGAAAACCAAGCTGGTGCCGGACGCCAACGGCAACTACGAGTTCGTCTACCACGCCACCGCGCCGCACTCGACCAAATACTTCAAGTTCTACGTCACCAAGAACGGCTGGGATCAGACCAAGCCGCTGAAGTGGTCCGACCTGGATCCGCAGCCCTTCCACACCGTGACCGGCAACCCGCCGCTGGACGCCAACAAGCGCTACCACATGGTAGCCAAGCTGCCGGCCGGCAAGAGCGGCCCGCACATCATCTTCAACGTCTGGAAACGCGCGGACAGCGAGGAAGCGTTCTATTCGTGCTCCGACGTGGTATTCGGCGACGGCACCAATCCGCCGGAACCGCCGCCGGTGACCAATCCGTGGAAGGAAATCGGCAAGGTGACCGCTTATGAAAACCTGCCGAACAACAGCACCGCCACCCTGCGCGTGTTCGACGCCAGCGGCCGCGACGCCGAAACCATCCCGGTCAAGCTGGACGCCGTCAGCGGCCAGATGGCGAACTGGCCGTACGAGCTGGGCGTGAAAGTGAACGCGACCTCCAAGGCGATCCGCATCGGCGTGATGAATCAGAAGCAACGCACGGTGAGCATCACCCCGGAACGCAGCGCCACCGCCAACCGCGTGTACCTGAACGACAGCTACAAGGGCTACACCTATCAGATCGACCTGAAAAAGGGCGACGGCGGCATCACGCCGCCGCCGGTGGGCGACACCTGGAAGGAAGGCCTGTCCTACACCGCCGGCCAGATCGTCAGCTATCAGGGCAAGAAGTACCGTTGCCTGCAGCCGCACACCGCCTGGGCCGGCGCGGGCTGGACTCCGTCCACCCAACCCGCCTTGTGGGCTCCGGCCTGACCGTCCCCTTGTCAGCGCGCGGGCTGAACGCCTGACGTGTTGACTCGCCGGCCTTCCCCGTCCCGGAAGGCCGGTCTCTCCCACACTCCTCCTGCCGCAGGCCCATTCCTTGGATGGCCACCGCGCCATGCCCGCGACGCAGGCAGGACGGCGGCCGCGCGTCGCCTGCCGGGATTCGCAAGAAAGCCGATTCCGATGGAAACCTCAACCCAGACCTATCCGCCCATCGCCGCCTGGCTGCACTGGATTTGCGCAGTCGTGATCCTGTGGGCGATGATCAGCGGCTTCGCGCTCGCCTCCGGCGCGCTGCCGCCCGCCGTCGCCGCGGCGATTCCGCCGTTCAACGTTGCGCTGACCACCTTGTTGATGCCGGTCTTCCTGCTGCGCGTCGTTTACCGCGCCAGCTTCCGCATGCCGCCGCCGGCCGGCGTTCCGCCCGCCAAGCACCGGCTGGCGCGCCGCGCCCACGCGCTGCTCTATCTGCTGAGCTGTCTATCGCTGGCCAGCGGCTGGCTGATGATGGAGCGGCCGGTCGACGTGTTCGGCCTGATCACGCTGCCGCCCAGCCTGGAAGCCGGCGCGGCCACGCGCGCGCTGGCCAAGCTGCACTTCGCCAGCAATGTGCTGCTGGCTCTGCTATTGACCGCCCACATCGGCGCGGTGATTCAACACCAGCGCCAAGGCCGGCGCCTGCTGCGGCGCATGTCGCTGCTGACGGGCTAACGCCGCCAGCTGATCAAGACCACCGCCGCCACGATCACGCTCATCGCCAGCATCTCGTGCAGGCCGATGTGCTCGCCGAGGAAGACCACGCCCAGCAAAACCGCGATCACCGGGTTGACGTAGGCGTAGCTGGTGGCGGCGGCCGGAGACACCGTCTTCAGCAAGTGCAGATAGGCGCTATAAGCGATGATGGAGCCGAACACCGCCAGGTAAAACAAGGCCAGCCAGCTGGACAGCGTCGGCATCGCCTGCAGCTTCTCGCCATAGGCCTGGCTGGCCAGCAACAAGGCTGCGCCGCCGAAGATCATCATCCAGGCGCTGCCCATCGGTCCCTTGGGCTGAGCCAGATGGCG
Organism: Chromobacterium sp. S0633; assembly: GCF_024158805.1. Lineage (NCBI taxonomy): Bacteria > Pseudomonadati > Pseudomonadota > Betaproteobacteria > Neisseriales > Chromobacteriaceae > Chromobacterium > Chromobacterium sp. S0633. Next base: position 58,305 of record NZ_JAMZGH010000005.1, on the reverse strand, counting down.
GCTCCAGGCCGAGCCCAGCGCCCAACCGGCGGAGGCCAGCAGCAGCAGCGCGGCGCCGCTGGGGCTGGCCTTCAGATTGGCCCCCATATTCAACAGCACCATGCCGCAAACGCCCAGACCGATGCCGGCCCACTCCACCTTGCGCGCCTTTTGGCCGAACATGCGCGCGAACAACAGGGTGAACAGCGGCACGGTGGCGATCACCAAGGCGGCCACGCCTGAGGACACGTCTTTCTCCGCCACCGTGACCAAGCCGTTGCCCACCGCCGGCATCAGCACGCCGAGCAAGGCGGCGCCGCCCAGCTCCCGCGCGTTCGGCATCGGGTATTTGCGCAAGCATAGGTAGGCCAGCATCAGCCAGCCGGCCAGGGAAAAGCGCAGGCCGGCCATCATCATCGGCGGCCAGGACTCGATGCCTATGCGTATGCCCATATAGGTGGAGCCCCAGATCACGTACAGGGCGAAGAAAGCGGCTAAGGTCAGCGGGGGAATGCGCGAAAACGGCATGGTGCGGCTCGGGAAAGTGGAACCGGATACCATGCCGTATGGGAATGTCCGTGGCAAGTCCAATTTTGCCGCGGACGGGCCAGGCTTAACGCGTGGCCAAGCGCTGCAGGATGTTGGAGAACTCTTCCATATAACTGTCGAAGCGGGTGGCCAAGCGGTCGACGTCGGTGGCGAAGCGGTTGTAGGCCACCACCGCCGGAATCGCGGCGAACAGGCCGATGGCGGTGGCCACCAGCGCCTCGGCGATGCCCGGCGCCACCGTGGACAAGGTGGCCTGGCCGGCGTTGCCCAGGCCGATGAAGGCATGCATGATGCCCCACACCGTGCCGAACAGGCCGATGTAAGGACTGACCGAACCGACGGTGGCGAGGAAGGAGGTATGGCTGTCCAGGGCGTCCAGCTCGCGCTGCGCCGCCGCCTTCATCGCCCGGCGCGAGCCGGCCATGATGTCGGACAGCTCGGTACCGTTGCGGCCGCGCAGCTTCAGGAACTCGGCGAAACCGGACTGGAAAATGCGCTCCATGCCCACGGTGTCGCTACGGCGGCTGGCGTCCTCGTACAAGCGGTTCAGGTCCGCGCCGCTCCAGAAATTACGCTCGAACTCGTCGCTATTGCGCCGCGCCGCGCGCAGCACGGCGATCTTGTTGAAGATCAGGGCCCAGGACAGCACCGACATCAAGGCCAGGCCGGCCATCACCAATTGCACCATCAGGCTGGCGTCCAGGATCAGGCTCAGGAAGGAAATCTGTTGCACGGCAACTCCTCTTGTAATCGCCAGGCTCAGCGCAACACGCGGCCTGTTTCCAAATCAATGATGGTGGACGGTTTGCGCCGCTTGCCGATGCGGCCCGGCAGAGTCAGCACCCGCTGGCGGAAAGCCTCGCGGCAGGCCCGCGCGGTTTTCAGCGATTGCTGGCCGGCGCGGTTGGCCGAGGTGGACACCAGCGCCGTGCCCAGGCTGCGGCACAAGGCAGCCGCCTCGCCATGCGCTGTCACGCGCACGGCGATCTTGTCGTGTTTGCCGCGCAAGGCCGGCGGCACCCGGCTCGAGGCCGGCAGCAAAAAAGTATATGGACCGGGCCAGTAGCGCGCCAGTTCCGCGTATTGGGCGGCGCTCAACGGACGGATCAGATGACGGATCTGGGAGACGTCGGCCGCGATCACGATCAGCCCCTTGTGATTGGGCCTGGCCTTGATCGCCAGAATTTTGCGGATGGCGCGCACATCCAGCGGATTGCAGCCCAGGCCGTAGCAGGACTCGGTGGAATAGGCGATGACCTCGCCTTGCTTCAAGGCGGCGCGGGCCTGCTGTTGCAGGGCGCGGCCGGGCAGACGGGGCACGGGCCGCACCTGGCCTGGCGTGAACTTCATGATGGACGGCGATGCGAAAGTAAAGCCGCATTGTACCGCTGTCCGCGGCGGCGACCTAGCGCTTCGACGCCGCGTCGTCAACATCCTCCGGCGCCGGCCGCCAGGCGTAGCAGCGAAGCGGCGGCCTGTCGCTGCGAAATTGCTTCAACCAATACGCCAGCCGGCGCCAGCAGCGGCGCTCATGACGCAGGAAATGCGCGACCCCGCGCCATCGGCCTCCGGCCCCCGGCACTGCCGGCGATGCGATACGACTCACGATGAACTCTCCTCGACATCAGGCTCGGTCTCCGGCCTATAAGCAGGCCGGCCTTCGCCATTCACCTCCAATCTAGGAGAAGCCGCATCAAGTCAATGTCGAATTTCCGATGCCAACTGTAAAAATGCCATAAATCTGCCCCTTTCCTTCACCGCCCCGCTCCGATATTTTTAAGCATTTGGAACCTAGCCAAGCTGTCGATATTATTCATTGAACCCATAAAATATTTTTGTCATCCTCTTGCAGCCGTACCATCCCGCGGCCGCAATGAGCCAGTTTTCTGATTCAAGCTATTGAAAGAACAATATGAGCATTTTGGTCACTGGTGGCGCCGGCTTCATCGGCGGCAATTTCGTGCTGGACTGGCTGGCGCAGAGCGATGAGCGCATCATCAATCTCGACGCGCTGACCTACGCCGGCAATCTCGACACCCTGAAAACCCTGGGACAGGACCCGCGCCATGTCTTCGTGCGCGGCGACATCGGCGACCGCGCGCTGCTCGACGCCCTGCTGGCCGAACACCAGCCGCGCGCGGTGCTCAATTTCGCCGCGGAAAGCCATGTCGACCGCTCCATCCACGGACCGGGCGACTTCATCCAGACCAATGTGGTGGGCACCTTCAATCTGCTGGAGAGCGTGCGCGACTACTGGACAGGGCTGGCGGACGCGGACCGCGCCGCCTTCCGCCTGCTGCACGTCTCCACCGACGAAGTCTACGGCACGCTGGGACCCGACGACGCGCCCTTCTCCGAGCTCCACCGCTATGAGCCCAACAGCCCCTACTCGGCGTCCAAGGCCGCGTCCGACCACCTGGTGCGCGCCTGGCACCACACTTACGGCCTGCCGGTGCTGACCACCAATTGCAGCAACAACTACGGCCCCTATCACTTCCCGGAGAAGCTGATTCCGCTGGTGATCCTCAACGCCCTGGCCGGCAAGCCGCTGCCCATCTACGGCGACGGCAGCCAGGTGCGCGACTGGCTCTACGTCAAAGACCATTGCAGCGCCATCCGCCGCGTGCTGGAAGCCGGCGTGCCCGGCGAAACCTATAATGTCGGCGGCTGGAACGAGAAAACCAATCTGGACGTGGTCAAGGCGATCTGCGCGCTGCTGGACGAGTTGGCGCCTCAAGCCGACCCGGCGCGCCGCTACGCCGAACAGATCGCCTTCGTCGCCGACCGCCCCGGCCACGACCGCCGCTACGCGATAGACGCGCGCAAGTTGGAGCGCGAATTGGGCTGGAAACCGCAGGAAACCTTCGACAGCGGCATCCGCAAAACCGTCGCCTGGTATCTGCAACATCAGGATTGGGTCGCCAACGTCAGCAGCGGCGCTTATCGCGACTGGGTGAACCAGCACTATGGCTGAGCGCTCACCCACCATTCTGCTGACCGGGGTCAACGGCCAGCTCGGCCATCGGTTGCGGACCGCGCTGACGCCGCTGGGCGAGGTCGTCGCGCTCAGCCGGGCCGAACTGGACCTGAGCCGGGCAGACAGCGTCCGCCAGGCGCTGGAACGCCACCAGCCCGACATCATCGTCAATCCCGCCGCCTACACCGCGGTGGACCGCGCCGAGAGCGAGGCGGAACAGGCGCATGCGGTCAACGCCGCCGCGCCGGCGCTGCTGGCGCAATGGGCGGCTCAGCACCAGGCGCTCTTGCTGCACTACTCCACCGACTACGTATTCGACGGCGCCGGCGAACAGCCCTGGCGCGAGGACGACCCGGCCCGGCCGCGCTCGGTCTACGGCCAAAGCAAATGGGCGGGCGAGGAGGCGGTGCGCGCCGCCGCGCCGCGGCACTTGATTCTGCGCACCAGCTGGGTGTTCGGCGACCATGGCGGCAACTTTTTGAAGACCATTCTGCGCCTGGCGCAGGAACGCGACAGCCTGAAGGTGGTGGCGGATCAGATCGGCGCGCCCACCTCCACCGCCTTGATCGCCGACGTCACCGTGGCCCTGCTGCGCGACTATCTGCGCGACCCGGCCGGCTTCGCCTACGGCAGCTATCATCTGGCGGCGCAGGGCGAAACCAGTTGGCACGGCTACGCCCGCTTCCTGGTGGCCGAGGCCGGCAGACTGGGCTATGCGCTGCGGCTGTCTCCGGCCGACATCGAACCGATCACCACCGCCGACTATCCATTGCCGGCGCCCCGCCCCGCCAACTCCCGGCTGGACTGCGCCAAGCTGCGGCAGACCTTCGGCCTTGCGCTGCCGCACTGGGAAAGCGGCGTCAAACAAGTGCTGGCCGAACTCGGCGCCCAGCCGCAACAGAAAGACATTCAATGACTCAGGCACGCAAAGGCATCATCCTGGCCGGCGGCTCCGGCACCCGGCTGTACCCGGCCACCATTTCCGTCAGCAAACAATTGCTGCCCATCTACGACAAACCGATGATCTACTATCCGCTGACCACGCTGATGCTGGCCGGCATCCGCGAGATCCTGATCATCTCCACCCCGCAGGACACGCCCCGTTTCGAACAACTGCTGGGCGACGGCAGCCAATGGGGGCTGCGGCTGCAATACGCGGTGCAGCCCAGTCCGGACGGCCTGGCCCAGGCCTTCATCATCGGCGAGGACTTCCTGGCCGGCGCGCCGTCGGCGCTGGTGCTGGGCGACAACATTTATTACGGCCACGACTTTTCCGCCTTGCTGCAAGACGCCAACGCCAAGCGCAGCGGCGCCAGCGTGTTCGCCTACCGCGTCAACGACCCGGAGCGCTACGGCGTGGTGGCCTTCGACGCCGACGGCAAGGCGCTGTCCATCGAGGAAAAACCAGCGCAGCCCAAGTCCAACTACGCGGTGACCGGCCTGTACTTCTACGACGAGCAGGTGGTGCACATCGCCAAGGCGATCAAGCCCTCGCCGCGCGGCGAGCTGGAGATCACCGACATCAACAACGTCTATTTGCAGCAGGGCCAGCTCTCGGTGCAGACCATGGGCCGCGGCTACGCCTGGCTGGACACCGGCACCCATGAATCCATGCTGGAAGCCAGCCAGTTCATCGCCACCATAGAAAGCCGTCAGGGCCTGAAAGTGGCCTGCCCGGAGGAAGTGGCCTACCGTTCCGGCTGGATAGGCGACGAGCAGGTGCGCCTACTGGCCAAACCGCTGCAGAAGACCGGCTACGGCCGCTATCTGCTGGCGATGCTGGATCAGCCGGTCTATTGATCTTGACGAGCGACACATGAATATCATCGACACCCGCATTCCCGACGTCAAAATCATCGAACCCGCCGTATTCGGCGACGAACGCGGCTTTTTCTTCGAAAGCTTCAATCAACAACGTTTCGAAGCCGCCGTCGGCTGCGCCGCGCCCTTCGTCCAGGACAATCACAGCCGCTCGGCCAAGGGCGTGCTGCGCGGCCTGCACTATCAGCTGGCGCCGCACGCCCAGGGCAAGCTGGTGCGGGTGATCGCCGGCGAAGTCTTCGACGTCGCCGTCGACATCCGCCCCGGCTCAGCCAGTTTCGGCCAATGGGTGGGCGTACACCTGTCCGCCGCCAATAAACGTCAGCTCTGGGTGCCGCCCGGTTTCGCTCACGGCTTCCTCACCCTGTCGGACAGCGCCGAGTTCCTGTACAAAACCACCGACTATTGGTTCAAGGAGCTGGAGCGTTCCATCGCCTGGAACGATCCGGAGCTGGCCATTGCCTGGCCGCTGGACGGCGAGCCGCAGTTGTCGGCCAAGGACGACGCCGCGCCCGGCCTGCGCCAGGCCGAACTGGGCTGAGCCGGAACCAAGCCCGAAAATGAAAACAGCGCCGCTTGCGGCGCTGTTTCTCTATCAAGCGGCAAGACGCTAATGTTTGCGGCCGATAGCGCGCGCGCCGATGTCGCGGCGCATCTGCTTGCCGGCGAACTGAATCTGGTCGGCCAGCACGTAAGCCTTGCCCTGCGCCATCTTGACGCTGTCGCCCAGGCCCACCGCGCACAGCACGCGGCCGCCGTTGCTGCGCAGCTGCTTGTCCGCGTCCAGGCTGACGCCGGCGTGGAACACCATGCCGTCCTCACTCTCCGGCGGCAGGCCGCTGATCAGATCGCCCTTGCGCGGCGCTTCCGGATAGCCTTCGGCCGCCAGCACCACGCCCAAGGCCACGCGCCGGTCCCATTCCGCCTCCACCTGGTTCAGGCGGCCGTTGACGCCGGCTTCCAGCAACACAGTGAAGTCCGACTTCAGACGCGCCATGATGGGCTGGGTTTCCGGATCGCCGAAGCGGCAGTTGAACTCGATGGTGTAAGGATTGCCCTGCGCGTCTATCATCAGTCCGGCGTAGAGGAAGCCGGTATAGCTGTGGCCGTCCTTCTTCATGCCCAGCACCGTGGGCAGGATGATTTCGCGCATCACCCGGTTGTGCACCGCCGGCGTCACTACCGGCGCCGGGCTGTAGGCGCCCATGCCGCCGGTGTTCGGGCCCTGATCCTGATCCAGCAAGCGCTTGTGGTCCTGGCTGGTGGCCATCGGCAACACGTGGTCGCCGTCCACCATCACGATGAAGCTGGCCTCCTCGCCCTGCAGGAAGTCCTCGATCACCACGCGCGCGCCGGCGCTGCCCATCTTGTTGCCCACCAGCATATCGTCGAGGGCGGCGTGCGCCTCGTCCAGCGTCAGCGCCACCACCACGCCCTTGCCGGCGGCCAGGCCGTCGGCCTTGATCACGATGGGCGCGCCCTTGGCGTCGACATAGGCATGGGCGGCGGCGGCGTCGCTAAAGGTTTCGTACGCGGCGGTGGGAATGCCGTGGCGCTTCATGAAGGCCTTGGCGAAATCCTTGGAGCTTTCCAGCTGCGCGCAATACTGGGTGGGGCCGAAGATTCGCAGCCCTTCGGCGCGGAAGGCGTCGACCACGCCGGCCGCCAGCGGCGCTTCCGGGCCCACCACCGTCAGTTCGATCTTCTCCTGCTTGGCGAAAGCCACCCACTCCGCCACGCTGCCGAGCTCGACGTTGGTCAGATTGGGGTCCAGCGCGGTGCCGGCGTTGCCGGGCGCGACGAAGACCTTGGATACCCGGCGCGACTTGGCGATGCGCCAGGCCAGCGCGTGCTCGCGTCCGCCGGAGCCGATAACCAGTACTTTCATGTTCGATGCTCCACTCGTTTTTACGGCGCGTCGCAACGCGCCGGATTCTTCACTCAGCCCAACTGCCAACGCAGCCAGGCGAACAAGACATTGCCGTTATTGTGCCCGCCCGGGATATAAGTGGCCTGCAAGGCCAGGCGGCGGTATTCCACCGACACCAGCGGCAGCACCGCCGGCAAGGGCGCGTAGCTGTAGTCCGAGCGCGCGGTGACGCCGGCGGTGAAGCCCGCGCCCAAACGCCAGCCGTCCAATGGGCGCCATATTTTCTGGAAGGCGTAGCCGACGAAGGGCTCGACATCCTTGTGCGAATCCAGGAAGGCCATCGCGTACACCGCGTGCCAGTCGCCGTCGGCGTCGTAGCGATAACGTCCCGCGCCCAAGCCCCACGGCCGTTCGTTGAATTGCCGGATCTTCTCTCTATCGTAGAAGGCGCGGTTGTGCCACGTCACCGCCGGCACGTACAACTCGTACTGGTCGGAACGCCAGGTCGCTTCGATATTAGCGCGGCCGCGTTGCCAGAAACCTTGCGGCTCGACGGCCGTCTCTTCGGCCTGCGCCGCCAGGCTGGCGGACGCCAACAAGCCGGCGCCCAGCCAACAAACAATTGCTCTCATCGGAAAAACAACAAATCCATGTAAAGAAGCCGGCATGCCGGCCTCCTCCGGTTAATCGGAACCGCTCAGTGGCGGAAGTGACGCACCCCGGTCAGCACCATCGCGATGCCGTGCTCGTCGGCGGCGGCGAACACTTCTTCGTCGCGCATCGAACCGCCCGGCTGAATGATGGCCTTGATCCCCTGCTCGGCGATCACGTCGATGCCGTCGCGGAAGGGGAAAAAGGCGTCGGACGACGCCACCGCGCCCTGCAGGCTCAAGCCGGCGTCGGCCGCCTTGCGCGCGGCGATGCGGGTGGAATCGACGCGGCTCATCTGGCCGGCGCCGATACCGGCAGTCTGACCATTTTTACAGAAAACAATTGCATTCGACTTCACATATTTGGCCACGCGCCAGGCGAACAGCAGATCGGACAGCTCCTGCGGCGTCGGTTGACGCTGGGTCACCACGCGCAATTCGTCCAGGCCCACATTGCGGATGTCCGGCGTCTGCACCAGCACGCCGCCGCCGACGCGCTTCAGTTCGAAGCGGTTGGCGCCGATCTCCAGCGGGATTTCCAGCACGCGCACATTCTTCTTGGCGGCGATCACGGCCTTGGCTTCCTCGGTGAAAGCCGGCGCGATCAACACTTCCAGGAACTGGCCGGTCACCGCTTCCACCGTGGCGGCGTCCACCGGGCGGTTGAAGGCGATGATGCCGCCGAAAGCGCTGGTGGTGTCGGTGGCGAAAGCCAGCCGGTAGGCGCTCAAGGTGTCGCCCGCCACCGCCACGCCGCAGGGGTTGGCGTGCTTGACGATGACGCAGGCGGTGTCGTCGAAGGTCTTCACCGCCTCCCAGGCGGCGTCGGCGTCGGCGATGTTGTTATAGGACAGTTCCTTGCCCTGCAGCTGACGGTAATTGGCGATGGAGCCGGCGGCCGGGTCCAGATCGCGATAGAAGGCGGCCGCCTGATGCGGGTTCTCGCCGTAACGCATGTCCTGCACTTTGACGAACTGGGCGTTGAGGCGCTTGGGGAAGGCCACGCGTTCCGGCTTGCCCGCCAGCGCGCCGTCGGCCAGGCTGGTCAGGTAGTTGGAAATCGCGCCGTCGTAGGCCGCGGTGTGGGTGAAGGCCTTCTTGGCCAATTCGAAGCGGGTGGCCTTGGACAGCGCGCCGCCGTTGGCGCGCATCTCCTCCGCCAGCGCCGCGTAATCGGCGGCGTCGGTGACGATGGCCACGTGCGCCCAGTTCTTGGCGGCGGAACGCACCATGGTCGGACCGCCGATGTCGATGTTCTCGATCGCGTCTTCCAGTTCGCAGTCCTGATTGGCGATGGTGGCTTCGAACGGGTAGAGGTTGACGCAAACCAGATCGATGTTGCCGATCTCATGCTCGGCCATCTTGGCCACATGCTCCGGCAGATCGCGGCGGCCCAGGATGCCGCCGTGCACTTTCGGATGCAGGGTCTTGACCCGGCCGTCCAGCATTTCCGGGAAGCCGGTGTAGTCGGACACCTCGGTCACCGGCACGCCGGCGTCGGCCAGCAGCTTGGCGGTGCCGCCTGTGGACAGGATGTGCACCCCTTGGGAAGCCAGGGCCTGGGCGAATTCCAGAATGCCGCTCTTGTCGGAGACGCTGATCAGCGCGCGTTCGATTTTGCTCATGGTTCTCTACCGCGTTAACTAAAAAGGAACACAAAAAAAACCGGCCACCCTATTCGGTATGGCCGGTTTGTCTTCATATCAAATCATAAGACTTCATCTTTTTACGCAGGGTGTTGCGGTTCAATCCCAGCAACTCCGCCGCCCGGGTCTGATTGCCCTGGGTGTGTATCAGCACCACCTCGAGCAATGGCTTTTCCACGCAAGCCAACACCATGTCGTAGATGGCGGAGGGGTTCTCGCCATCCAGGTCCCTGAAATACTGTTCCATCGCCAGCCGCACCGACTGCGAGATATGGTCATTGTTCTGCATGGTTATTATTCTGTCCAAGTCTGATTGGAATTAGCCATCCACCACCGTCTCCGAGTCGTGGTCCAACGCTTCCCCAGCGCCATCCAAATACACCAGCCGTTCAGAGTCCCCGGCCAAACGGTCGAAATAGGCCGCCACGGCCAAGCGCTGCTCCGCCGTGGACTCGAGTTGGTACATCTGCTGGCGGAACGCGTTGCCGCCCTGCAGTCCCTTGGTGTACCAGGCGATGTGCTTGCGGGCGATGCGGCAGCCCGAATATTCGCCGTAAAACTGGTATAGCTCATCCAGATGCCCCAGCAAGAGCTGGCGGATCTCGCTCACTTCCGGCGGCGGCAGGCATTCGCCGCTCTCCAGAAAATGCTGGATTTCGCGGAAAATCCACGGCCTGCCCTGGGCCGCCCGTCCTATCATGATGGCATCGGCGCCGGTATGTTCCAGCACCCACTGTGCTTTCTGCGGGGTATCGATGTCGCCGTTGGCGATCAGCGGAATCCGGATCTGACGCTTCACCTCGCGTATCGTGTCGTACTCGGCCGCGCCGCGATACATGTCCTCGCGAGTGCGGCCGTGCAAGGCCAGCGCGGCGATGCCGCAATCCTCGGCCAGCTTGGCCACCCGCAGCGCGTTGCGGTGTTCCGGACTCCAGCCGGTGCGCGTCTTCAGCGTCACCGGCACGTCCACCGCCTTGACCACCGCCTCCAGGATGCGTCCCACCAGCGCCTCGTCGCGCAGCAAGGCCGAACCGGCGGCCACATTGCACACCTTCTTGGCCGGACAGCCCATATTGATGTCGATGATCTGCGCGCCGCGCTCCACGTTGAGCCGCGCCGCCTCGGCCATCTGCGCCGGATCGGAGCCGGCGATCTGCACCGAGATCGGCTCCACCTCGCCGGCGTGATCGGCGCGGCGCAAGGTCTTGGCCGTGGTCCACAGCGCCTTGTTGGAGGTGATCATTTCCGATACCGCCATGCCGGCGCCCAATTGCTTGCACAGCATGCGGAACGGTCTATCCGTCACCCCGGCCATGGGCGCCACGATCAGCCGGTTTTTCAATGTGTACGAACCAATGCGCATGCTTGCGAAACTCTGGGATAGCTGACTGAAGGGCCGGTATTGTAAAGCTTTTTCCCAGGAACGTGGATTTTTTTTGCTTATTTTTTGAGCAAACCCCATAGCGTCAAGCCATGGGGTCGCGGGGATGAGGTGGAAGTTGGCCGATAAGCCGGGTCTTGTCGTTGGACAGTCATTCCTCTAGGCCTGCCGTTACCGACAGGCTCAAGCGACCTACCCGGGGATATACGCGAGCAACGTCAATTCCCCCTATTTGGTCTTGCTCCGGATGGGGTTTTGCCTGCCGTCCGTGTTACCACGTCCGCGGTGCGCTCTTACCGCAGAATAGGGCACCACACCCTATCTGTCCGACCGGGCTCTCGCCCGGCCAGTACACCTTTTCACCCTTGCCTGATCCGTCTCGCCGCTTGCGCGGCGAAATCAAGAGTCCACGTCCTTGCGGACGCTTCCTCCGGCCATCGGCGGTTCAGCTCTCTGCGCCACTTTCCATCGCCTCACGACGTCCGGCCATTAACCGGCATCCTGCTCTGCGGAGCCCGGACTTTCCTCCCCGTCCGTTCTTGCGAACGAACGCAGCGACTGCCTGGCCAACTTCCGGCCGCCATTCTACCCGATTCCGCCCCGGCCGGCCCGACATTTTGCCATGACAAACGCGATAATCCCTTATACTGGCGGGTCCATCGAGCGATAACGACAAAAACATGGAGTTGAATCAGGCCAAGCTGTCCCGTCTGCAATTGTTTGGCACGCTCGCCATTGTGTTCATGCTGGCGCTGACCTTGTCCAGCTACTTCCTGCTGAGCAGCTGGAACGATTTCCAGGCCCGCCAGCACACCATACGCCAGGACGCTTACGCGCGCGCGCGCGACTACCTGCGCTCCTACGCCGACCACGCCGCGCAAACCCTGTCCGCGCTGCGCGAACGCACCAACGACACCCTGAAGCAAAGGCTGCGCGAACAGGTGGACCAGGCCTGGAACCTGGCCGACGCCATCTGGCGCCAGGAACGCCTGCGCCGCCCGCCGCATCAGGTGCAGCGGCTGATCGCGGAGGCGCTGCGGCCGCTGCGCTACTTCGACGGCCGCGGCTATTTCTTCATCGACGGCCTGGACGGACGCTGCGTGCTGCTGCCCACCGCGCCGCAGCTGGAGGGCGGCTCGCTGCTGGCCAACCGCGACGATCAGGGCCGCTACATCATGCGCGCGCTGATCGAGTCGGTGGACAACCCGCAACAGCGCGGCTTCAGCTCCTACCGCTGGTACCAGCCGGGCCGCGGCGAGATGAGCGAGAAAGTCGCCTACGCCCGCCGCTTCGGCCCCTACAACTGGCTGATAGGCAGCGGCGAATACCTGAACAACGTCGAAACCGACATGCAGAAGCAAGGCCTGGAGATGCTGGCGCGCATGCGCTTCGGCCACGACAGCGGCGACTTCATGATCATAGACCGCCACGGCGTGATCCTGCTGGACCCGTCCAATCCGGCGATGAACGGCAAGCACTACTCCGCCCTGCCCGGCGCCGACCGCGGCCGCATCGCCGAACTGATCCGCCGCGGCAAGCAAGGCGGCTTCATGGAATACCTGATCAGCAGCCTGGACGCGCCGCAAGGCGAACGCTATCTGTCCTACGCGCGCCAGCTGCCCGGCTGGGACTGGACCCTGGTCACCAGCCTGCACGTGCAGTCCATAGAAGACAGCAGCCAGCGCGCGCGCCAGGAACTGGAGCGCAGTCTGCGCGAACGCATCGTCGCCACCCTGCTGCTGACCCTGGCCGCCCTCTTGGTCGCCGCCGCCTTCTGCTGGTTCTTCCTGCGCTGGCTCAACGCGCTGGTGCAGCGCTACCGCCAGGACTTGCAGCAAAGCCACCTCTCGCTGGAACAGCGCTCGCGCGATCTGCGCCTCAGCCATTTCATGGTGGACAACGCCACCGATCTGATCGCGCTGCGCAACGCCGCCGGCGACATCGTCTACTGCAACCAGGCGGCGCGCCAACGGCTGGATTGCGGTTGCGACGCCGCGACGCTGACCCGCGCGCTGTTCCGCCCGGCCGCGGACGCCCTGCCCCACACCTTCGACGCCCGGCTGCAGTGCTGCGGCGAGGAGCAATGGCTTGAAGTCACCGTCAGTCCGCTCAACTACCAGGGCGAAGACTATCTGTGCGCCACCGGCCGGGACATCACCGCGCGCCGCCAGACCGACCGCCAGCTGCGCCTGGCCGCCAAGGTGTTCGAATCCAGCAACGAGGCCATCCTGGTCACCGACCCGGACAACCGCATCCTGGCGGTCAACCGCGCCTTCTGCGCGATCACCGGCTACGAGGAGGCCGAGGCGCTGGGCCAGACTCCCGCCCTGCTCGCCTCCGGCCGTCACGAACCGGCCTTCTTCGAAAACATGTGGCAGCAGCTGACCCAGCGCGGCCAGTGGTCCGGCGAGATCTGGAACCGTCGCAAGAACGGCGACATCTTCCCGGAATGGCTGAACATCAGCGTGCTGCAGAACGAACAGGGCGAGATCAGCCACTATGTGGCGCTGTTCACCGACATCTCCGAACGCAAGGAGCAGGAGGCGCGGGTACAGCACCTGGCCGAATACGACGCGCTGACCGATCTGCCCAACCGCGTGCTGATCAACGACCGGCTGCAGCAGGCCATCCGTCAGGCCGAGTTGCGCCAGGGCCAGCTGGCGGTGCTCTTCGTCGATCTGGACCACTTCAAGAACATCAACGACACCCTGGGCCACGGCCTGGGCGACGAATTGCTGAAACAGGCGGCCGGCCGCCTAAGCGCCGCCGTGGGCGCGCTGGACACCGTCGGCCGCACCGGCGGCGACGAGTTCGTGCTGATCCTGCCGTCCATCGACCAGCCCGGCGAGGCCGCGCAAGTGGCCGAACGCGTGCTGGCCGCGATGCAGCGGCCCTTCGACATCGGCGCCCATCAGCTCAACGTCAGTTGCAGCATAGGCATCAGCCTGATGCCGGACGACGGCCGCGATCTGCAGAACCTGCTGATGAACGCCGATCTCGCCATGTACCACGCCAAGGCGCACGGCCGCAGCACCTTCCGCTTCTACACCCGGGAAATGAACGTGGAAGTGGCCGAAAGGCTGCATCTGGAAACCCGGCTGCGCCGCGCCATCGAACACGGCGAGCTCTACCTGGTTTATCAGCCGCAATTCAATATGAGCGGCGAACGCCTGCTGGGCTGCGAGGCGCTGGTGCGCTGGCGCGATCCGGAACACGGCCTGATCATGCCCTCGCGCTTCATCCCCATCGCCGAGGACACCGGCCTGGTGGTGCCGCTGGGGCGCTGGGTGCTGGGCGAAGCCTGCCGCCAGGCGGCGCAATGGTACGACAGCGGCCTGCGCCCGGTGCGCATGGCGGTCAATGTCTCGGCGCGGCAGCTGACGCGGCCGGACTTCGTCGACGATGTGCGCGACGCGCTGCAAAGCAGCGGCCTGCCAGGCTACTGCCTGGAGATCGAAGTCACCGAAAGCACGCTGATGGAGGACGCGGACTTCGCCGCTCGCCAGTTGGCGGTGATCAAGGCGATGGGGGTGCGCTTGTCGATAGACGATTTCGGCACCGGTTATTCCAGCCTGGCTTATCTGAAGCGCTTCGCGCCGGACACCATCAAGATAGACCGCTCCTTCATCATCGACCTGCCGCAGGACGAGGAAAACGCCGCCATCGTCTCCGCCATCGTCCACCTGGCTAACGCGCTGGGCATGGACACTCTGGCCGAGGGCGTCGAGCATCCGCAGCAGCAGGACTATCTGGGCAAGCTCGGCTGCTCGGCGATGCAGGGTTATCTGCTGGGCGCGCCGCTGTCCGCGGAGGCGATGGAGCAAAGAATGGACGCGCTGCGGCAACGGCTGTCCGTCTGAATCCGGCCCGGGGCGATGCCGGGCCGGCAAGCTCAGTCCAGCGGCCGGTTCGCCGTCTCAGGCACCATCGCCAGCCCTATCATCGACACCAGGATGCACAACACCGCGTACAGCGCCGGCGCGTTGGGATCGCCGGTCAGCCGGATCAGGCCGGCGGCGAAGAACTGGGCGAAGCCGCCGAAAATCATCACGCCCACGCAGTAGACGATGGACATGCCGCTGGCGCGGATGCGGCGCGGAAACAACTCCGGCAGCACCGCGATGCTCGGCACCGCGGTCAACACCAGCGGCACTGTCAGCAGCACCACGACCAAGAGCAGCGTCGGCAAGCCGGGCGCGGCGTTCAACAGCATGAAGCCCGGATACAGCAAGAGCAGCAAGACCAAGCGCGGCCACAAAATGGAACGGCGACGGCCGACGCGGTCGCTCCAGCGTCCGGCCGCCACCGACAGCAGCACTTGCAACAGGGCCGCGGTCGACGCCGCCCAGATCGCCACCGCCAGCGGCATGCCCAGCACCGTCACCGCGTGATTGGCCAGATAGTGGGCGATGATGAAGTTGGGCCCGGTGCCGCCTATGGTCAGCAATACCCCGGCCAATATCTGCCGCCCGTGCCGGCGCAGCAAGGGCCCGGCCGGTTCCGTCGTCGCCTGCGGCGCCACCGCCGAGGCCGCGGTCTCGTCCAGCTGGCTGCGGATATACTCGCCCACCGGAATCGCCAACACCCCGATGGCGAACACCAGCCGCCAGCCCCAGGCCTCCATCGCCGCCGCCGGCAACAGCGCGCTCAGCAAGCTCACCGTCAGCGTGCCGGCCAACACCCCCAGGCCCTGGCTGAACAGCTGCCAGCTGCAGTAGTAGCCGCGCGACTTGTCGTCGGCGTACTCCATCAACATCGAGGTGGCCGCCCCCACCTGGCCGCCGACGGCGAAGCCCTGCACCAGCCGCCCCAGCACCACCAGCACCGGACCGAGCAGGCCGGCCTGGGCGTAGGTGGGCGCCACCACGAACAGCATGGAGCCTATCGCCATCAGCCACAGGCTCAGCCGCAGCGCCGGCTTGCGTCCCTTGCGGTCCGCGTACAGGCCGATGACGATGCCGCCTATCGGCCGGCTGATGAAGCCGGTGCCGAACACCGCGAAGGACAGCATCAGCTGCAGCAGCGGCTCGTCGCTGAACGGAAAGAACAAACGCCCCATCAAGGTGGCCAGCGCGCTGTAGACGATGAAGTCGTAGAACTCCAGCGCATTGCCCACGGTGATGGCGGTGATCGCGCGCCGGCTGGGCGCGGCCGGCCGCGCCGCCGACAACTGGGCGGCCGTCATTGCCCGCCTCCGGCCGCGCCGCCCAGATAGCGCTCCACCAGCTTGACCCAGTAGCTGGCGCCCACCGGCAAGGCCTGGTCGTTGAAGTCGTAGCCGGGGTTGTGCACCATGCAGCCGCCCTCGCCGTCGCCATTGCCTATGATCAGATAACAGCCCGGCACCCGCTCCAGCCAGAAGGCGAAATCCTCGCTGCCGGTCAGCGGCGGCATCTCCGCCACCACCCCGCCCTCGCCCAGCCAGTCCACGGCCACCTGCCGCGCCAGCGCGGTGGCCGCCGCGTCGTTGACCAGCACCGGATAGCCGTCCTGGTAATCCACCTCGGCACGCGCGCCGAAGCCGGCGGCCTGGGCCGCGGCCAGCGTCTCGATGCGTTGGCGCAGCAAGGCGCGCACCTGCGGCCGCAAGGCGCGTATGCTCAGCCGCATTTCCGCGCTCTCCGGAATCACATTGGGGGCCTCCCCGGCCAGGATGGCCCCCACCGTCACCACCGCCATGTCCAGCGGCGACACATTGCGCGCCACCACGCTTTGCAGCGCCATCACCAGGGACGCGGCCACCACCACCGGGTCCACCGCCTTGTCCGGCACCGCGCCGTGGCCGCCGGTGGCGCGGATGCGGATCACCGCGGTGTCGGCGGAAGCCATGAAGGGGCCGGGCCGGAAGCCCAACTGGCCCACCGGGAAACCCGGCATATTGTGCATGGCGAAGATGGCGTCGCAGGGGAAGAGCCGGAACAGGCCGTCGTCCAGCATGCGCTTGGCACCGCCCTTGCCCTCTTCCGCCGGCTGGAAAATCAGATGCACGGTGCCGCTGAAGCTGTCGCGCCGCGCCAGCTCGCAAGCCGCCGCCAACAGCATCGCGGTATGGCCGTCGTGGCCGCAGGCGTGCATTTTTCCCTCCACGCGGCTGGCCCAGGGCAGGCCGGTGGTTTCCTGGATGGGCAGCGCGTCCATATCGGCGCGCAGGCCTATGCTCGGCCCCGCGCCGCGGCGCAGGGTGCCGACCACGCCGGTCACGCCCAGTCCTTCGTGGATCTCGTAGCCCCAGTCGCGCAGGCAGCGGATCACATGGCGGCGGGTCTCCACCTCTTCGAAGCCCAGTTCGGGGTGGGCGTGGATATCGTGGCGCAGCGCGATCATCGCCGGGGCGATATCGCGGATGCCGGGCAGAATGGGGGCGTTCATGGCGTCGTCTCCTTGGTGTCTATCACGCTCTTGTCGCACACTGTCGTGGCGACGACGGACGCGGCGCCGCGACTGCGATCCCAGACTAGCGGCAATAGTTAATAGGTGAATAGCCGCAGAACGGTGATCGAGAACACTTCTGGTTGTCGGTTTGGAGGAGAGATGAAACTGCAGCAACTGCAAGCGCTGATCGCGCTGGCCGACGGCGGCGGCATTCGCGCCGCCGCGCGCATGTTGGACCTGTCACAGGCGGCGGTCAGCAAAACCCTGCGCGAACTGGAGGAAGAACAGCGGCTGCCCCTGCTGCAACGGCACGCCAGCGGCGCGCGGCTGACCGAGGCGGGCCGGGCCTTGCTGATCCACGCGCGCCAGGTGGCGATGCAGCTGGAGCGCGCTCATGACGAATTAGAGGCGCTGCGCGGCCAGCGCGACGCCAGGCTGTGCATAGGCGTCACGCCCTGGCTGGTGCCCACGCTATTGCCCGAGGTGGTGTTGCGCTTTCGCCAACGGCTGCCGGCGATCCGGCTGGAATTGTTCGAAGGCCTGCTGGCGGTGGCGCTGCCGCGGCTGCGCGACGGCCAGATGGATTTCGCCATCAGCCCGCTATTCGACCCTCTGGCTCAGGAATTCCATTGCCAGCCGCTGTTCAGCCACGGCGGCCGGGTGTTCGCCCGCAACGGCCATCCAGCGCTGCGCGCGCAGTCCTTGTCCGAACTGCTGGAGCAGGATTGGGTGGTCAATTACAGCCCCTCCAGCTATCGCCACGTGCTGGACCGGCTGTTCACCCGCCACGGCCTGCTTATCGCGCCGGAACGGCTGATCTGCGCGCAGTCGATGGCGCTGCTGGCCGGCCTGGTCCAGGCCGGCATGCTCAGCTACGGGCCGGAGCCCTTGCTGCTGTGCCCGGAATTCGCCGGCAAGACCCAGGCCTTGTCGCTGCGGGAAGACATGGAGGATATCGTCATCGGCGTGATCAGCCTGCAGGGGCAGGCTCACGGCTACGCCGCCCGCTGCTTCATCGACTGCCTGCGGCAGACGCTGCGCCAGCGCATGCGCTCGGCCCGGCCGGAGGACCGGGCCTTGGCGCGGATGCTGACGCTGCGGTTTTAGAGGCCGTTCAAAGCCTGCGCGCTTCGGCGACGCCGCGTCGCGCTCAATCGAAGCGCAAGGTGTAGCGCGACTCCACCGAGGCGTCGGTGCCGGCCCGCAACACCACCGACCAGCCCCTGCTCAGCTGATACGCCAGCTTCACCGCCTGGTTCGCGCTGGTCACGCCGTATTCGTAGCCCAGATACAGTTCGCGGGTCAGCTGACGGCCCACCGTCACCACCTGCTCCGCCGGGCTCACCGTGCCGTTGGCCAGGGTCTTTTCCTTGCGACTGGACACGCCCAGATCGTCGAACAGGCCGATCTGATCGTTGAGCGAGCCGGCCAGCATCATGCCGGCGGAGGCCGCCAGATCGTTGTCGTCGCGCTCGCCGCTGGCCGCCCGGCCCAAGACCAGCCAGGCCAGCTTGTCCTTTTCCGACATCGGCTCGTCGGCGATCAGCCGCACCTTGGGCACCGACACCGAACCGCTGACTTCCACCCCGGCGCCCACCGGCGACAGCCGGCGCTTGGCGCGCACATTGAGCAGGGGGTTGTCCAAGGGACCGTTGAAGGTGATGGCGCCGTACTCGATGTCCAGATCCTGGCCATAGGCCTTGTAACGCCCCTTGACCACCCGCACCTGGCCCTTGGCGCCCGGCGCTTCGCCCGGATTGGCGCTGACGCGCACCGAGCCGGTCAGATCCACGTTCAGGCCCTGGCCGGAGAAGCGGAAGTGGTCGCCCAGGTCCAGATCCAGCGCCACCGTCAGCGGCATGCTGGCGAAGGCCGACGGCTCCGGCCCCGGCCGGCCCTTGACCATCACATCGTCGCCCAGGCTGGGCGCGCCGAACTTGGGCAGGCCGATGCGGCCCTGGTCGGCGCGGATATGGCCGGTCAGCGACAGTTTGCCGGCCACCATCGCCAGCTCCGTGCGGCCGGACACCACCAGGCGGCGGTTGGGCCGGTCGAACACGCCGAACTTGCGCAATTCCACCGCCACCCGCGCGTCCGGGGTGTCGCCGCTGAGATCCAGCGCGCCGCTGGCCGCCACCTCGCCTTCGCCGCCGGCGAAGCGCAAACGGTCCAGCACCAGCTTGCGGCCGTCCAGCCGCGCCAGCAGGCTGCCGTCGCCCAGGCGGATGCCGGTGCGGCGGTCCGCCAGCAATAATTTGTCGCCGCGTATCGTCCCTTGGGCCATAGGCTGGCTCAAGGCGCCGGTCAAAGCCAGATTGGCGCTGATCTGGCCGCCCAGCTCCAGCGAAGGACCGGCGAAGCTGGCCAGCGTCGCTAGCGAAGGCACGCTGGCGCTGACCGTGGCGTTGAGCGGGGTCTTGGCGTCGATGGCGCCGCCGTTCCACGGCACCGAGCCCTTGCCTTGCGCTTGGGCGTAGCGGCTGTCCAGATTCAGGTCGAACAGCGCGCGCCCGCCGTCCAGCGTCAGGGTGACGGCGGCGGTCTTCAGACCCAAGGCCACGTCTTTGCCCTTGTCGCCCGGCAGCTGCACGTCGCCGCCGGCGCGGCGCAGCGTGAACTGGCCCTTGGCGTTGGCCGCCAGATTCAGGTTCCAGTCGGAATCGAAGCTCAGATCCTGCTTCACCGGCAGGCTGAGCAAGGGCCCCAGCTCCGCCAGCCGCAGGCCGCGCGCGGAGCCGCGGGTGCTGAGCGCGCCGTTGGCGCCGCGGTTGAGTTCGGCCAGGGTGATGCTGCCGCCCAAGGCCGACAGCCGGGCGTTGCCCACCTTGATCTGCTCGCCCAGCTCCAGCGCCACCGGCGCCAGCAGGCTAAGGCCGGGACGGCCGCTCAACTCCAGCTTGCTCAGGGTGCCGGCCCAGGGCCCGGCCTCGCCGCGCAGGCCGCCGCTGGCCGCCAATTGCAGCGCGTAAGGGTGGTCGGCCAGGCGGAAACGGCCGTCCAGTTGCAGGCCGTGGCGCGCGCGCGTGCCGTTGGCGCTGGCGCGCAGCTGCTCGGCGCGGAAACCGCCGGCTTGCAGCGCGGCCACGTCCAGCTTGAGTTGGAACGGGCTGTTCTGGTCGGCCTTGACGTTGCCGCTGAATTGCATGCTCTGCACGGCGATATTGCCCGGCAGCTTCAGTCGGTCGGCTTGCAGATTGGCGCTGATCAACGGCGCCTTGGGCGTGCCCGCCAACTCGCCCTGGCCCTTGACCACGCCGGAGAAACCGGGGCCGATCAGGCCGAGATTGGGCGCGTCGATCAAGAGTTTGAGCTTGTCGCCGGCGGCGCCGTAAGCGCCGTTGGCCTGCAGCCGGTTCTGCGCCAGCTTCAGATCGGCGCTGAGGGACTTCAAGCGTTCGCCCTGCAGCTGCAGATCGGCCCCACCGCTGAGCGGCGCGCCGGACAGCTTGCTGGGCGCGAATTGCAGCTTGGCCGCCACGCTCAGCGGGCTGGCCAGCTGGCCCTTGGCCTGCAAGCTGGCGTTGAGGTCGCCGCTGGGCAGGCCCGGCTTGAGTTTGGACGGGTCGGCGCGATTGAGCTTGCCGTTGAAATCGAACAGCTGCTTGCCGTCCAGGCCCAGTTGACCGGCCAGCGCCAGGGTGCCGACGCCGGCGGTCAACTCCGCCTGCCGGATCAGCAGCGCCGGATGCGGCGCCGGCGCGAAACCGACATCGGCCTTGGCTTGCAGGGTTTTGCCCTTGAGTTGGGCGAGGATGTTCGGCCCGCTCAAGGGGCCGTCCAGCGTCACCCGGCCGTCCAGGCTGTCGTCCGGCGCGTCCGCGTGCAATTGCCTCAGGCCCAGCTTGGAGACATCCAGCGCCAGCTTGAGCCTATCCGGCCGCAGCTGGCCGGCCAGGCCGATTTCGCCGCCGGCGATCCGGGCGTGGGTATTGAACAGCTCCAGCGCCTTGTCGTCGGCGCGGAACTCGCCGGCCAGCAAGGACAGCGGCAGCCGCTGATCAGACAAGGGGCCGGCCAGCTCATTGAGCAGAGTCAGGCCGCCCTTGACGCGCTGGCCGGCGTCCGGCTCGGCGAACACCGCCAGGCTGAGCTTGGCGCGCGGCCATTCCGGCAGGATGGCCTGCGGATTGATGCCGGCCATGCGCGCGTCCAGCCGGGTGAAACTGTTGAAGGGATTGCTGGCGAAGGGCAGCAGGCCGCCCTTGACGTCGGCCACCAGATCTTTGCCGGACAGCTCGCCGTCAAAGCTCAGGTGCAGCAGATCGCCGCCCAGCGCCAGCCGCGCCTGATAGGGAATCTTATCCAGCTCGCCGTCGGCGCTGAGCTTGCCCTGCAGCGCGAAGGGCTTGGCGTCGGCCAATTGCAGCGCCGCCGCGGCCTCGCCCCAGGGCGAGCCCAGGCGCTTGAGCTTGAGATCGTGGCGCCGGCCGTCGTAGACGTAGCCGGCTTCCAGGCCGTAGAGCCGCAGCTTGGCCGGCTCCAGCGTCACGCTGGCCACACTCAACCGGTCCAGGCGGACGCCCAGGGGCAAGGCCAGCGATTCCGGCGCGCCGCTGGACGGGGCGGCCGGCGTCGGCTTGACCGCCACCTTGACGTGGCCCACCGCCAATTGCCTCACCCACAATTGGCGCTGCCACAAGGCGCTCGGCCGCCAGTCCAGCTGCACGGACTCGATGTCCACGTCGCTGCCGGCGCTGCGTACGCGCACCTCGCTCAGTTTGAAGCCGTCCCACAGCGTGCCTTCGGCTTGCTTGACGCTGACGGCGTTGCCGCTGAGACCGCCCAGCGACTGCATCAGCCAGGCGAAGCCGGCGCGGCTGCCGGTCAGCCAGGCGCTGGCGGCCAGCAAGAGCGCGATCAGCAGCAAAGGCAGCCACAGCAGCCAGCGCCAGCGGCGGCGCTTGGGCTTGGCCGGCGGCGGCGGCGCGGTGTCGGGAGTTTGGGGAGTGTCGGTTTCGCTCATGAATGCATTCGGGTCAGAAAGCCAGGCCCAGGCTGAGGTTCCAGCGGATCTTGCCGTCGCGCTCCGCTTTGGCGAAGTCGAAGGCCAGCGGAGCCACCGGGCTCATCCAGCGCACGCCGACGCCGTTGGCGCGCTCCACTTGGAAGCCTTTCCAGCTCTGGCTGGCGTTGCCGGCGTCGGTGAACAGCGCCAGATACCAGTCCGGCTTGATCGGGATTTGGTACTCCAGGCTGCCGGTGGCCACCACGCGGCCGCCCAGCACCGAGCCGTTGGGGCCCGGCAGGCCCAGGCTCTGGTAATCGTAGCCGCGCACGCTGTTGGCGCCGCCGGCGCGGAACAGGATGGAGGACGGCACCGCGTCCTTGTCGTTGGCCCACACCTGGCCCAGTTCCAGCCGGCCGACGAAGGTGCCGTACTTGGGAAACGGCGACCAGTATCCGACGGTGCGGGCGTAGCCGCGCACATAGGAGGTGGAGGACAGGGCGCTGCCTACGGTGCCGGAGAGCTGGAAGTCCAGCAAAACGCCGGAGCGCGGCCGCATCAAATCGTCCACCGCGCGCTGGGTCCAGCCGTAGACCAGCTGCAAGGCGCGGGTGTCCTTATTGGACACGCCGCCGGCCTCTTCGCTTTCCAGCAGGTATTGCAGGCCGAGACGGGCCTCGATATTGCCCCGGGTGCGGGTGCGCCAGCCGCCCACGTCGCTGCTGCGGGTTTTCAGGCCCTGCACGTCGTCGGTCTTGAAAGCGCTGGTGATGGAATGGGAATAGCCGTCGGACTGGCGCGGAAAGCCCAGGCCCAGCGATAGCGATTGCTGGTTTTTCTTCCAGTTGGTCACTAGCGAACCGGTGTAGCCGCGGCGGAAAATATTGTAATGGTCGTAGCCGACGCGCAGGCCGGGGCCGTCGCCGGAGTCGTAGATCAAACCCAGCTCCAGCTTCTGGCGCGGCATCTCGGTGACGTCCACCTCCACCGGCACCCGATGGGTGTCCGGGTCGATATGGGCCATGTCGGGGCTGACCACCACATTGGAGAAATGCGGCGCCTGCTCCAGCGCCGACTGGTAATCGAAGATCTTCTGCAGCCGGTAGGCGGTGCCGGGGGAGAAGTCGGCCAGACCGGTGGCGATCTTCTCCGGATAACGCTTCATGCCTTTGACGGTGATCTCGCCGAACAGAATCACCGGCCCGCTGTCGATGTCCACCAGCAATTGCGCGCGACGGGTGGCCGGATCGATTTCCGCCGCGCTCTTGCTGATCTGCGCCTTGGGGAAGCGATCGGCGGTGATGAGCCGCATCACCGCGCGCTTGCTGCCGTCCCAATCGGACTGCCGGTAAGGCGCGCCCATGGGCAGCGACCAGGCCTCCAGCACCGCGGCGAAGCGTTGCTGGAAGTCGCCTTCGTCGCGTATCGGCCCGTTGAGGCGGATGACCACGTCGTCTATCAGCGTGGGCTCGCCGGGCTTGACCTCGACCACGTACTGCCGGGCGCTTTCTTCGCGCACATTAACGCGCGCGTCGAAATAACCCTCGGTCTCCAGCAGCTTGCGCGCGTCCTCCGGGGTGCTGCGCACCAACTCGGTCAACAGCGTCTCGTCCATTTCTTCTTCCAGACGGCTGGTGACCAATTCCAGATTGTCTTGCAGCAAGCCGGCCAGGCCGGAAGGCGCGTCGACGCGCACGCTGTAATCGAGCTTGGCCCAGACGGGCGTCGCCGACAGCAATAAGATCAATGAAATAAGCAGGCGGGAGCTTGGCATGGTCCGATTCGTTTGGTGTCGAGGCCATGGTAACGAAACTTGCGGCGGCTGGCGAGAAGCGGCGGGGCGGCTTCAAAATCGCGGGAACAGACCGGCGTTTTCTTAAACCAAAAGCTTAATTTATATTCAACCATAATTCAGATTCACACGCGACAGCCATACGTTTTCCTCATGGCGGCCGCTCACGCGCGCCGATTACGGGCGCAGGGCGGTGTGACAGGCGAAATCGGCAATAGTTTTGCCGCCCCGTCATTTAAGACGATGCGCATAAAGAAAGGGCGGACCCGAAAGTCCGCCCCTCATCCTTACCGCGCCGCGCTTACTTCTTGCGCTGCGGCGGCAAATCGGTGCAAGTGCCGTGCGCCACTTCCGCCGCCATGCCGATGGACTCGCCCATGGTCGGGTGCGGGTGGATGGTCTTGCCGATGTCGGTGGCGTCGCAGCCCATTTCGATGGCCAGGCAGACTTCGCCTATCATGTCGCCCGCGTGCGGGCCGACAATGCCGCCGCCGATGATCTGGTGGCTTTCGGCGTCGAAGATCAGCTTGGTGAAGCCTTCGTCGCGGCCGTTGGCGATGGCGCGGCCGGAGGCGGCCCACGGGAACACGCCCTTCTCGATCTTCAGGCCCTGTTTCTTGGCCTCGTCCTCGGTGACGCCGACCCAAGCCACTTCCGGATCGGTGTAAGCCACGCCCGGAATCACGCGCGCGTCGAAGTAGGACTTCTGACCGGCGCAGTTTTCCGCCGCCACATGGCCTTCATGCACGCCCTTGTGCGCCAGCATCGGCTGGCCGACGATGTCGCCGATGGCGAAGATGTGCGGCACATTGGTGCGCTGCTGCTTGTCCACCGGGATGAAGCCGCGGTCGGTCACCGCGATGCCGGCGTTCTCGGCGCCCAGCAGCTTGCCGTTGGGCGCGCGGCCGGTGGCGTACAGCACCAGGTCGTAGCGCTGCGGCTCTTTCGGCGCTTGATCGCCCTCGAAAGTCACCCACACGCCGTCGTCCTTGGGCTCCACGGCCACGGTCTTGGTGTTGAGCATGATGTTGTCGAAACGGTGGGCGTTCCACTTCTGCCACACTTTGACCAGGTCGCGGTCCGCGCCCTGCATCAGGCCGTCCATCATTTCCACCACGTCCAGGCGCGCGCCCAGCGTGGAGTAGACGGTGCCCATTTCCAGGCCGATGATGCCGCCGCCGATGATCAGCATGCGGTTGGCCACGCCCTTCAGCTCCAGCGCGCCGGTGGAATCCACCACGCGCGGATCGTCCGGGATGAAGGGCAGCTTCACCACGCGGGAACCGGCAGCGATGATGGCGTTCTTGAATTTGACGATCTTCTTCTCGCCGCTCTCTTCGCGTCCCTTGCCGGTGGTGGCGGACACTTCGATATGATGCGGATCGATGAAATGGCCGTTGCCGCGCACGACTTCCACCTTGCGCGCCTTGGCCATGCCGGCGAGGCCGCCGGTCAGCTTGGCGATTACTTTTTCCTTGTAACCGCGCAGCATGTCGATGTCCACTTCCGGCTTGCCGAACTTGATGCCGTTGGCGGCCAGATGGCTGACTTCGTCGATCACCGCCGCATTGTGCAGCAGCGCCTTGGACGGGATGCAGCCCACGTTCAGGCAGACGCCGCCCAGGGTGGCGTAGCGCTCGACGATGACCACTTTCAGGCCCAGGTCGGCCGCGCGGAAGGCGGCGGAATAACCGCCGGGACCGCCGCCCAACACCATCACGTCGCACTCGATGTCGGCGCCGCCGCTATGGCTGGCGGCCACCGGAGCGGCTTGCGGCGCGAAACCGGCCTGGGTGGTGGCGGACGCGACGCCGGTGGTTTCCACCGGCTTGGGCGCGGCCGGAGCCGCGGCGGCGCCGGCGGCTTCAACGATCACGATCACATCGCCTTCGGACACTTTGCCGCCGACGGCGATCTTGACTTCTTTTACCACGCCGGCGGTTTCCGCCGGCACTTCCATCGTGGCCTTGTCAGTTTCCAGCGTGATCAGGCTGGCTTCTTTCTCGATCACGTCGCCCGGCTTGACGAAGACTTCGATCACGTCCACGTTGTTGTGGCCGCCGATGTCCGGGACTTTCAGTTCAATCAGATTGCTCATGGTTTTCCATCCGCAACGTAAGGCGGAAGCCCGGGGGCCCCCGCCGCTATTCAGCAGAGTCGTTCGCTTGGGCAGCGCGCTCCGGCCAGGCCGGGGCGTCCGCCCGGCTGGCGATTACAGAATCAGGCGGCGCACATCGGACAGCAGTTTGCCCAGATGCACGGTGAAGCGCGCGGCGGCGGCGCCGTCGATCACGCGGTGATCGAAGGACAGCGACAGCGGGCACATCAGGCGCGGCGCGAATTCCTTGCCGTTCCACACCGGCTTGATCTGCGATTTGCAGACGCCGAGGATGGCCACTTCCGGCGCGTTGACGATGGGCGTGAAGCTGGTGCCGCCAATGCCGCCCAGGCTGGAGATGGTGAAGGTGGCGCCCTGCATGTCAGTGGGCTTGAGCTTGCCTTCGCGCGCCAGCTTGGACAGATCGGTCAGTTCCTGGGCGATCTGGCGCAGGCCCTTCTTGTCCGCGTCCTTGATCACCGGCACCACCAGGCCGTTAGGCGTGTCGGCGGCGAAGCCGATGTGGTAGTACTGCTTCAGCACCAGATTGTCGCCGTCCAGCGAGCTGTTGAAGTTCGGGAAAGCTTTCAGCGCCTCGGCGGCGGCCTTGATGATGAAGGCCAGCGGGCTGATCTTCAGGCCAGACTTTTCCCATTCCTTGCCCACGGTCTTGCGGAAGTCTTCCAGCTCGGTGATGTCGCACTCGTCGTTGAAGGTTACGTGCGGGATCATCACCCAGTTGCGCGACAGATTGGCGCCGGAAATCTTCTGGATGCGGGACAGCGGCTTGGTTTCGATCGGGCCGAACTTGGCGAAATCGACTTTCGGCCACGGCAGCAGATCCAGACCGCCGCCGGAGGAGGCCGCGGCGGCCGGGGCCAGCGCCGCCGGGTTCTGCATCACGCCCTTGACGAAGGCTTTGACGTCTTCTTCGGTAATGCGGCCCTTGCGGCCGTTGCCCTTGACCTTGCCCAGGTCCACGCCCAGTTCGCGCGCCAGACGGCGCACGGACGGACCGGCGTGGGCTTTGGAGAAGGAGGCTTCGTCGATAGCGGCGGCGGCCTTGGCAGGAGCGGCGGCAGGCGCGGCGGCCACCGGGGCCGGAGCAGCCGAGGCGGCGGCAGGAGCCGGGGCCGCAACGGCAGCAACCGGAGCGGCGGCGGCGGCAACGGCGCCTTCGACCACCACGATCAGATCGCCTTCGCTGACCTTGTCGCCCACTTTCACTTTGACTTCCACCACACGGCCGGCGGCGGAGGCCGGCACTTCCATGGTGGCCTTGTCGGTTTCCAGCGTGATCAGGGAATCGTCCACGGACACGGTCTGGCCCGGGACGATGAATACTTCGATGATGTCTACATTGCTGTGACCGCCGATGTCGGGCACTTTCAATTCGATCAGATTGCTCATGAGCTTTCCATTCGTAAGGCGGAAGCCCCTGTCGGGGCTTGCCGCCGGATATCCGCTACAGATTCGCTTGCCATGCAAAGGCGGAAGACCCCGGCCTGAACCGGGGCTTCCGCTCTGCGATTACACCTTCCAGCTAGGCAGCTTGTCGGTCTTGATGCCGTACTTGGCGATCGCCTCGGCCACCTTGGACGCTTCGATCTTGCCGTCGCGCGCCAGTGCGGACAAGGCCGCCAGCGCCACGTGGTAGCGATCCACCTCGAAGAAGGAACGCAGGTTGGCGCGGCTGTCGGAACGGCCGAAGCCGTCGGTGCCCAGCACCACGTAACGGCCCGGAACGTATTCGCGGATCTGGTCGGCGTAGTTGCGAATGTAGTCGGTCGCGGCCACCACCGGACCCTGACGGCCGGACAACTGCTGGGCCACGTAGGAGGCCCGCGCTTCGGCGGTCGGGTTCAGCAGGTTGTGACGCTCGGCTTCCATGCCGTCGCGGCGCAGCTGGTTGAAGGAGGTCACGCTCCAGATGTCGGCGCCGATGCCGAAGTCGGCCTTCAGCAGATCGGCCGCGGCCATCACTTCGCGCAGAATGGTGCCGGAGCCCATCAGTTGCACTTTCACCTGGGCGTCGCCGCCGTCCTGCAGCAGGTACATGCCTTTCAGGATGCCCTCTTCCGCGCCCGCCGGCATCGCCGGGTGAACGTAGTTTTCATTCATCAGGGTCAGGTAGTAGAAGACGTCTTCCTGCTCCGCGTACATGCGGCGCAGACCGTCCTGCACGATCACCGCCAGTTCGTAAGCGAAGGTCGGGTCGTAGCTGATGCAGTTCGGGATCAGGCCGGCCTGGATGTGGCTGTGGCCGTCTTCGTGCTGCAGGCCTTCGCCGTTCAGCGTGGTGCGGCCGGCGGTGCCGCCCAGCAGGAAGCCGCGGGCGCGCATGTCGCCGGCGGCCCAGGCCAGGTCGCCGATGCGCTGGAAGCCGAACATCGAGTAATAGATGTAGAACGGAATCATCTGCTGGCTGCTGTTGGCGTAGCTGGTCGCCGCGGCGATCCAGTCGGCCATCGCGCCCGGCTCGTTGATGCCTTCCTGCAGGATCTGGCCGTCCTTGGATTCCTTGTAGAACATCAGCTGGTCATGATCCTGCGGCACGTAGTTCTGACCCTGGGTGGACCAGATGCCGTACTGGCGGAACATGCCTTCCATGCCGAAGGTGCGGGACTCGTCCGGCACGATGGGCACTACGCGCTGACCGATGTTCTTGTCCTTCATGATGGTGCCCAGCATGCGGACGAAGGCCATGGTGGTGGAGAACTCGCGGTCGCCGGACGCTTGCAGCTGCGCGTCGAACACGGACAGTTCCGGCGTTTGCAGCGCGGTGGTCACCGGCTTGCGGGCCGGCAGATAGCCGCCCAGCGCGGCGCGGCGTTCGCGCATGTACTTCATTTCCGGGCTGTCTTCGGCCGGCAGGTAGTACGGCACGTTCGCCAGATCCTCGTCGGACACCGGAATGCCGAAGCGGTCGCGGAATTTGCGCAGCGAATCCAGATCCATTTTCTTGGCCTGGTGCGCGATGTTCTTGGCTTCGCCGGACGCGCCCATGCCGTAACCCTTGATGGTCTTGGCCAGGATCACGGTCGGACGGCCGTTGGCGCTGTTGGACGCCTCGTGGTAGGCGGCGTACACCTTGTGCGGGTCATGGCCGCCGCGGTTCAGCGCCCAGATCTCGTCGTCGGACATATTGGCGACCATTTCGCGCAGCTCCGGGTACTTGCCGAAGAAGTGTTCGCGAACGTAAGCGCCGTCCTTGGATTTGAAGGTCTGGTAGTCGCCGTCCACGCACTCGTCCATGCGCTTCTTCAGCAGGCCCTTGCTGTCCATCGCCAGCAGCGGGTCCCAACGCGAGCCCCAGATCACTTTCAGCACGTTCCAGCCGGAACCGCGGAAGTCGCCTTCCAGTTCCTGAATGATCTTGCCGTTGCCGCGCACCGGGCCGTCCAGACGCTGCAGGTTGCAGTTGACCACGAAGATCAGGTTGTCCAGGCCTTCGCGGGCGGCCATGGAGATGGCGCCCAGGGATTCCGGCTCGTCCATCTCGCCATCGCCGCAGAAACACCAGACTTTGCGGCCGTGGGTCTTGGCCAGACCGCGGCTTTCCAGGTACTTGAGGAAGCGGGCTTGGTAGATGGCCATCAAGGGGCCCAGACCCATCGATACGGTCGGGAACTGCCAGAAGTCCTTCATCAGCCACGGGTGCGGATAGGAGGACAGGCCGTTGCCGTCCACTTCCTGGCGGAAGCTGTCCAGCTGCTCGGCGGACAGGCGGCCTTCCATGAAGGCGCGTGCGTACACGCCCGGGGAAATGTGGCCTTGGAAGTAGATCAGATCGCCGTCTTGCTCATCGTTCTGGGCGCGCCAGAAGTGGTTGAAGCCCACGTCGTACAGGGTGGCGGAGGATTGGAAGGAGGCGATGTGGCCGCCCAGCTCCAGATCCTTCTTGCCGGCGCGCAGCACCAAAGCGGCGGCGTTCCAGCGGTTGATCGAGCGGATGCGATGCTCCATCTCGTGGTTGCCCGGCGACTTCACTTCTTTGCCGAGCGGAATGCTGTTCTGGTATGCGGTGGTGGCGTCAAACGGCAGATGGGCGCCGCGGCGGCGGGTGCGCTCGACCAGTTTCTCCAACAGGTAATGCGCGCGTTCCGGGCCTTCGGCATCCAGCACCGACTCCAGCGCTTCAGTCCATTCCTGGGTTTCCAACGGATCGATATCGTCAGGGAAAGTTGCAGCCATCTCTGGTCCTCACAGCAAGGTGGATCGGGGGCCGTATGTAGCACTGCGCGGCCCCGCGTTATTGCAATCGGCTCGAATTCGAACCTATTTATTAGCTTCAGATTATAAACGAACGCAATCGCAAATAAAAATGTTCATTTGCGAAAAGAGCGCCGTATCTTGAGCAAGTGTACGTCTTCCGGCTTTCACAAAGGAATAGGTCAAGCGTACTAACGCTTGTTTCGGGGCGGAAAACAGCGGTTATTGCGCCGCACCATGTTGTTTTTTTGCGATTTACTGTCGCAAATTGAAACATTCGTTTCAGTTGCGCGCTTACTTCTTTCTCTCGTCCCGGACGAGCCGGTCCAGTTCGCGGATGCGCGCTTCGATTGAGGAGCGCAGGTAGAAATCGTCGCCCTTGGCCTTGCCGGCCAGTTGGAACTGCTCCATCGCCGGCTGGTAGCGCTGTTCATGATAGAAGGCGTTGCCCAAGGCCGCGTGGTAACGCAGCGGGTCGCGGTCGGCGTACAAGCTGGCCTGGCGCCGATACAGGCCCGGATTGTCCGGATGGCGGTTCAGCTGGGTCTTGATCAGGGCCAGCGCGCCCTGGCTGTCGCCGCTGGCGATGGCGACGTCGATGTCCAGCAACTGCAGCGACAGGCTCTGCGGAAAACGGGCCAGCCCGGCGCGCGCCGCGTTGCGGGCGGCCGGCCAGTCCTTGCGTTCGCGCTCTATCGCCACGTCCAGGCCCCGCAGCATCGGGTGGTCCGGCAGCTTGGTCCGCGCCTTGGCCAGCGCCTGGCGCGCGCCGGCGATATCGCGCTGACGCAGCTTGACCTGGGCCAGACCATACCACTGCGCGCCCTCGTTCAGGTACAGGCCGCGGTCCAGCGCCGCCTCGTAATAGCGCTCCCCTTCGTCCGGCGTCAGCGTCGCGGCGCGCAGTTTCTCGCGCACCAGCAGGTAATCGACGCTGTCGGCGCGCATCTTCACCGGGTAGTCCAGCGCTCGGTTTTCCGCTTCGCTGATGCGCTCCAGCGTCACCGGGTGGGTGCGCAGGAAGGCCAGCGCCGCGTTGTCGCTGTAACGCTCGTTCAGCTGCAGCCGCTGAAAGAAAGCCGGCATGCTGCGCACGTCGAAGCCGGCCTGGCTCATGTATTGCATGCCGACGCGGTCGGCTTCGCGTTCGAAATCGCGCGAAAACGCCAGTTGGTTGGAAATCGACAGCCCCATGCCGGCGGACACCACGCCCATCGCGCCCTGGCCGCTGCCGGCCTTGGCCGCCAGCGCGGCGGCGATGATGGTGCCCAACAACAGCAAGGGACTGGTGGCGCTGCTGGCCGCCTTCATCCGCGCGATGTGGCGCTGGGCGACGTGGGCGGTTTCATGCCCCAGCACCGAGGCGAGCTCGCCTTCGCTCTGGGTCGCCAGCAGCAGTCCGATATTGATGCCGATATAGCCGCCGGGCATGGCGAAGGCGTTGATGCCGCTGTCGTTGACGCAGAAATAGGTGAAACCGACGCCGGGCAGCTTGACGCCGCTGGAGAGCCGGCCGCCGATATCGTTGAGGTAATCGTTGACCTCCTGATCGTCGACGATGTCTCCCGCCTCCAGCATGGCGCGCCAGGCCTGGCGGCCGATGCGGTTTTCATCCGCCAGCGTCAGCGAGGCGTCCGACACCTCGCCCAGATCGGGCAAATCGGCATAGCTGACGGACGGGTGCAACAAGCTCAGCGCCAGCACGCCGGCCAGCAGGGTCTGTTTGGTCATCCGGCTATGATAGCCAGGTTCGCCCACAAGTTGCATGAGGCGGCGCAACATCAACTGTCAAAGAGTATGAGCTTCCCCGCCGTCCCGCCGCGGCGCGGTCAGCGCCTCCCACGCCGCTTGCGCGCTCAAGTGCACGCGGCCGTTGAAATCGGCCAGCAGGCCGCCGCCCTCCATCCGCTGCGCCACCGGCCCCTTGATCTCGGCCAGGTGCAGCGTCACGCCGCGCGCTGCCAGTTCCGCGTCCAGCCGCGCCAGCATCAGCAAGGCGCTGGTATCCACGCGATTGACCGCGCTCATGATCAGCACCAATCGCGTGCTTCCGGCCTGGGCGGCCAGCCGGCGCAGCGTCTCGCCGCGCACTTGGCGGGCGTTGCCGAAGAACAGGCTTTCGTCCACGCGCAGAAACAGCGCGCCGGGCAGGCGCTCCACCGCGAAACGCAGCCGATTGCGGAAATGATGACTGCCCGGCAGCCGGCCCAGTTCGGCGATATGCGGCCGGCTGCTGCGCCACAGCATGGCCGCCAGCGACATCAGCACGCCGGCGACGATGCCGGAGTCCACCCCCAGCCACAGCACCAGAACAAAGGTCAGCCCGAACGCCGCCGCATCGGCGCGATCGACGCGCCAGGCCAGGCGCAGGCTGTCGAAACGTATCATGGCGCTGACCGAAGCGATGATCATCGCCGCCAATACCGATAGCGGCAGCAAGGCCAGCGCCGCGGCGGCGAAGCCGGCCAGCAGCATGAGACCCAGGGCGGCGATCACCGAGGCCAGTTGAGTCTGGGCCCCGGCCTCGGCGTTGACCATGGAGCGGGTCAGCCCGCCGGTGACCGGGAAGCCGCCGGACAGGCCGGCGCCGATATTGCACAGGCCCAGCGCCAACAGCTCCCGGTCCGGATCCACCTCGTCGCCGCGGCGCTGCGCCAGCGCCTGGGCCACCGCCAGGCTCTGCACGTAATTGATCAGCGCGATGAAAAAGGCCGGCAAGGCCAGCTGCGACCACTGCTCCAGGCTCAGCCCCGGCCAGGTCGGCGCCGGCAGGCCCGGCGGGATCTCGCCCACCACCGGCAAGGCGGAGCGCAAATCCAGGCCGGCCACCAGCCCCATGCCCAGCAGCACCGCCAATAGCGGCGCCAGCCGCAGCCATAATTGCCGCGCCGGCGCGCTCAGGCCGCAGCGGCGCAGCAGCGGTTCGCCCAGCCAACGCGCCAGCAGCAGCAAGGCCAAGGCCGGAGCGCCGAGCAAGAGCGCGGCGGAATTGAACCCTTCGGCCGCTCGCCACAGCCCGGCCAGCAGCTGCGGCAAGGACGCGCCGCCGGCCTGCACGCCCAGCAAGGGCGCCAGCTGCGACAACACGATCAGCAAGGCCGACGCCGAAGTGAAGGCCGCCAACACCGGCTCGGACAAGAGGTCGGCGACGAAGCCCAGCCTCAGCAGGCCCAGCGCCGCCAGCATCGCGCCGGACAACAGCGCCAGGCCGATGGCCAGCGCCAGATAATCTCCCGAACCCGGCTCGGCCAGCCGCGACAGCGTGGCCGCCACCAATAAGGAAGTCATCGCCATCGGCCCCACCGACTGCGCGTGGCTGCGGCCGGCCAGCGCGTAAATCAGCAAGGGCGCGATGCTGGCGTACAAACCCGCCTGCGCCGGCAAGCCGGCCACCAGCGCGTAAGCCAGCCCTTGCGGCGCCAACAGCAGGGTCACCACCAGGCCCGCGCCCAGATCGCCCGGCAAGTAGGCGCGCCGGTAGCCGCGCAGCCAGTCCGGCAGCCAGAGCCTCATCCGCGCCGCTCCCATCGTCCGGCCAGCCACAGGCCGGCCGCCATCGCCGGCAAAAACCAAGCGCTCTGCGGCGACAACATGCCGCCCAGCAACAAGGCCGGCCCCGGACAGATGCCGGCCAGGCCCCAGCCAATGCCGAACAACAGGCTGCCGCCTATCAGCCGGCGCGTCAGCGGCGTCTTGGCCGGCCAAGACGCCGGCTCGCCCAAGAACGCGCGCGGGCGGCGCTCGGCCAGACGGAAGGCCGGCCAGGCAGCGACGACGGCGCCGGCCATCACCAACGCCAGGCTGGGGTCCCAAGCGCCGCCCAGATCCAGAAAGGCCAGCACCTTGGCCGGATTGGCCATGCCGGACAGCAACAGCCCCAGGCCGAACAACAGGCCCGCGCCCGCCATCGACAATAAGCGCTTCCACTCCGCCGCCATCTTCACGCCCCCCAATGTCTGAACACGGCCACCGCCACGAAGCCGGCGAACATAAAGGCCGCCGTCGCCGCCAAGGAGCGCGACGACATGCGCGCCAGCCCGCAAACGCCGTGGCCGCTGGTGCAGCCGGAGCCCAGGCCCGCGCCGAGGCCCACCAGCAAGCCGGCGGCCAGCAAGCGCATGCCGCCGGCCTCGATCTTGACGACGGGCAATTCGCCCGCCGCCAGCCACCACAGCGCCGGCGCGGCCGTCAGGCCCAGCAGAAAGGCCAAGCGCGCGCGCCAGTCCGCCCGCCGTCCCAGCAGGCCGGCCACCATGCCGCTGATGCCGGCGACGCGGCCGTGCGACAGAGCCAGCCAGCCCGCCGCCGCGCCTATCAGCACCCCGCCCGACAGGGCGGACCACGGCGTGAACGCCGCCCAATCCACGACCATCACGCCGCCCCTGCCGGCTGGTCGGCGCAGAACAGCGCGTGCAAGGCGTTCAGCAAGGCCAGGGCGTCGGCGCTGGCCACGCTGTAATACACCCATTTGCCTTCGCGCCGCGTCGCCACCAGGCCCTCATTGCGCAATACGCCCAACTGCTGCGACAAGGAGGGCTGACGGATGCCGGTCAGACGCTCCAGCTCCGACACCGATTTCTCGCCGTCCACCAGCTGGCACAGCAGCAGCAGCCTGTCCTCGTTGGCCAGGCCCTTCAACAATAAGGCGGCGCGGCCGGCATTGGCGCGCAGCATGTTCAAATCCATATTTCGTTCTCCCGCCGCCGCGATCCGGCGTCGCAAACATTATGTTTTATAATATAATGTAAATCAACTAACTGTTACCGCCGCGCCACACTGTCCGCCCGTCGCCACATGGCCTATCAGTCACCATCGCGCCGGGAAAAACTGTTGTAGACTCAAGGCCATGAACCTATTTCCAGCCGCGGCGCCGGCCCGGCCCAGCACCGCCATGGCCTCCACCCTCCTCCCGCCCGCCCCCAGGCAACTGGTGCACGAGCGCGGCATTCCCGCCTTCGGCGTGTACCAGGGCATCATCGAGCGGCTGGACTGGCGCGCGCTGAAAACCACGCCTTACCAAAGGCTGACGCGCCGGCTGCATCACAAGCGCTGGCAATACGCGGCCATCGCCCACCCGGCCTTTTTCATCGGCGTCGCCATCGTCGACGTCGGCTGGACCGGCACCGCCTTCGCCTATCTGTTCGACCGCAAGAGCGGCGAAGTCATCGCCGCCGCCAGCGCCAACGGCCTGCCCGGCCTGTCCACGCGAATCGAAGACCGCGCCTTTGGCGACGCCGCCTTCCAGGCCGGCCGCTGCCGGCTGAGCTTCCGCCGCGACGGCGAGCGG
Organism: Chromobacterium sp. S0633; assembly: GCF_024158805.1. Classification (NCBI taxonomy): domain Bacteria; kingdom Pseudomonadati; phylum Pseudomonadota; class Betaproteobacteria; order Neisseriales; family Chromobacteriaceae; genus Chromobacterium; species Chromobacterium sp. S0633. The sequence goes on along the minus strand of NZ_JAMZGH010000005.1, from coordinate 22,726 downwards.
CTGGAACTGGCGGTGGACTCGCCGCAGTTGAAGCTGGCCGCACACATTCAATTGACGGACATGCCGCCGGTGCTGGCGGTGATCGCGCCGGCCAACTGGCTGGCCCACTCCACCCATAAAAGCGGCGGCCTCAGGATCAGCGGCTTCGCCGACTGCCAGGACCGGCGCTACTCGCTGGACGGCGCGGTGGCGGCGCTCGACTATTCCAACGGCCTGCTGGCGCGGGAAACCCGCTGGCGCTGGGCCAGCGCGCATTCACTGGAACTGGGCTTCAATCTGCAGCAAGGCTATATGGGCGACACCGAGAACGCCGCCTGGCTGCGCGGCAAGCTGATCCGGCTGGGGCCGGTGCGCTTCGACTACCAGCCGGAGGATCCGCTGCTGGGCTGGCGCATGCGCAGCGACAACGGCTTGCTGGACCTGAGCTTCGCCCCGGAGGGGGCGCGCCGCGAAGACAAGAATCTGCTGATCGCCGCCAGCCGCTATGTGCAGCCTATCGGCCGCTTCAACGGCCAGATCCGCGACCCGGACGACGGCGCCGTCCATGTGGTCGACGACTTGCTCGGCGTGACCGAGGACCATCTGTCGCGTTGGTGAGCGTAGCCCGCTCGATGCGGCGCGCCAGCGCCCATTCGCCGCCATTGTCTGGAGTTCATCGAAATTCCCTGCTGTAGCCAGGGAAATCCCTGGTTTGCGAAAACACAAGACCGGCCGGAACAACAGTGGTAGGATGCGCCCGCAACCGAGTATTTTCTCTAAACGACCCAACGCAGCGTTCAGAGCCTGTCCATGATCCTTTTGCGTCTCCGCGCCAGAACGCTCATGAACAGACTCTCAGTAGGAGATTGCCATCATGGATAGATTAAGCGCTCTGCTCGAACACAACCGCCACTTCGTGGAAAACCGCGAATACGAGCAGTTCAAGACCGACAAATTCCCCGGCAAAGGCCTGGCCGTCCTGGCCTGTATGGACGCCCGGCTGGTGGAATTGCTGCCCAAGGCCATGGGCCTGAAGAACGGCGACGCCAAGCTGATCAAGAACGCCGGCGCGCTGATCACCCACCCGTGGGGTTCGGTGATGCGCAGCCTGATCATGGCCGTGTACGAACTGCGCGCCGACGAGATCTGCGTGGTCGCTCACCGCGACTGCGGCATGCGCGCGGTCGATCCGCAGCGCGTGCTGGACCATGCGATGGAACGCGGCGTGTCGGAAGACACCATCGCCACGCTGCGCGCGGCCGGCATCGATCTGGACGGCTGGCTGAAGGGCTTTGACAACGTGTCCGACAGCGTGCGCCACACCGTGCACACCATCCGCAACCATCCGCTGATGCCCAAGGACGTTCCGGTGCACGGCATGGTGATCCATCCGTCCACCGGCCGGCTGGAAGTCATCGTCGACGGCTACCAGAACGACGACGCTCCGGAGTAAGCCGGTGCGTCTGGGCCTGTTCGGCGGCACCTTCGACCCCATCCACAACGCCCACCTGCGCATGGCCGACGCCTTCGCCGCGGAGCTGGCGCTGGACGAGGTCAGACTGATTCCGGCCGGCCGGCCCTATCATCGCAGCCACGGCCCGTACGCCGCGCCGGCCCAGCGCCTCGCCATGGCGGAGCTGGCGGCGGCGGATCATCCGCGGCTGACGGTGGACGAGCGCGAAGTGCGCCGCCCCGGCGCGGCCTACACCATAGACACCCTGGAAGAACTGCGCGCCGAGCTGGGCCCCGCCGCCGAATTGTGGTTTTTGATCGGCGGCGACTCGCTGGCCGCGCTGCACACCTGGAAGCGCTGGGACGAACTGTTGCGTTTCGCCAACCTGGCCGTAGCCTTGCGCCCCGGCTTCGATCCCGCCTCGCTGCCTGCGCCGGTGCGGCCCTTGTGGCGCGCCCGGCAAGTCTCTGATTTTTCAAATCGAACCGCATCCGGTACAATCCGCCCCTTGGCCTTGCCGCCGGTGGACATCGCGGCCACCGACATCCGCCAGCGCCTGGCGCGCGGCGACGCGGTGGACGATGTGCTGCCGCCCGCGGTGCTGGCCTATATCCGCCAACACCGGCTATACCAGACAGTGTAGCCGCCGTGTCCGGCCACTTTCCGCCAGGCCGTCAGCAGACGGCCGGCAGCGATTCACTTTAAAAGCAATACGGCGGGTCTGCCGGCCGCTTGCGCGCGCCGGCCCGCCCGCCATTTTGCGGCCGCTTTGCGCCGGCTCTGGCCGACGCGGACCCCGCATAGGAAAAGGACATTATGGAAGTGCAAGACATTGCCAAGCTGGCGATCGAAGCCCTGGAAGACGTCAAGGGCAAGGACATCATCGAACTGGACACCAGCAAGCTGACCTCGCTGTTCCAGTGCATGATCGTGGCCACCGGCGACTCCAACCGCCAGGTCAAGGCGCTGGCCAACAGCGTGCACGTGAAGCTGAAGGAAGCCGGCGTGGACATCGTCGGCAGCGAAGGCCACGAAAGCGGCGAATGGGTGCTGGTGGACGCCGGCGACGTGGTGGTGCATGTGATGCTGCCCGCGGTGCGCGACTACTACGACATCGAAGCGCTGTGGGGCGGTCAGAAGCCCAGCTTCCTGCCGGCCGGCGGCCGTCCGTGGTCGGCGACCTGATCCGGCTGCGCTAAGCCGCCATCAAGAACGGGGACGCAAGTCCCCGTTTGCGTTTTACTCCCTGGCTCACACACGATGAAAATCACTATTCTCGCCGTCGGCACCAAGATGCCGCGCTGGGTCGACGAAGCCTACGGCGATTACGCCAAGCGCTTTGGCCGCGACATCACGCTGGAACTGAAGGAAATCAAGCCGGAGAAACGCGGCGGCGGCGTCACCGCCGAAAAAGGCATCGCCGCCGAACACGAGCGGCTGCTCGCCGCCATCCCGCCGCGCGCGCGGCTGGTAGTGATGGACGAGCGCGGCAAAAACTGGACCTCGGTGCGGCTGGCCGAAGGCCTGAAGGAATGGATGGCCGGCGGCGACGATGTGGCCTTCATCATCGGCGGCGCCGACGGCCTGGCCGCGGAATTGAAACAACGCGCCGACGTGCTGCTGCAACTGTCCGCGATGACGCTGCCGCACGGCATGGTCCGGGTGATGCTGGCCGAGCAGATCTACCGCGCCTATTCCATTCTCAACAACCACCCCTACCATCGCGAATAGACGGACGCTGGCGGATCAAGCCGGCGGCGAGGCCTGGGCCGCCAAGGGCGGCGGCAAGGGCGGCGGCGCCAATCCGGCCCACTCCACCGTGACGGAATCCTCGCGCAGCGGCAGCGCCGAGCCCTCGGCGCGCGCCAGGCTGTCCAACCAATTTTCATTGCCTGAAAAAATCATGGCAGCTTCCTCCAGCCCTCATATTGCAAACGCCGCTCCACCGCGGTGGCGGATCGGCGGCAGGCCACCACCGGAATGCCCAGCGCGTGGGCGCTGTCCCGGTAATTACGCATCACATTGTGTCCCAGGAAATCGGTGAGCAGGATCAACAGATCCGGCTTGCCCGGCAGCGGCGCCTTGCGCTGATGCGCGACGTTGCGCCCGCAGATGTGGCGGGAAATCCGGATATCGTAGCTTTGCAGAACCGCCGGAATATTCCCCAAGCTGTCCGCGCCTATCAGCAGAGCGTTCATCAGCCACCTCCTTCTCGCGCGGCGCGGCACGCCGCCTTGACATGTCCTCACTCTAAGCCGATGTAATGGCGCAGTAAAGATATATAAAATTAGTTTTTTATTTCCAATAAATATATAAATGCCTCAGCGGTCCCATCGCGTCGCCCTCCACGACGATGAATCGGCAAACCTTTGAAATCTCTAGGTAAAACAAGACGCCGCCTCCGCCGCCACGGCGGGCCTCATCTCGCGCCCCTCCCCCCGTCCTTGCCAGCAAAACTATCGACAGAAAAACCGAAACCCGCTACGCTGCGCGCCCTCGGCCTATCCGCCCAACCTATTGATCTGTATATACAAATGAACGCAGTTCTTCTGGCCGTCATCGTCATGCTCGGGCTGGCGCTCTTGCGCACCCACGTCGTCATCAGCCTGCTGCTCGGCGCCTTGATCGGCGGCCTTAGCGGCGGCCTGTCCCTGTCCCGCACGCTTGAAGCCTTCAACAACGGCATCACCGGCGGCGCCGCGGTGGCCTTGTCCTACGCCCTGCTGGGCGCCTTCGCGCTGGCCATCGCCAAATCCGGCCTGCCCCACGCGATGGCGGATCTGGCGATCAAGCGGCTGGAACGAGGCGGCGCGCAAGGCAAACTGAAATGGGCCTTGATCCTGTTGCTGGCCCTGGTCAGCGTCGCCAGCCAGAACCTGGTTCCCATCCACATCGCCTTCATCCCGCTGCTGGTGCCGCCGCTGCTCTATGTGATGGCGCGGCTGCATCTGGACCGCCGCCTGGTCGCCTGCGTGATCACCTTCGGCCTGGTCACGCCCTATATGGTGTTCCCGGTGGGCTTCGGCGATATCTTTCTGAAGCAGATCCTGCTCGGCAACATCGCCAAATCCGGCATGGACGTGCGCGGCGTCAATGTGATGCACGCGATGGCGATACCGGCGCTGGGCATGCTGGCCGGCCTGCTGTGGGCGGTGCTGGTCAGCTACCGCAAACCGCGCCAGTACGCGCTGGGCAAGATAGAAAACGCCGAGCGCACCCGCGCCAAGGTCAGCCGCAAATCGCTGGCCACCGCGCTGCTGGCGATCACGCTGGCCTTCGCGGTGCAGCTGTATACCGATTCGATGATCATGGGCGCGCTGGCGGGCTTTCTGCTCTTCCTCGCCACCGGCGTGGTGAAATGGAAGGACGCGGACGGTCTGTTCAACGAAGGCATGAAGATGATGGCGATGATAGGCTTCACCATGATCACCGCCCAGGGCTTCGCGGAAGTGCTGAAGGCCACCGGCCAGGTGGGCGCGCTGGTGACCGCCAGCGCCGGCCTGTTCGCCGGCAATCAGGGCGTGGCCGCCTTCGCCATGCTGCTGGTGGGCCTGGTGGTGACCCTGGGCATAGGCTCGTCCTTCTCCACCGTGCCCATTCTCACCGCCATCTACGTGCCCCTGTGCATGCACCTCGGCTTCTCGCCGCTGGCCACCGTGGCCATCATCGGCACCGCCGGCGCGCTGGGCGACGCCGGCTCGCCGGCTTCTGACTCCACGCTGGGCCCGACTTCGGGCCTGAACGTGGACGGCCAGCACGACCATATCCGCGACACCGTGCTGCCCACCTTCCTGCACTACAACCTGCCTGTGCTGGCGGCCGGCTGGATCGCGGCCATGGTGTTGTAGAATGGCCGGCATGGATGATCAAATCGATGCCCGCCTGGCCGAAATGGAAGTGAAGCTCGCCTTCCAGGACGAACTATTGGACGCGCTGAACGCCACCGTGGCGCGCCAGCAAAAAGACATGGAGTTGCTGCAACAGCAGATGCGTCTGCTCTACCAGCAATTCCGTCAGGCCCAGCCGGACGACGCCGCGTCCGGCCTCAGCCTGCGCGACGAGGTTCCGCCGCATTATTGAGCCGGCGGCGGCTTAGAAGCGGTTCAACGTCTCGCGAGCTAAGGCGAGACCAGGCGAAAACCGCTGAGAAAGCGGAATGCGCACGTGGCGCATAAGTATTTCGAAGCGGTTTCAACACCCTGTATCTCATTATCCCGCCGATGCGCAGCAGGCTTGGAACAGGCGCTAGCGGTGGCCCTTGCGACGCGACACCGTCGCCTCGATATTCTTGCGGCCGATCAGCGGCGCCGGTTCCGGCATGTCCGGCGCGGCGTCGCCCAACCATTTGTACATCACCAGACAGTCCACCAGACCCAGCCGCGCGTGACGATAGGCGCGCGGCAAACGCCCCACCTGCTCGTAGCCCAGCTTGCGCCACAAGGCCACCGCCACCTCGTTGCTGGCCACCACGGAATTGAACTGCATCGCCAGGAAGCCGCTGTCGCGCGCCAATTGCTGCGAATGCTCGCACATCAGCCGCGCCACGCCCTTGCCGCGCGCCGCCTCGGCCACCATATAGCCGCAGTTGCAGACATGGCCGCCCGGTCCGGCGGCGTTGGGCTTGAGAAAATACGAGCCCAGCAGCGCGCCGTCCTCCTCCGCCACCAGCGTGTGCAGCGGCAAGCGCAGCCACAGCTCGCGCGCCTGTTCCTGTGTCATCTCCGGATCGAAGGCGTAGGTTTCCCTGGCCGCCACCACCGCGTGGAACACCGGCCAGAAACGCTCGAAATCGTCGTCGTTCATCGGTCTGATCGTAATCATGCTGCCTCCTGTTTCAATTGCGCCGTCCCCGGCTTTCTGGTCATGCGTCCGGACAACAGGCTGGCGCTGGCGATCAAGGCGCCGCCCGCCCATTCGCGCGGCGTCATCGCCTCGCCGGCCAGCAAATAGGCCGACGCCGCCGCGAACAACAACTCCATCAGCATCAACGTCATCGTCTGCGTCGCCGGCAGAATGGAAACCCCGTGCTGCGATATCACGCTGGTGCACAGCAAGGTGACGCCCAGGATGCCCAGCACCAGCCAGCTTTGCGGCGGTATCTGCAAAATGCCGCCCAGCTGCCCGGCCAGCGCCAGCTTGATCGCGCCGATGGACGCCACGCCGAACCAGATCGACGCCGATTTAACCGGCACCGGAATGGACTGGGCGCCGCGGCTGATCACATTGCCCAGCGCGAAGGCCATTCCGCCGGACAAGGCCAGCCATTCGTAGCGATGGCTGAGCGGCAGCTCCCCGGCGAACAGGCCGGGACGATAGATGAAGATGAAGCAGCCGAGCAGCGACAGGGCCACCACCAGCCAGCCGCTGCGGGTCAGGCGCTCCTTCAGGATCAGCCGCGACAGGAACACCGTCCACAGCGGCGACAGGTAGAACAGCAGCAAGACCCGCATCACTTGTCCCTCGGACACGGCCCAGGTATAGCTGTAGTTGCACCAGCCGAACACCGCGGTCAGCACCAGCAACACCGGCTGCAGCCGGAATTGGCGGCGGTAGACGTCGAAAAAGGTGATCACGCCCAGGGTGATGGCCACCAGATAGACCACCAGCGAGGTCATCGCCACGCTGACTCCGCTTTGATTGAGGCTGCGGAAGGGATACCACATCAGCCCCCACACCAGCGCGGTGGTCAGAATGCCGGTGGTGGCCAGAAACTTTTGTTTTACAGGTGTCATTGCTGTTCTTAAGATGTTCGCTGTTCGTTTGCTTGCGCCCGCTTTCCTGGAGATACCCGTGAACCCTCGCCTGGCCCAATTGCAGCCCTATCCGTTTCAACGCCTGCGCGCCCTGCTCGCCGGCGCGACGCCGCCCGCGGACAAGGCGCACATCAACCTGTCGATAGGCGAACCCAAGCACCCGACGCCGGCGCTGGTGGAACAGGCGCTGATAGCCAATCTGGGCAGCTTGTCGCAATACCCGGCCACGCTGGGCAGCGAAGCGCTGCGCCAGGCCTGCGCCGCCTGGATGCGGCGGCGTTATGACCTGAACCTGGATGCGCAAAGCGAGATACTGCCGGTCAACGGCAGCCGTGAAGCCTTGTTTGCTTTTGTGCAGACGGTGATCGACGCAAGCGCGGAGCCTGCGCCGGTAGTGATATCCCCGAATCCTTTTTACCAGATTTACGAAGGCGCGGCACTGTTGGCCGGCGCCGAGCCCCACTATGTCAACTGCCTGGCCGAACAGCGCTTCCAGCCGGACTGGAGCCAGGTGCCGGAGTCGGTGTGGGCACGCACCCAGCTGGTGATCGTGTGCAGCCCCGGCAACCCCACCGGCGCGGTGATGTCGCTGGCCGATTGGGAAACCCTGTTTCAGCTGTCCGACCGCTACGGCTTCGTCATCGCCAGCGACGAGTGCTATTCCGAAATCCACTTCGGCCGGCCGCCGCTGGGCGGGCTGGAGGCGGCGAGCAAGCTGGGACGCGGCTTTGAGCGGCTGCTGATGTTCACCAGCCTGTCCAAGCGCTCCAACGTGCCCGGCATGCGCTCGGGCTTCGTCGCCGGCGACGCGGCGCTCCTGGCGAAATTCCTGCTCTACCGCACCTACCACGGCAGCGCGATGAGCCTGACGATACAGGCGGCCAGCGTGGCGGCCTGGAACGACGAGGATCACGTCGAGTCCAACCGGGCGCAATACATCGCCAAGTTCGACGCGGTCACCCCGCGGCTGGCGATGGGGCTGGAAGTGCGCCGCCCGGACGCTGGTTTCTACCTGTGGGCCAAGGTGCCGGACGGGAATGATGTAGACTTCGCCAAGGCGCTGTTCGCCGAAGAACACGTCACCGTGCTGCCCGGCAGCTACCTGGCGCGCGAGGCCCACGGCGTCAATCCCGGCGCCGGCTATGTCCGCGTCGCGCTGGTGGCCACGCTGGAGGAATGCGTGGCCGGCGTCGAGCGCATCGTCGCCTTCGCCGAGCGCCGGCAGCGCCAGACCCCCTGAATCCACGCGGCCCGCCTCCGGCGCGGCCGCTTGAAAGCGAATTGAATGACGACTTCCATCCACATTGCCAAAGGACTGAACACCATGCATCCGATCCAGACCCTGATCGAAGAAGCGTTTGAGAAGCGCGCCGAGATCACGCCCGCCACCGTCTCCGCCGAACTGAAGGCCGCCATCGGCCAGGTGATCGCCGAGCTGGACGCCGGCCGCCTGCGCGTGGCGGAAAAACAGGGCGCCGACTGGGTGGTGAACCAGTGGGTGAAGAAGGCGGTGCTGCTGTCTTTCCGCATCCACGACAATGAAATCTCCGACGACGGCGTCAACCGCTACTTCGACAAGGTCGACACCAAGTTCGCCGACTGGAACCCGGCCCGCTTCCAGGAAGCCGGTTTCCGCGTGGTGCCGGGCGCGGTGGCGCGCAAGGGCAGCTTCATCGCCAAGAACACCGTGCTGATGCCGTCCTACGTCAATATCGGCGCCTACGTCGACGAAGGCGCGATGGTGGACACCTGGGCCACCGTCGGCTCCTGCGCCCAGATCGGCAAGAACGTTCACCTGTCCGGCGGCGTCGGCATCGGCGGCGTGCTGGAACCGCTGCAGGCCAACCCCACCATCATCGAAGACAACTGCTTCATCGGCGCGCGTTCGGAAATCGTCGAAGGCGTGATCGTAGGCGAAGGCTCGGTAATCTCCATGGGCGTCTACATCGGCCAATCCACCAAGATCTACGACCGCGAAACCGGCGAAGTCAGCTACGGCCGCGTGCCGCCGGGCTCGGTGGTGGTGTCCGGCAACCTGCCCAGCAAGGACGGCAGCCACAGCCTGTACTGCGCGGTGATCGTCAAGAAAGTGGACGCTCAGACTCGCAGCAAGACCAGCATCAACGAGCTGCTGCGCGGCGTGTAAGGCCCCGCCGTCCGCCGGCTCGGGCGGACGGTCGGCTCGCCCGCCGTTCGCCTTTTCTCCCCTCCGTCGTCGCCTCTCGGCGTCTCCGGCCGCATTGCAATGCAGCATATTTGCATCGCGAATGCTGTTGAAATTTGGCTAGTCCACGACAAGTCTATAAAATCTCCAGTTCGAAAAGAATCGGCAAAAAAGCGGCCGCTCTCCAAGCACCGCTCAGCCCAGGCCGTGAAGCGCCGCCAGCCAAGGCGCAGCGCAACGCCAGGGCTTGGGTGACGGGCTTCAAGAGCCGCTTTGCCTGAACGGCCCGCCATCGCACCGCTCCGGGTCCGCCGTTTCAACCGAAGCCGTCCGCGGCTTCACGCATGCTATCTGGAAAACTTGTGTCTTCTGACAATTTCATCGAGTTCAGAAACGTCAGCTTCGCCTATGGCGAACGACCCATTCTGAAAAACCTCAACCTCGCGATTCCGCGCGGCAAGCTGGTGGCCGTCATGGGCGGCAGCGGCAGCGGCAAGACCACGCTGCTGCGGCTGATCTCGGGCCAGAACCGGCCGCAAAGCGGCGAGGTGCTGGTGGACGGCAAGAGCGTCGCCAAAATGAGCGCCGCCGAACTTTATCAACACCGCCGCCGCATGGGCATGTTGTTCCAGTTCGGCGCGCTGTTCACCGATCTGTCGGTGTTCGACAACGTCGCCTTCCCCATTCGCGAGCACACCAAGTTGCCGGACAGCATGATCCGCGACCTGGTGACCATGAAGCTGGAAGCGGTCGGCCTGCGCGGCACCCAGCAGCTGATGCCGGCCGAACTGTCCGGCGGCATGGCGCGTCGGGTGGCGTTGGCGCGCGCCATCGCGCTGGACCCGCAGCTGATGCTGTACGACGAACCCTTCACCGGCCTGGACCCAATCTCGCTGGGCGTGATCGCCCACCTGATCAAGAAGCTCAACCACGCGCTGGGCACCACCGCGGTGATGGTCACCCACGACGTGCACAAATCGCTGGAGATCGTGGACCACGTGCTCTTCGTCGCCGGCGGCGAAATCGTCGCCCAGGGCACGCCGGACCAGGTGCGCAATTCGGATTCGCCATGGGTGCACCAATTCATCTGGGGCGAGGCCGACGGCCCGGTGCGTTACGCCTATCCGGCGGAGCGCTCGCTCGCCGACGACCTGGGACTCAACGGAGGCCGCCATGCTTGACCTGATCGCCGCGCCCTTGCGCAGACTAGGCCATCTCGCCATCAACGCCGTCTGGCGGCTGGGCTTCGCCTGCCGCTTTCTGGTGGCCATCCTGCGGGGCAGCGGCCAAAGCCTGCTGCGGCCGCAGCTGACCATACGCGAGGTCTACTTCGCCGGCGTGATGTCCTTGATCATCATCCTGGTGTCCGGCCTCTTCGTCGGCATGGTGCTGGGCCTGCAGGGCTACAGCACCCTCGCCAAATTCGGCTCCTCCGACGCGCTGGGCGCGGTGGTGGCGCTGGCCCTGCTGCGCGAATTGGGCCCGGTGCTGGCCGCGCTCTTGTTCGCCAGCCGCGCCGGCAGCGCGATGACGGCCGAAATCGGCCTGATGAAAACCACGGAGCAACTGGACGCGATGAGCGTGATGGCGGTCGATCCGATCGCCCGCGTCGTGGCGCCGCGCTTCTGGGCCGGCGTGATCTCCATGCCCATCCTGGCCGCACTGTTCAACGTGGTCGGCATCTTCGGCGGCTACCTGGTGGGCGTGGTGATGATAGGCCTGGACGTCGGCACCTTCTGGTCGCAGATGCAGGCCAACGTCGATCTGCATTTCGATGTGGTCAACGGACTGATCAAGAGCCTGTGCTTCGGCGTCGCCGTCACCCTGATCGCCGTGTTCGAAGGCTATGACGCCACTCCGACGGCCAGCGGCGTGTCCGCCGCCACCACCCGGACCGTGGTCACCTCCGCATTGGTCATCCTGGCGCTGGATTTCATCCTGACCGCCTTCATGTTCTAGGAAAAACCCGAATGAAACGCTCTACTATTGACTTGTGGGTAGGCATTTTCGTGGCGCTGGGCATTGCCGCCGTCACCTTTCTGTCGCTGAAAGTGGCCAATCTGGTCCCGCAAAGCGCCAACCAGACCTATGTGCTCTACGCCGACTTCGACAACGTCGGCGGACTGAAGGTCAAAGCGCCGGTCAAGGAAGCCGGCGTGGTGATCGGACGCGTGGCCGACATCCGGCTCAACCCGAAAACTTATCGCGCCCGCGTGACTCTGAATATTGACAAGACCTATCAGATCAGCGACGACGCCAGCGCGTCCATCCTGACCGCCGGCCTGCTGGGCGAACAATATATCGGCATGCTGCAAGGCGGCTCGGAAACCAATCTGGCCCCGGGCGGCACCATCACCATCACCTCCTCGGCCATGGTGCTGGAACAATTGATCGGCAAGTTCATGACGGGCTTTACCGATAGCAACAAGAGCGCTGACAAATAGCGCGGCACAAAGACGGGGCACCCCGCAACACACTGCCGGCCGGCGCGCTGCCCGCGCCGCCGGCTCACTCGCAATCGATTGGAAAAAAGATGAAAAAACTGCTCGCATTCTGCTGTCTGCTGTTCGGCCTGTCCGCCGCGGCCCAAGCCGCCGGCGACACCCCCACCGACGTGATCAAGGACGCTTCCCGCCAGGTGCTGGAAGTGCTGAAACAGGACAACGGCAAGAACACCAAGCAAATCCGCCTGCAGGCGGAAGCGGTGGCGGTGCCGATGTTCGACTTCCCGCGCATGACCGCGCTGGCCGTGGGCCTGGGCTGGCGTCAGGCCAGCGCCGAACAGCGCGCGCAACTGACCCAGCAATTCCAGACCCTGCTGGTGCGCACCTATTCCGCGACCATGACCCGCTTCAAGACCGCCCAGGTCGACGTCAAGCCCAACCCGCTGATGAGCAACGGCGACCGCGACGCCACCGTGAAAACCACGGTGACCCTGCCGGGCAACGCCAACCCGGTGGCGGTGGATTATTCGCTGAACAAGGGCGCGCAAGGCTGGAAGATCTATAACGTTAGCGTGGAAGGCGCCAGCCTGGTCACCGTCTATCGCAACTCCTTCAACGAAGAAGTGCGCAAAAGCGGCGTGGACGGCCTGATCAAGCTGCTGCAGAACAAGAACGCGGCGCCGGCCGCCGCCGCGCCCGCCAAGGGCAACGCCTGATGCTGGAACGCACCGCCCCCGGCCAGGCCCGGCTCAGCGGCCAACTGAACATGGACAGCTGCGGCCCCTTCGCCGCGCCGCTGGCCAAGCTCGCCGGCGAAGCGCCCTTGCGCCTGGATCTGTCCGGCGTGACCGGCGCCGACTCGGCCGCGCTGGCCCTGTTGCTCGGCGCGCGCCGCGCCGCCGACGCCGCCGGCCACGCCCTGTCGCTGGAAAACTGGCCGAACGGGCTCAGCGCCTTGCTGGACCTTTACTCGCTGGCGGAGCTGCTGTCCGCCCCGGCGGCGGATTGATATGCGGAGAGGATTTATGTCGTCCCTGAAACCCGCGCTGACCGGCCTGGCGCTCTCGCTGCTGCTGGCCGGCTGCGCCAGCAACCCGACGGTGCCTTACGACCGCTTCGAGCCCTATAACCGCGCCATGTACCAGGTCAACGACACCGCCGACCGCTACGTGATCAAGCCGGTGGCCGAGGGCTACAAGGCCGTCACGCCGTCGCCGGTGCGCACCGGCGTCAGCAATTTCTTCGACAATCTCAAAGACGTCTACAGCGCGCTGTCCAACGCCTTGCGCGCCGAGCCGGAAAAAGCGCTGAACGACGTGATGCGAGTGGCGATGAACACCGGCTTCGGCCTGTTCGGCCTGATCGACATCGCCAGCCAGGCCGGCCTGAAGAACAACAAGACCACGCTGGGCGACACCTTCGCCGCCTGGGGCTGGCACGACAGCAACTATCTGGTGCTGCCCTTCTTCGGCCCCTCCACCGTGCGCGACGGCGCCGGCCTGACCGCCTCGCTGGCCGGCCCGGGCCCGGAAAAAATGTTCTACGACACCACCTGGCAGGCGGTGGGCTTCTACGGCCTGTACGGCGTGAACACCCGCGCCCGCTACCTGGGCGTGGAAGCCATGCTCAGCACCGCGGCGCTGGACCCGTACAGCTACACCCGCGACGCCTATATGCAGTTGCGCGCGCAGCAGCTGGGCCTGCCCAACCCCACCCAGCCGGCGGACACCTTCAGCCTGGACGAACTGGTCGACTCGCCCGCCGCGACGGCGCCCGGCGACAAGACAGCGGCCTCCGCCGCGCAGTAAACCCACTCTCTCCGCCGCCGGCCACTGGCCGGCGGCCTTCCTTTTTACTTATCAACAGGAAACGCCATGAGCAATCTGCCAGCCTGTCCGCAATGCAAATCCGAATACACCTATCAGGATGGCGCGATGTATGTCTGCCCGGAGTGCGCGCACGAATGGAACGAGCAGGCCGCGCCGTCCGAAGAGGCCCGCGTGATCAAGGACGCCAACGGCAATGTGCTGCAGGACGGCGACAGCGTCACCGTGATCAAGGATCTGAAAGTCAAAGGCTCCTCCCTGGTGGTGAAAGTGGGCACCAAGGTGAAGAACATCCGCCTGGTCGACGGCGACCACGACATCGATTGCAAGATCGACGGCATCGGCGCGATGAGCCTGAAGTCCGAATTCGTCAAGAAAGCGTAAATCCCGCGCACCAAAACAAAACGCCACGGCCTGAGCCGTGGCGTTTTTCATTGCAGGGGCAAAGCTTACGCTTAACTGATCCGTTCGATCAGCGCGCCTACCGCGCCCAGCTTCTTCTCGATATGCTCGTAGCCGCGGTCCAGGTGGTAGATGCGATCGACGATGGTCTCGCCCTCGGCCACCAGGCCGGCGATCACCAGGCTGGCCGACGCGCGCAGATCGGTGGCCATCACCGTGGCGCCGGACAGCTTCTCCACGCCCTTGATGATGGCGGTGTTGCCTTCCACTTCGATATTGGCGCCCATGCGGTTCAGCTCGGGCACGTGCATGAAGCGGTTTTCGAAAATGGTTTCGGTCACCACGCCGGCGCCCTCGGCCACGCAGTTCAGCGTCATCAGCTGGGCCTGCATGTCGGTGGGGAAAGCCGGGTAAGGCAAGGTGCGGAAGTTCACCGCCTGCGGACGGCGCTTCATGTCCAGCGAGATCCAGTCGTCGCCGCACTCCACCACCGCGCCGGTTTCGGCCAGCTTGTCCAGCACCGCTTCCATGCTCTTGGGCGCGGCGTTGCGCAGCACGATGTGGCCGCGCGTCATCGCGCCGGCCACCAGGAAGGTGCCCGCCTCGATGCGGTCCGGCATCACCGCGTAATCCGCGCCGTGCAGACGCTCCACGCCCTCGATCACCAGCCGGTCCGTGCCGATGCCGCCGATCTTGGCGCCCATGGCCACCAGACAGTTGGCCAGATCGGTCACTTCCGGTTCGCGCGCGGCGTTTTCCAACACGGTGGTGCCCTCGGCCAGCGTCGCCGCCATCAACAGGTTCTCGGTGCCGCCCACGGTCACCATGTCCATGATGATGCGCGCGCCGCGCAGGCGGCGGGCCTTGGCCTTGACGTAGCCGTGCTCGATGCTGACCTCGGCGCCCATCGCCACCAGGCCCTTGATGTGCTGATCCACCGGCCGGCTGCCGATGGCGCAGCCGCCCGGCAGGGACACCGTGGCCTCGCCGAAGCGCGCCAGCGTCGGGCCCAGCACCAGGATGGACGCGCGCATGGTCTTCACCAGATCGTACGGCGCCACCAGGCTGTCCAGATGGCCGGCGGTGATTTCCATCTCGTGCACATTGTCCGTCATCACCCGCACCCCCATGCCTTGCAGCAGCTTCTGGGTGGTGGCGATGTCGCGCAACATCGGCACATTGGTGAAGCGCATGGTGTCGCCGGTCAACAGACTGGCGCACAGAATGGGCAGGGCGGCGTTCTTGGCGCCGGAAACGCGGATCTCGCCGTTGATCGGACCGTTGCCGATGATTTTCAATTTATCCATGACGGATCAGCCTTGCAGTTTTTGCCATTCGTCCGGCGTGGCGGCCTTGACGATGGACAGAGCGTGAATTTCATTGCTGGCCAGGCGGGTGGCGATCACCTCCTTGACCAGGCGGTGGCGGTCGATCAGGCGCTTGCCCTCGAAAGCCGCCGACACGATGGTGGCGTAGAAGTGGTGGCCGTCGCCTTCCACTTCCAGATGGGTACAGGCCAGGCCGGCCTCGATGTACTGTTTGACTTGTTGCGGAGTAATCATGAGAAATCCCGTGGATGCGCTCAATGGCGCAGTTTATAGCCAGATTTGATCAGCCAGAGCGTCAGGCCCGACAAGACGGCGAAGCTGCCGCCCACCACGCCGGCCGACAGCCAGGGGCTGACGTCGGCCTGGCCGAAGAAGCCGTAGCGGAAGCCGTCTATCATGTAGAACACCGGGTTGAGATGAGACGCGGCGTACCAGAACGGCGGCAGGCTGTTGATCGAATAGAACACGCCTGACAGGAAAGTCAGCGGCATGATCAGAAAGTTCTGGAAGGCGGCCAGTTGATCGAACTTTTCCGCCCAGATGCCGGCCAGGATGCCCAGCGCGCCCAGCACGCCGCAGCCCAGCACGGCAAAGGTCAACGCCCACAGCGGCTGAGCCGGCAGCGGCAGGCCGAACCAGCCGGTGATCAGCAAAACCCCGGCGCCGACGGCCAAGCCGCGCACGACGGAGGCCAGCAGATAGGCGCCGAAGAATTCCAGCGCGGTCAGCGGCGGCAGCAGCAGGAACACGATGTTGCCGGTGATCTTGGACTGGATCAGGCTGCTGGAGCTGTTGGCGAAGGCGTTCTGCGCCATCGACATCATCGCCAGGCCCGGAATCAGGAAGGCGGTGTAGCTGATGCCCGGATAGGCCTCGACATGGCGCGACAACACATGGGCGAAGATCAGTTGATACATCAACGCGGTCAACACCGGCGCGGCCACGGTCTGGAACGCCACCTTCCAGAAGCGCACCAGCTCTTTCTTGAACAGGGTCATGAAGCCGGTCATGGCTGCGGCCCTCCATTCATCATCTTGACGAACACGCTTTCCAGATCCGTCTCCACCACGTTCAGTTCACGCACTTCCACCGCCGCTTCGCGCAGCGCGGTCAGCACCGCTTCCAGCTGGCCCAGGTGCTCCAGCTGCAACACCACGCGGCGGTCCTCGTCGCGCAGCTTCAAAGGCAGCAAGGCCGCCGGCAAATCGCCGGACAGCAGCAAGGCCACTTCGCGGCGCGCGCTGTGCGCCAGCAGCTTGTCCTTGTTCTCCAGCGCCACCAGCCGGCCCTTCTTCAGCATGGCGATGCGCGAGCACAAGGCCTCGGCCTCCTCCAGATAATGAGTGGTCAGCACGATGGTGTGGCCGGCGCGGTTCAGTTCCTGCACGAACACCCACAGGCTCTGGCGCAGCTCCACGTCCACGCCGGCGGTGGGCTCGTCCAACACGATGACCGGCGGGCGGTGCACCAGCGCCTGGGCCACCATCACCCGGCGCTTCATGCCGCCGGACAGGGCGCGCATATTGCTGTGCGCCTTGTCCGCCAGACCCAGCTTGAACAGCAACTCGTCGATCCAGTCGTCGTTGCGGCCCAGGCCGAAGTAGCCGGACTGGAAGCGCAGCGTTTCCCGCACCGACAGAAAGGGATCGAACACCAGTTCCTGCGGCACCACGCCCAGCGCCTTGCGCGCGGCGCGGAAATCGCCGACCACGTCGTGGCCCATGATGCGGATGCTGCCGCTGTCCGGCCGCGACAAACCTGCCATCGCGGAAATCAGCGTGGTCTTGCCGGCCCCGTTGGGGCCGAGCAGGGCGAAGAATTCGCCGGGGGCAACGGTGAAGCCGACCTGGTCCAGCGCCTGCAGCTGGCCATAGCGCTTGCTCACCGCCTGAATTTCAATAGCCTGGGGCATGAGAGAGGTAACACCGACAACGCCGCGCGGCTGAAGCCGCCAACGGCGCTAATGGTTTGACAAAAAAGGTCAATTATAGCGCTGGGCTACGCTTGAGGGGGAGAGTTCTTCCATCACTTCCGGCAGGAATATTCCACGGTAGACATATTGCAACAGTTGCGTGGCATTCTCGCCCAGATTGGTCTGGCTGCCGTCCGCCAGCCAGCGGTTGATCAGGCCGTGATGCATGGACTGCAACACCTCGGCCACCGTCTCCGGCGTCACGTAGGGCAAGGTCTGGCCGGCATCCACCGCCATCTGCACCACCAGGGTCAATTGCTCGCGGGTTTCTTGCATATGCGCAACACACTCGTCGTGAATGGGAGCCAGTTCGCCGACATGCTCGCTACGCATAAACAGAATGAGTAATATACGACGAACCTGTTGGTTCTCCCCAATCATGGTCAGCAGCCGGTGGCTATGGTTCCACAAGGCCAGAGCCGGACTCGAGTGTGCCGTTCTCAACAATTGCTCGCAGATGTCATCAAACTGCCCGCCCATCCTGTCCAGCATCGCCCGGTACAAGTCCAGCTTGTTCTGGAAATGCCAATACACCGCGCCGCGCGTCAATCCCGCCGCGCTGGCGATGTCTGCCAGTGTCGTTTTAGAGACACCCTTCTCGCTAAAAAGCTGCTCCGCCGTATCCAGCAGCAGATGCCGCGTTTGTTCGGCTTCTTCCCGGGTTTTGCGTGCCATGTTGAACGTATCGCTGATCAAAGGGGTCTGTCGGAAGCCCGCACCATAACACAATGCGTCGCTGGAAGCATTTTACATACGTACACGCATGTATGTAAAATGTCGCGACTCAAGATCGATCAATTCCCACTATCAAAGAAAAATTGCAGTACCTTTTACTTATAACACTCATACCCCCACATTCCTGAGGACATCCCATGAAGATGCAAGGAAACACCTTCGCCCAGAAAGGCGGGCACTGGCTGTTGCTCACCGCTCTGGCCGCCAGCCTGATGGCCTGCGGTCAAAAAAACGACCAGCACGCCGGCGCCATGCCGCCGGTGCCGGTAGGCGTGATTGAAATCACCCCTAGCGATGTGCCGGTCTCCTTCGAATTCGTCGGCCAGGCGGCAGGCTCGCGAGAAGTGGAAGTACGCGCCCGTGTGGGCGGCATTCTGCTCAAGCGCGCCTATACCGAAGGCAAGCCGGTCAAACAGGGCGACTTGTTGTTCCAGATCGATCCGGAGCCGTTGAAGGCGACGCTGGACCAGGCCCAGGGCAATCTGCAAGTGCAACAGGCTCAGCTGGTACGCACCAAGCAGGACTTCGACCGCATCAGCCCGCTGTTCAAAGAGAACGCGGTCAGCCAGAAAGACCGCGACGACGCGGTCAGCGCTTATGAAGCCGCCAAGGCTTCCGTCGCCGCCGCCCAGGCCCAGGTGCAGCAGGCCAAGATCAATCTTGGCTACGCCCGCGTCACCGCGCCGATTTCCGGCATGACCAGCCAGGAAACCCGTTCCGAAGGCAGCCTGGTGTCCACCAGCGCCGACGGCAGCCTGCTGACCAAGGTGTCCCAGCTGGACCCGGTCTACGTCAATTTCAGCATGTCCGACAGCGACATGATGAATCTGCGCAAGATGCAGGACTCCGGCCAATTGAAGCTGGCCTCCAACGGCCACTTCAACGTGCAGCTGAAGCTGACCGACGGCTCCACCTACGGCAAGAGCGGCCGGCTGAACTTCACCGACAGCCTGGTGGACGCCAGCACCGGCACCATCCGTTCGCGGGCCACCTTCGCCAACCCGGACGGCAGCATTCTGCCCGGCCAGTTCGTGCGCGTGATCCTGCAAGGCGCCCAACGCAGCAACGCCATCGCCGTGCCGCAGCGCGCGGTGCTGACCTCGCAGCAGGGCAAGATGGTCTGGGTCGTCGGCGCCGACAACAAGGTGCAGCCGCGTCCCATCACCGTGTCCCAGGACGTGGGTCTGAACGTATTGGTGGAAAGCGGC
This sequence comes from Chromobacterium sp. S0633, assembly GCF_024158805.1. NCBI lineage: Bacteria > Pseudomonadati > Pseudomonadota > Betaproteobacteria > Neisseriales > Chromobacteriaceae > Chromobacterium > Chromobacterium sp. S0633. The sequence goes on along the minus strand of NZ_JAMZGH010000005.1, from coordinate 3,462 downwards.
CTGAAAGCCGGCGACAAAGTGGTGGTGGACAACATCATCAAGCTGCGCCCGGGCGCCGATGTGAAGCCGCATCCGTTCAAGGCCGACGCCAGCGCGCCCGCCGCCGCGCCCAAACAATAAGGCAAAGGGGTAACCATCCATGTTTTCCGCCTTTTTCATCAGGCGGCCCATCTTCGCCAGCGTGATCTCCATCGTGATCACGCTGGCCGGCTTGGCCGCCCTCAAGGCATTGCCCATTGAGCAGTACCCGGAAATCGTGCCGCCGATGATCTCGGTGAGCGCGAGCTACCCGGGCGCCTCCGCCGAGGTGATCGCCAACACCGTCGCTTCGCCGCTGGAACAGGCGATCAACGGCGTGGACGACATGCTCTATGTGCAGTCCACCAGCTCCTCCAGCGGCAAGCTGTCGTTGAGCGTGACCTTCAAGATCGGCACCGACGCCGACCAGGCCACCATCAACGTCAACAACCGCGTGCAGTCGGTGTTGTCGCAGCTGCCGGAAGAAGTCCGCCGGCAGGGCGTCAACGTGACCAAGAAGTCCTCGGCCTTCCTGCAGGTGATTTCGCTGTTCTCGCCGGACAAGACCTACGACACCCTGTTCATCAGCAACTACGCGCTGTTGAACGTGGTGGACGAGCTCAAGCGGGTGCCGGGCGTGGGCGACGTGATCAACTTCGCCGGCCAGGACTACTCGATGCGCGTCTGGCTGAAGCCCGATCGCCTGGCTCAGCTCAAGCTGACGCCCAGCGACGTGGCCGCCGCCATCCGCGAGCAGAACGCTCAGTTCGCCGCCGGCAAGGTGGGCGCGGAACCGGTCAAAGGCAAGCAGGACTTCACCTACACCGTGACCACCCAGGGCCGCCTGTCCGAACCGGAAGAGTTCGAGAACATCATCGTGCGCTCCAACCCGGACGGCTCCGCCGTGCGGCTGAAGGATGTGGCGCGCGTGGAACTGGGCGCCTTGTCCTATGACTTCACCGGCACGCACAACGGCCGGCCCACCATCCCGATCGGCATCTTCCTGGCGCCCGGCGCCAACCAGCTGGCCACCGCGCAAGCCGTGGAACAGACGATGCAGAAGCTGGCGGTGAGCTTCCCCAAAGGCCTGAACTACGCCATCCCTTACGACACCACCAAGTTCGTGGAAGTGTCGATCAAAGAGGTGTACTCCACGCTGGCCGAAGCCATGGTGCTGGTATTCCTGGTGGTGTTCCTGTTCCTGCAGAACTGGCGCGCAACCCTGATTCCCTGCCTGGCGGTGCCCGTCTCCATCATCGGCACCTTCGCCGGCATGTACGCCTTCGGCTTCACCATCAACACCCTGACGCTGTTCGGCCTGGTGCTGGCCATCGGCATCGTGGTGGACGACGCCATCGTGGTGCTGGAAAACGTCGAACGCCTGATGACCCAGGAAAAGCTGTCGCCGCTGCAAGCCAGCTTCAAGGCGATGGATGAAGTGTCCGGCGCGCTGGTGGCCATCGTGCTGGTGCTGTGCTCGGTGTTCATCCCGGTGGCCTTCCTCGGCGGCATCGCCGGCCAGATGTACAAGCAGTTCGCCATCACCATCGCGGTGTCGGTGTCGATTTCCGGCCTGGTGGCCCTGACCCTGACCCCGGCGCTGTGCGCGCTGCTGTTGAAGGAAGGCCATCAGCATCCGGCCCGCTTCTTCGTCTGGTTCAACAACTGGTTCGATCGCCTGACCCAGGGTTATTCCCGCGGCGTGGTGTTCCTGATCAAGCGCAGCGCGGTGGGCATCCTGCTGTTCGCCGGCCTGATCGCCATCTGCGTTGGCCTGTTCCGCATCATCCCGTCCAGCCTGGCGCCGGACGAGGACCAGGGCTACATCATCGCCGCCGCCTTCCTGCCGGACGGCGCGTCGATGCAGCGCACCTCGGCCACCATGACCAAACTGGACGCGATGACCAGCAAGAACCCGGCGGTCCAGGACGTGATGAGCTTCGCCGGCTTCGACATCCTGACCGGCGGCAACAAGACCAACGCCGGCGTGTCCTTCATCACCCTGAAACCGTGGGATGAGCGCAAAACGCCCAACCTGTCGTCTCAGGCCGTGGTGGGCGACACCTTCGCCAAGGGCATGATGGGCATCACCGACGGCATCGTGCTGGCCTTCAACCCGCCGCCGATCTCCGGCATGTCCAACACCGGCGGTTTCGAGGCCTATGTGCAAAGCCGCGGCGGCGCCAGCTCCGTGGAACTGGGCGAAGTCACCAAGAAACTGGTGGCCGCGGCCGCCAAACGCCCGGAACTGAAAGGGGTGCAAACCACCTTCTCCGCCAGCGTGCCGCAGATCTACGTCAAGCTGGATCGGGCCAAGGCCAAGTCCCTGGGCGTGCCGGTCAACACCGTGTTCGACACCATGCAGAGCACCTTCGGCGCGCTGTACGTCAACGACTTCAACAAGTTCGGCCGCACCTTCCGCGTGCAGCTGCAATCGGAGGCGGATTTCCGCACCCGGGTTGAAGACCTGCGCAATATCTATGTGCGTTCGCAGGACGGCAATATGATCCCGCTGACGGCGCTGGTGACCATCAAGCACACCACCGGTCCGGAAAGCCTGGAGCGTTTCAACATCTTCCCGGCGGCCAAGCTGGTGGGCGGTCCCGCGCCCGGCTTCAGCTCCGGCGAGGCGTTGAACGTGCTGGAAGCCGTGGCCAAGGACACCTTGCCCGACGGCTACACCCTGGCGTGGACCGGTTCCGCCTTCCAGGAGAAATCCACCAGCGGTTCTTCCGCCGTGGTGTTCGGCTTCGGCATGATCATGGTGTTCCTGATCCTGGCGGCGCAGTACGAACGCTGGAGCCTGCCTATCAGCGTGCTGATGGCGGTGCCTTTCGCCATGTTCGGCGCGCTGATGGCCAACTGGATGCGCGGACTCGCCAACGACGTCTACTTCCAGGTGGCCTTGGTGACGCTGATCGGCCTATCGGCCAAGAACGCGATCCTGATCGTGGAGTTCGCCGTCCAACAAATGGAAGAAGAAGGCCTAAGCGTGGTCGAAGCCGCCATCGAGGCCGCCAAACTGCGCTTCCGCCCCATCGTGATGACTTCGCTGGCCTTCGTGCTGGGTTGCATGCCCTTGGCCATCTCCAGCGGCGCCGGCTCCGCCAGCCGCCACTCGATCGGCACCGGCGTGGTGGGCGGCATGTTGGCCGCCACCTTCATCGCCACCTTCTTCATCCCGATGTTCTTCATGCTCATCATGAAGTTCAGCAAACCGAAACAGCCTCAGCCCGCGGCCGAGGCAGGAGACAAGGCCGATGCTTAAACGCGCCCTGATTCCCTCATTGGTGGCGCTGGCGCTGACCGCTTGCGCGGTCGGCCCCGACTACAGTCGCCCCAAACTGGAGCTGCCGGACAGCGCCCAGGCCCAGAACCCGGCCATCGCCCTGGACTGGTGGAAGCAGTTCAACGATCCGGTGCTGGATCAGTTGATCGCCCAAG
>NZ_JAMZGH010000059.1:0-21936 GCF_024158805.1 Chromobacterium sp. S0633 | reverse complement strand
GCGGCGGTGGCGCGTTGAGCTTGTTCGGCCGGAGCGCTGGCATCGCCCTTGGCGGCGGTGGCGCGTTGAGCTTGTTCAGCCGGAGCGCTGGCGTCTTGAGCCGCCCAGCTGGCGCCGGCGAACAGGGAAGTCATCAGAGCAATGGCAAGAGTGGATTTCTTCATGGGATTAACCTTTTCGAGAGAGTGAGTCACATCGCTTGCGCTTGAGTCTGCCGCGCTTCGATCATTTGCGCTTTCCCTATGGCAAAAGGCGTGCCAGCTTTAGTTTTTTCTTATTTTTCAAAGTCTTGCGTTTTTTGTGGCTTGAGTTCGCTTGCAGGAAGCGGCCATTCTGTCGCCGTTAGGCGACAGAATGTCGGTGGAGATGGACAGGGCTTTGATTTGCTTGGGGTTTTGCCTGTCGCCGATCGGCGACAGGCGTAGAGGCGCTCCGTTTCCGTCAGGCCAGTCGCGTCGCCGCGCTTATTCCAGCTTGAAGGCGGCCGGCGTCAGTTCGTGTTTTTGCAGCAAGCGGTAAAACTCGGTGCGGTTGCGGTCCGCCAGGCGCGCGGCGTCGCTGACATTGCCGCCGGTCAGCCGCAACAGGCGTTCCAGATAGTCGCGTTCGAATTGCCGCTTGGCTTCCGCCAGCGTTGGAATCGCGCTTTCTTCACTGGCGACGGCTTTCTGTACTTGCGCCAGCGTTACCAAAGAGCCGGTGGTCAGCACGCAACATTGTTCAACCACATTGGCCAATTGTCGGATATTGCCCGGCCAGGGCGCCGCGCTCAGGTATTCCAGCGCGTCGGCGGCGAAACCGCTGACGGCCTTTTGATAGCGGGTGGCGATTTTTTCCAGGAAATGCGCGGCCAGCAGAGGAATGTCTTCGCGGCGTTCCGCCAGCGGCGGCAGGCGCAGCGACACCACGTTCAGGCGATAGAACAGGTCCTCTCGGAAGCTGCCTTCCTGAATCAGCGCTTCCAGCTCGCGATGCGTGGCCGACACCAGACGGATATCCACCGGGGTCGCCCGCGTCGCGCCGACCGGACGCACCTCGCGCTCTTGCAGCACGCGCAGCAGTTTGACCTGCAGCGGCGGCGGCATATCGCCGATCTCGTCCAGGAACAGGGTGCCGCCGTCCGCCTGTTGGATCAGGCCGGTCTGGCGCGCGTTGGCGCCGGTGAACGAGCCTTTTTCATGGCCGAACAACTCGCTTTCCAGCAGATTGTCCGGAATCGCCCCGCAGTTGACCGCGATGAAGGGCTGGCCGGCGCGCGGGCTGGCCAGGTGGATGGCCTTGGCCAGCACTTCCTTGCCGGTGCCGCTTTCGCCGCGCAGGAGCACGCTGGCGCCGGTGGCGGCGACCATGCGGGCCTCGGCCAGCAGTTCCTCCATCGCCGGGCTGCGGCTGACCAGGCCGGAGCGCCAGCCGGCGGCGGCTTGATCGACCGCGCGTCCGGGGCCCGCCAGCGATAGCCCTTGGGCCACCTTGTCCAGCAGCGCCTTGCCGTCGAAGGGTTTGACCAGATAGCCGAACACGCCGCGGCTGACCGCTTCCACGGCGTCCGGCACCGTGCCGTGGGCGGTCAGCAGAATCACCGGCATCGCGGGGTAGCGCTGGCGGACTTGCTCAAACAGCTCCAGACCATCCATGCCGGGCAGGCGCCAGTCCGTCAGCAGCAAGTCGGCGCGGCGGGCCGCCAGCGCGTTCAAGGCCGCTTCGGCGCTGTCCAGCGCTTCGACCTCGTAGCCGGCGGCGCCGAGGCGAAGGCCGAGCAAGCGCAACAGATCGGGATCGTCGTCCACCAAGACGATGCGGGCGATGGCGCTCATGGCTGGCCTCCTTTGGTTTTGCTGGGTTTCAGCTGGAGTTCGCGCTCGACTTCGCGCAAGGCGTTGAGCTTGCCGTTCAAGTCGTCGTAGCGTTTTTGCAGATCGCGGTTCTGCGCCTGCTGTCGTTCCAGCGCTTCCGCCAGCTTGCGTCTTTCCTGCAGCTGTTGAAGCGGCAGCCGCGCAAGACCCTGGCTGGCCGGGTCTAGATTATCGGTTTTGGCGAGCAGACTTTCCAATTGGGCCTGCAGTTTTTGAACATCGGCGCGGCTCTCCGCCGCCTGCGCCTGTTGCAGCAGAGTCAGCAAGCGGGCGCTGCCGCAGCTTTCCCGTCCGGCCAGGCTCAGCGCCTGGATTTCCCGCGTCTGGCTCAGCAGCAGCAGGATCTGGTTGGCGTCCGGACAACGGATGATGGGCGCGCTGGGCACGGCGACCGGCTGGCCTTGATGAGCGCAGGCGCTCAAGGCCAGCAGGCCGCACAGCCAAAGCAGCCGGCGCGCGTTGAGGGCCCAAAAGCGAGATGTCTTCATGTCTTGTTCTCCGGTTCCGGCCACTGCAGGCGGAAGCAGGCGCCGGCCTGAGGTTTGGATTCCAGCGTCAGTTCGCCGCGCATCAATTGGGCGAAGCCGCGCGCCATCGCCAGGCCTAGCCCGGTGCCGGGCAGTTCGCCCGGCGGCGGCGAGCCGCTCCAGAACGGTTCGAAAATTTTTTCCCGATAGGCGTCCGGCACTCCGGGGCCTTGATCGCGGATTTCCAGCCAGACGCCGCCGGCGTCGCGGCCGTGGCGCAGGCTCAAGGCGCTGCCGGCGGAGCTGTGGCGGATGGCGTTGATCAATAGATTGTCCAAAATGGTTTCCACTTTGGAGCGGTCGCCGTTGACCCGGTCCGCGTCGCCCTGGACGTCGGCGGCAAGGCGTTTGGCCTGCAATAGCGGACGGCTGGCCTGCAGCCGCTCCGCAATCAGCGCCGGCAGATCGAAGGTTTCCACGGTCAGCGTCTCGGACAGCCATTGGCCGGCATCATAGCGCAATAAGGCTTCCACGCGCTGACGCAGGGTTTGCGCATTGTTTTGCAGGATGGCGACGATCTCCTGCTGCTGCGCGGACAGCTGTCCTATCACTTCTTCGCGCAGCAGCGCGGCGGCTTCGTGGATGGCGGCCAGCGGCGTTTTCAGCTCATGGGACGCTTGACGGAAGAAACGGCCTTTCTGTTCTTCCAGCGCCGCCAGCCGGCGGTCTAGCTGGGCCAGCTCGCGCGCCAGACGCTGCAGGTCGGCGGGGCCGGACTGGCGCCAGTCCTGCAGCCGCGCCCCGTCGCTCATCCGCGCGATCTTGGCTTGCAGCTTGCGCAGCGGCCAGCTGATCAACAAGGTCATCGCCAGCGCCAGCGCCAGCGCGGAGGCCAGCGACAGCCAGGCCAGGCGGTCGGCGGTGCGGCGCATTTCCGTGATCGAGTCCTGCCATTGGCGCTGGCTTTGTTCCAGTTGGCGGTTGATCAATTGGCCTTGCGCGGTCAGGTGCAGGTCCAGCTGGCGGAACAAGCGGTCGCGTTGTGCGCCGGCGCGCGCCGGCAGGGCCTGGAGTTGCGGCTGGATCGCCAGAATGGCCCGGGCGCTGAGCGTCAACTCGTCGTCGTCGCCGCGTTGCAATTTGCGTTGCGCCAGCTCGATCTCCTGCCAGGCGCCGGCGGCGGTTTTGGCCAGCGCGCGGTCTTTCAGGATTTGAGCCTGGCGGGTGGCGCGTTCGAATTGAATGGATTGCTCGCGCGACACGCGGTTGGCGTCCAGCCATTCCTTGGCTTGCTCCTGATGCGAGCGCAGCGTGGAGGCGGCGTGTCCCAGCTCGTTGCGCAGCTGGATCAGCACGGCCGAGGGCACGACGGCGACGATCAGAAAGCTGGCCAGCAACAGGCTGCGGAATGAAACGAAACGAAGCATGATGGGGTCGGCGTCGACGCCGCGGGCGCAGGCCCGCGGCTAAGGGCAAAGATCAAGCAGACAGCGGAGCGGCGGCTAAGTTCTGGCGGGAAATCCATTCAACCAGTTCAGCCACGCTCAGAATGGGCAGCGCGTGCGTTTGAGCGTAGTCCGCGATTTGTGCGCCGCGCATCATGCTGCCGTCGGGGTTCATCAGCTCGCAGAGCACGCCGGCGGGCTGGAAGCCGGCCAGGCGCGCCAGTTCCACCGCGGCCTCGGTATGGCCTCGGCGGCTCAGCACGCCGCCGGCGGCGGCCACCAGCGGGAAGACATGGCCGGGGCTGACCACGTCGTCCGCCTGCGCCTGCGGGTGGACGGCGGCCTGGATGGTGCGCACCCGGTCGGCGGCGGACACGCCGGTGGACACGCCCTGGGCGGCTTCTATGCTGACGGTGAAGGCGGTGCCGTAGCGGCTGCCGTTGCGTTGCGTCATCGGCGGCAATTGCAGCCGGGCGGCGTGCTCGGCGGTCAGGCACAGGCAGACGATGCCGCTGCAATCGCGGATCAGACGCGCCATTTCGGCCTCGCTCAGCGCGTCGGCGGCCAGGATCAGGTCGGCCTCGTTCTCGCGGTCGTGATCATCGGGAACAATGACCGGCAGACCGCGGCGCAAGGCGTTCAGCGCCGCTTCTACGCGTTGGGACAAGATGTCGGGGTGTGTGGCGATACTCATGGAAACGGTCCTCGGGTCGTTTGAGAAACAGGTTCCAGGGCGTGAAAAGGGCCGGCGCAAGCCAACCCGCGCGCACCAGCGCGCAGCGAACACGCCGCGGCCGCGCGTAGCGCGGCAGGCGGCCATGTCGTCTTCTCTCATCCGGACTATTACCGTCGGCTCTGGCCTGTCACCAGATCTGCTGACCTTCCGCCGGGTAGCGGAAGCGCTCGCGGGCTCGATCTTGCGATCATACCGCCGGTGGGGAATTGCACCCCGCCCTGAAGACGTTGCGTTGGCCCGCGATGATGGGCGGGCCAGCGGCGATTATAGCGCGGTGGTAAGATTGGGCATTCGTTTTTTTGGCCGGCGGCTGACACCATGATTGAAACCGACAACCTGTACGGCGGCGCGCCCGAGCCGCGCATCGTCACCCAGCAAAGCCTGTCCAGCCAGGAGGAGGCGCTGGAGCGCGCCTTGCGGCCCAAGCAGCTGGACGAGTACGTCGGCCAGAAGAAGGCGCGCGAACAGCTGGAAATCTTCATCGAAGCGGCCAAGCGCCGCAACGAAGCGCTGGACCACGTGCTGCTGTTCGGCCCGCCCGGCCTGGGCAAGACCACGCTGGCGCACATCGTCGCCCGCGAAATGGGAGTGAATTTGCGCCAGACCTCGGGGCCGGTGCTGGAGCGGGCGGGCGATCTGGCCGCCTTGCTGACCAATCTGGAGCCGCACGATGTGCTGTTCATCGACGAGATCCACCGGCTGAGCCCGGTGGTGGAGGAAATCCTCTATCCGGCGCTGGAGGATTATCAGATCGACATCATGATAGGCGAGGGGCCAGCGGCGCGTTCGGTCAAGATCGATCTGCCGCCGTTCACCCTGGTGGGGGCCACCACCCGCGCCGGCATGCTGACCAATCCGCTGCGCGACCGTTTCGGCATCGTCGCGCGGCTGGAGTTCTACAACGCGGAGGAACTGACCCGCATCGTCAGCCGTTCCGCCGGCTTGTTGAACGTCAAGCTGGCCGACGACGGCGCGTTCGAAGTGGCGCGCCGCAGCCGCGGTACGCCGCGCATCGCCAACCGGTTGCTGCGCCGGGTGCGGGATTACGCCGAGGTCCGGGCCGACGGGGTGGTCAGCGCCCAGGTGGCGGACGCCGCGCTGGCGATGCTGGACGTGGACCCGGCCGGCCTGGACGTCATGGACCGCAAACTGCTGCAGGCCATTCTGGAGAAGTTCTCCGGCGGGCCGGTGGGGCTGGACAACGTCGCGGCCGCCATCGGCGAATCCACCGACACCATAGAAGATGTGATTGAGCCCTTCCTGATTCAGCAAGGCTATCTGCAGCGCACTCCGCGCGGCCGGATGGCGACGGCGTTGGCCTATCAGCACTTTGGGCTGCCGTTGCGGGATTGACGCGCCGGCCGGCGCTGTCGCTTGCGCGCAGCAGCATGGCCATCCCTTGATCGCCGCCGCCGCCGCGCGGGCGTACAATGCCTGCTTTCACGCATTCCGCTGCGGCGGGGGATGATTATGTTCTACGCTTTGTTCGGCCTGACCTTGGCGGTGGCGATCGCCACTTCGATTTTCACCGCGCGCTTTTTCGATCCGGCGGTCAACAAGATTCTGGCGCGAGTCCTGGGGCGGGATTTGACCGATGCCTGGCGCAAGTACATTTTCTTCGCCATCGTGGTCACCGGCGTGTCCGGCGGCGTGCGGCAGTGGGCGCTGGAGAAGTATCTGCCGCCGGCGGCGGGCAAGGGCAGCACGGTGATGGAGCTGACCGGCGAACGCTGGTTGCTGGAGCTGTTCAATACCTTCATCGACACCCTGCGCTCGATTGCCTGGGTGATGTTGTTGTTCTTCCTGTGCGCGATGCTGGCCTATGTGATCATGAAGGCGGTGGAGATGCGCAAAGGCGAGCAGGCCTCCGACGAATGAAAAAAATCCCGGTCCATGACCGGGATTTTTCTTTGAAGCGCGGCGCGGCTCAGCGGCCGATCTTGATTTGCGACCACAAGCGGTTCAGATCGCGGCGGGATTTCACGTCCAGATCTTTCAGCGCCACGTATTTGCCCTTGGCCGGCTCCAGCATGATCACCGGATTGGCCTTGATCTGCGGTTTGAAGAAGGCCTCGGCCGCCTTGACCGGATTGGTTGCGCCGATCTGGTTGGAAATCTCGGCGGCGTTCTTGCCGTCCAGCATGAAATTGATGAAGCGGTGCGCCAGGTCCGGACGCGGGGCGTCCTTCAATACCACCATATTATCCACCGCCAGGATATTGCCTTCTTTCTGCGGCTGGTAAGCCAGCTTGAACGGGCGTTTGGCGTGCTGCGCGTCCTGCTGCGCCTGGAACAGATCGTTGGAATAGCCGTGTGCCACCCAGATATTGCCGACGGTCAGCTCTTTGATATAGCTCTGGTTGTTGAAGGCGGCCCAATAGGGCTTGGCTTTGCGGATCACGCCGGCCGCGGCCTTCCAGTCTGCTGGCTGGACGGAGTTGGCGTCCTTGCCCAGATAGAGCAGGGCGGCGGACATCAGTTCGCGCTGAGAATCCAGCACGGTGACTCTGCCCTTGATCTTGGCCAGCACCGCGGGATCGAAGATCAGCGCCCAGCTGTTGGCCTGCGGCAGCACGCCGGCTTTTTGCAACTGGGTTTCGTTGTAGCCTAGCAAGGTCAGCGACACCACGGTGGGCGCGGCCACCTTGTTGCCGGCGTCGAACGGCGCGTTCAAGTTCAGATAGCCGGCATTGAGGTTTTTCCAGTTGGGCAGCAGCGCCTTGTTCAGCGGCTGGGTCTTGCCCTGCTTGATCAGCGTGCTGACGGCGAAGGCGGTGGGAAACACCATGTCGTAGCCTTTGGCGCCGGCGGCCAGCTTGGCCAGCATTTCCTCGTTGTCCCCGTAATAGTCCTGCACCAGCCTGCATTTGCACGATTGTTCGAAACGCTTGGCGGTGTCTGCGGACAAGGCGTTGTTCCAGTTGTAGATATGGAGTACGTCCTCGGCCATTGCCGAGCCCCAAGTCAGAGCCAGAAGCGCCGAAAGGGCCAGCTTTTTCATACGCGTGAATCCTTAAGTTCAAAGAATGGGAGGGTAAAAAGGGAAGCGGAGCGAAGGCGCCGCGGCGCCTCCGCCTCCGTCACAGCGCGACCATATTGTCGCGATGGATCAGTTCCGGTTCGATCATATAGCCCAGCGCGGCCTCGATCTCGCGGGTGGGTTTTTGCATGATGGTGCGGGCTTCGCTGGAGCTGTAGTTGACCAGGCCGCGCGCCACTTCCTTGCCTTCCTGATCGACGCAGGCCACCGCCTCGCCGCGCAGGAAATCGCCTTCCACCGCGCAAACGCCGATAGGCAGCAGGCTGGTGCCGCGTTCCCGTACCGCCAGCGCCGCGCCGGCGTCCAGCACCAGACGGCCGGACAGCTTCAGATGATCCGCCAGCCATTGCTTACGCGCCGCCATGCGGCTGGTGGGCGGCAGCAACTGGGTACCGATGCCTTCGCCGTCCGCCAGGCGCGACAGCACCTGATGCTCGCGGCCGCAGGCGATCACGGTGGCCGCGCCGCTGCGCGCCGCGCGCTTGGCGGCGAGAATCTTGGTGATCATGCCGCCGGTGCCCACGCTGGAACCGGCGCCGCCGGCCATCTCTTCCAGCCGGGCTTCGCCGGCGACGGCTTCGTGGATGAATTCCGCGTCCGGGTGTTTGCGCGGGTCCGCGCTGTACAGGCCTTGCTGATCGGTGAGAATGATCAGCGCGTCGGCCTCGATCAGATTGGTCACCAGCGCGCCCAGGGTGTCGTTATCGCCGAAGCGGATTTCGTCGGTGACCACGGTGTCGTTCTCGTTGATGATGGGCACCGCGTTCAGGTTCAACAGGCTGGTCAGCGTGGAGCGGGCGTTCAGGTAACGGGTGCGGTCGGCCAGGTCCTCGTGGGTCAGCAGGATTTGCGCGGTTTGCAGGCCAAAGCCGCGGAAGGCGGTTTCGTAGGCCTGGCACAGGCCCATCTGGCCGACCGCCGCCGCGGCCTGCAATTCGTGCACGCCCTTGGGGCGCACGGTCCAGCCCAAGCGCTGGCAGCCCTCGGCGATCGCGCCGCTGGAAACCAGCACCACCTGTTTGCCGCGCCGCTTCAGCTCGGCGATCTCCGCGGCCCAGCGATCAAGCGCCGCCCTGTCCAGGCCCTTGCCGTCATTGGTGACGAGACTGGAGCCGACCTTGACCACAATCCGGTCTGCGGCGTGAATAACCGAGCGCATCCAAAACTCCATAAGTCGAAAACGATAGATGCGGGGGAGTGTACCCGAAAAAGCGGGGGGCGGACGGTCTCCAGCGGTGAGGGCGTCCGCCGGCGACCAAGCGATGGCGCCAGTCCGTTGATTACAAGGGCTTTGATCCGGGCAGCGGCATCCGGCCGGCCAGGCAGCACGATAAAAGCTTGATCTGGATCAGAAATGCTCGCTGTCGCGGTATTCCATGATCTGGAACAGCGGAGTCTGCGCGTGCAGACGCGACACCCGGATCAGGCTTTCCCGTTCGCCGTCGTGCAGGCGGAATTCGCGCAACTGGCTATACGGGCGTCCCGCCATCAACAGCAGTTTGGGCGCACCGGCAGGCGTGGCCAGCAGCAAGACGAACTGAAAGCTGTCGCCGGGATGGGTAATGCTGGGCACGGCCAGCGCGGGCCGGGGTGGCCCGCCGATGAATTCCACGCCGCATTCGATCTCCCGCCCGTCCGCGCGCAGCGCGACCCAGCGGGCGATACCCAGCTTGGCGTTTTCCGGTTGATTGGGCGGCGTGACCAGCAGCAACTCGCCGGCGCGCAAAGATTGATCGCGCGGTTGGCCGTGCAGCAGCAGGCCATTGTCGCTCTGGTTGGAAATAGCCAGCAAGCAGGGCGGCGGCGGCGGGCGTTGGCGCGGCGTGTCCTCTTCCGCGGCGATGCCGGGCAACTGCCAGCTCAGATCGTTGCGATGGAACCAGATGCCCGGCAGCGTGGCGACGATTTCAATAATGGTTTGGGTCTTGAGCCGCGGGTGGCGGCGGCGTTTGGGCTGATGCCACTCCTCCACCAAAAGGGACAAGAGCTGCAACTCGTCTATCATCAGGCCTTGCTGGCGATTGTTCTGCGCCTTTTGCAGCGCTTCGCGGCTTTTCTCCAGAATGTCGCGCAGCGGCTCCAGATCCAGCAGAAAGCAGCCGGGGCCCAATTTGCTTGCGGAAATCGGCAGAAAGCGCGGCGGGGAATCGATCTGTTGGTCAACCAGATAGCCGTGTACCGGCTGGGTCAAGGCTTCCACCGGGATCAGCCGGGCCTTGGCGGCCAGGTCGAAGATCAACTGCCGCGACAAGGCCTGCTCGGTCGGGGCGAGACGATTGCTGGGCGTCAGTCCCATCAGCAGAATTTGCAGATAAATGGTCTGGATGGAGTCGTCGTTGGCCAGCCCCTTGTCCTGCCAGCCGCGGCTGCTGGCGAAGATATGCAGCTGGTGGCAGTCGTACCAGAAGTCCGGCGTGATCGGGCTATAACATTGCTGGCTGATGCTTAACAACTGGCGCGCCGCCATCATGGTGTAGGCCATCAGCTCGATTTTCGGATGTTCGCGATCCAGCAGGCTGCGCTTGGCAAGGCGATCGTGCAGCGTCTGTTTGAAAGTGATGAAAATCATTGCAAACAGCTCGACGCTGAGCAAGGCCAGCTGTCGCACTTTTGGCGTGCCCAGGCTGTCGTGCTGACGAATCTCGTTTTCCAGCAGCGGGTAATAGCGGTCCACCGCTTTTAGATACAGCTTCAGCAGCTTGTGGCGCAAATGGCTGTCCAGCGGAACCCGGGACAGGTTTTGCAGGGACTGGCTCAATAAGCGTCCGCATTCGGGCAGGTCGGTGAAGGGCAGCCGCTCCAGCCATGCCGCCACACTATCCGGTTGAGTATCTATCAGCAGAGGATCCATAGTTTGTTCTGGCAGGATGAGCGGCGGCATGCAAGGCGATTCACAATGTAAATCTTGCCAAATCGCATGCTATGGGCACTCACCCCGCCATGGCAAGGAGGATCACGGCAAAGCGATGCTTTGGCCGTCGGCGGTGTTGGATGCGCGCGCCAGTTCCTCCAGCGTGGCTTCGGTGGCGGCGATCAGGAAAGCCATTTCCTCGTCGGTGATCGAGTAGGGCGGCATGAAGTAAGCGGTGTTGCCGATCGGACGCAGCAGGCATCCGCGGCGCAGCATCGCGGCAAAGCAGGCCTGGGCGAAATCGGCTCGAGCGGTGTCGACCTCGAAGGCCCAGATCATGCCGCGGTGACGGAAATCCCTGACATCCGGCCGTGCCCGCAAGCCAGCCATCAGCGTGTTGAAGCGCTGGGCCTTGGCGGCGTTGACGGCCAGGACATCTTCCTCCGCAAAGATATCCAGCACCGCCAGGGCCGCGGCGCAGGCCAGCGCATTGCCGGTATAGCTGTGCGAATGCAAGAAACCGCGGGTGACGTCATCGTGATAGAAGGCCTGGTAAATCGGATGGCTGGTCAACACGCAGGAGAGCGGCAGGAAGCCGCCGGTAATGCCTTTGGACAGACAGAGAAAGTCCGGCGTGATGTCGGCTTGCTGGTAGGCGAACAGACTGCCGGTCCGGCCAAAGCCGACGGCGATCTCATCGGCGATCAAGTGCACCTGATATTGATCGCACAGCCGGCGCAGCTCGCTCAGATACAGCGGATCGTACATCGCCATCCCGGCCGCGCCTTGAACCAAGGGCTCCACGATGACGGCGGCCACTTCCCCCGCGTGTTTGGCCAGCAGGCTTTCCAGCGCCTGGATCGCTCTGAGCGCGGCATCGGCCGCGCTTTCACCGGGCAGCGCGCGGCGGGCGTCCGGAGACGGCGCGCGCAGGCCCGGCTTCAGCAAGCCGGCGTAAGTGTTGGAAAACAAGGGAACGTCGGTCACGGCCAGGGCGCCGACGGTTTCGCCGTGGTAACTGTTTTCCAGGCTGATGAAGCGGGCCTTGTCCGCTTGCCCCTGGTTGCGCCAATAGTGGAAGCTCATCTTGAGCGCAATTTCCGTGGCGCTGGCGCCGTCGGATCCATAGAACACGTGGGCCAGGCCGCTGAGCTTGGCCAGACGTTCCGACAGCTCCACCACGGGCTGATGCGTAAAGCCCGCCAACATCACGTGCTCCAGCTTGTCCAGCTGATCCTTGATCGCCTGCTTGATCCGAGGCTGACCATGGCCAAACAGATTGACCCACCAGGAGCTGACCCCGTCCAGATAGCGCTTGCCGTCGAAGTCGCTCAGCCAGACGCCGTCAGCGCTGGCGATGGGCACGATGGGCAAAGCCTCATGACGTTTCATCTGGGTGCAGGGGTGCCAGACGGTGTTGAAGCTGCGCTGCAGCCAGTCTTGGTTATCACTCATATCTGTTCTATGTATTCAGACTAAGCATCCGATGCTATCACAGGGATAAAGAGCGCGGACTGACCAAAAACGTCACATTTCTACCTGCTGCGCTATTTATGCTTGTCGGATTGAGTGAGATGGTGGTGGAAGAGGGGGTGGCATGGTTTCTGCATAAGTCGCTCCCTATAAAACAAGCCTTGGAGCCGAGCAATGAGGAAGGCGGCTGGTTTTACCTTGATTGAACTAATGATTGTTGTCGCCATTATCGGCATTTTGGCGGCGATTGCGATTCCGGCTTATCAGGACTATGTCATTCGTTCAAAAGTTTCTGAAGGGCTGACTTTTTTGGATCATGCAAAAACCACGGTTAGTGAGTCTTATCTAGCGAATAATACATGGCCGGCTAATAATGCTAGTGCTGGGATGCCAAGCTCTCTGTCTGGCAAGACTGTTAGTGATGTTCAAATTAGTCTAAGTAATGGGGTGAGTATCATTACTGCTACATTTCAGGCAAGTGCAGTGCCTGGGTTGACTGTAGTGTTCACCCCAAGTGTGGCAAGCGGTAATGCAGTGCAGTGGTTGTGTTCAGGGCAAGGGCAAAATATTCAATACTTACCGTCATCGTGTCGGTAATTTTTACAGGAGTTATTTTATGAAGATTCGTGTGCAACAGGGCTTTACCCTGATCGAGCTGATGATTGTCGTAGCCATCATCGGTATTCTTGCTGCAATTGCTATTCCTGCTTACCAAGATTATACGGTTCGGGCTAAAGTGACGGAAGGGCTGTCTGCAGCGGCCGCAGCAAAAACGGCTATTTCTGAAATGGCCATCTCCAATGGCTCTATGCCAAGTAATGCTTCTGGACTTGCTGCATTTACATCGCCAAGCACTAAGTATGTGTCGGGTGTAACTTATGCATTAAGCAGTTCAAATGGTGTACTAACAGTGGCGCTTAATGCTTCTGCTGTTGGTGGAAATGTAACCAGTACAGCTAATCAATTCACTTTGACAGGAACCTTGGCTAGTGGCTCGGTGGCATGGACATGTAGCGCTGGGACTTCCAACCCGATTCCATCTCAGTATCTGCCTGCAAACTGCCGCTAAGTAGTTGCGTTTATCAAGAAGGCTCCTGTGGGGGCCTTTTTTGACGGATAGCTATGTTTAAAAAATCATTTCATTGGTTTTTCTGTTTTTTGTTTTTGGCAATTATATTGCCATTTTTTAGTTTTGCTAGATTTTACCCGTTACCAGATTGGGTTTCTAGCGCAGTAGCATTGACTTTTCTTAGCCTGTGTTTGATCTGTACTTTGATCGATGACGTAAAGTTATATCTGAGCCCGTTTGCAATTTCTCTGCTTGCTTTTGCTGTTTTAGGAGTGGCTCAAAATAAATTTGACTCTTTGGAAATAGGGCTTGTTTTTCTGCTTATTTTTCTGGTGGCATTGTGTATTCCATTTTATTTTGAAAAAAACATATCGACTTTTTTTTATATTCTATCTAGCTTTGTTTTAGTCAGCTCTCTATTGCAAGCATGCTTGGGCTGGATACAGTTGTTGGGCCTGGCCAGGGAAATGCATGGTTTAGTTTTATTTGATATGAATAATCCGGCTGGCAATATTATGGGTAATATTGGGCAGCGGAATCAGTATGCGCAATTCTTGATGTGGGGTTGCCTCTCTGCATGTTATTTACGAGCGGTAGAGCGATTGGGTTGCACGGTTTTTGCTGTGAGCATAGTTGTTTTGGCATTATTGATATCCTGGACTGGTGCCAGGTTGCCTCTGGCGTATAGCTTGGGGGTGGTTTTATTGGCATGGCTATGGCTGCGGTCAAATTGTAGAAGTTGTGATGTGCGTCGAATGGCTGTGGCTATTGTATTTGCAGTTTTTGTGATTATTCTGACTCAGTTATTTAGTGGGGAAATTATTGCGTTATTGAGATTTTTGGGAATTGATCTAAATACGCATAGTGGAGTGGAGCGGATTCTAGAAGGCGGGTTGGGGGCAAGAAGAAGAGTAGAGTGGGCTAAAGCATGGGATGTTTTTATGGAGCATCCTATGCTTGGTGTTGGTCTGGGGGGGTATGCAGCTGAGTCTGTTTGGGCAGAGGCTTTTTCTGGTTTTCCAAAGGTGCCAGAAAGCTGGCTTTTTACAAATAGCCATAATCTGATTTTCCAGTTGTTGGCGGAAACAGGTGGCATTGGTTTTTTGATTGTTTTGATGGGGGGTGTTTTTGGTGTCGTGCCTTACTTTAAACGAGGGAAGCAAAGCGCTGAAAATTTACTGCTGATTTCTATTCTGTCTATGATTTTGATTCATAGCTTGTTTGAGTACCCGCTATGGTATCTTCCATTTTTGATTATGCTGATTGTGATTTTTTCAGCTTCTCCTATTTTTAAGTTCGAGTTAATTGTTAGGTCTGTGCTAAGGCGAGTGCTTATTGTGACCGCTGTTATAATGTGCTGGACTTATGTGGCTACTAGTATGCCTATTTACTGGGGGATTGTGAAATATAGCAAGCCCGCGCCATTGCTTGGCGATAGATTGGAGGCTGTCAAGGCACTTAACGTAGCCAGCCTGCATCCGTTTTGGGCATGGGATGCAGATATGGCGCTGGCGAATTATTTGCAGCCCTCCAAAGAGGAACTGCCATTAAAGTTGGCGCTGTTCGAGCGTTTGGCGCGTTATCGGCCTTATCCTAATATATTGGTTAAGCTTGCGATTTTGCGTGCTTTAAATGGAGATCCGGATAGAGCGAAGCAAGGGCTTGCAATGGCAATCGCCAGCTACCCTGAGTATGTTGCGGGTTTTATCGTTGCTCTGAGGATGCGCTCTGAGCCTGAGATCCTACCACTGCGAGAGATGGCGGAAGTTGCTGGACGGGCATATGCCAAATATCCCGCACATAGTGAGGAGGCTCAGCGTGCAGCAACAATGACCGTGGCCGCGCCCGTGACGCGCAAGCCCTTGTTTTGACCGCCAGGATCCGGTTTGTTTGAGCGCCTGCTTGCGGTATCCTGCGTCCTCCATCTAGCAAACGACTGCCGTAATATGAGCGCTCAAAGATTTTCCACATTCCTGGCGATGCTGGCCCTATGCCTCATCGCCATCCTGCCTTTCGCCTCGCGCATCCACTATGTGCCGCTGCCGCAGTGGTTTGGCGAAATCAATGTGGTCTGGCTGCTGCTGGCGGCGGCGGTCTTCTTGTTGCCTAGCGGATCGTTATTCCGCTATATGCCGCGCAGCGCCTGGTGGTGTCTGGCCATGGGCCTGCTGTGGGCCGGGCAGCCGTTCTGGGTGGAGGCCTTGTTCCCCGGGATGAATTACGCCACCGCCTTGGCCTGGCTGGCTGCGGGCTTGCTCGCGGCTGTCACCGTGTCCTTGCGCGAGGAAATGGGGGAGCGGCCGTTCGCGGTCTGGCTGGCCTGGGCCTTGATTGTGGGCGGCTTGGTGCAGGCGGCGATAGGCGTGGCTCAGTTGACCGGTTACGCCGCGGAGCTGGGCTTGTTTTACGATGGCTCGCATCCCACCAGCAATATTTTTGGCCATATCGGCCAGCGCAATCAATACGCGCATTATTTGATGTGGTCGGTAGTGGCCGGCGTGTATTTGTACGCGGCCGGCCGGCTGCCGCGTTGGGGTTTGGCGATACTGGTGCTCGGCCTGGCCTTGATGTTGGGCTGGGCAGGTTCGCGAACCATTCTATTGTATCTGGTGGCTTTGTCCGGTCTGGCCGCGCTGTGGCATTGGCGCATCGGCAGCGCGGAGTCGCGCCGGATGCTGTGGGCGATGTGGTTGTCTTGCCTGGTAGTATTGGCGATGCAGTTCGCTCTGCCTTGGTTCAATCAGCTGATTTCCTGGCTGACGCATGAAAACTTGCAGAACACTTCCGGCCTGGCCCGTCTGGCGGCCAATGGCGACGATATGGGTTCGCGGCGTTTCGCCGAAATGCACAAAGCATGGTTGAGCTTCCAGTCGCATCCGCTGACGGGGGTGGGTTGGTCGCAGTTTGCCGCGGAGAGCGTGCGTTTGCAGCCGCTGCCGCAATTCGCCGCATCCGGCTTCAACAGCGGCTTGTTCACCAATTCCCATAATCTGGTGCTGCAATTGCTGGCCGAGATGGGCGGCGTGGCCACCTTATTGATCGTCGGTGGTTTTGCCTGGGCGCTGTGGCCGTTCTTTGGCCGTCGCGCCACCCTGGAAGGGGTGTTGGCTTTGGGTTGCCTGGCGGTGACGCTGACGCACAGCATGTTGGAGTATCCGCTGTGGTATTACTACTTCCTGGCAATGCTGGTGATCTTCGCCGCAATGGCACCGCGCGGCGATAGGCAATTGGCTTGGCCGCTGCGTCTGCCGCTGCTCGCGGCGCTGGTTTGGGTGGGTTGGCTGTCGATCAGCAGTCTGTCGATGTTCTGGGAGCTGGTGGGCTTGTATACGCCGACCAATGACGCCAAGCGCGATGCAACGCGGATGGAGCGTCTGATCGAGATCGCGGACACCAAGCCGCTGTTCGCCTACCATGCGCTTTACACCGTGGACGACTACTTGAAAGTAGGGCCGGAGCAACTTGAGCGCAAGCTGGCGCTGGAGAGCCGGCTGACCGCGTTCCGTCCTTATCCGGAAGTGATGCTGAAGCGCGCGCAGTTGGAAATCTTGGCGGGGAAGCAGCTTCAGGCGGAGCAGACCTTGCGGACGACGCTGGCATCGTTCCCCACTTACGCCGGCGTGTTTCTGGGTACGCTGGACGATGACAGGGCGGAATGGGAGCCTCTGCGCGCAGTGGCCCGCGAGGCCTACGCCAAGCTGCCGGTCAAGTACCAGACCATGTTGGAGTAAGCGCTTTCTAGTGCTCGGGACATAAAAAAACCACAGGCGGAGGCCTGTGGTTTTTTATTGAGCGGAAGACGCTTAGCCTTCTATCACCACGCCTTGGCTGAGGGCGGTCTTCATTTTGCCCAAAGCCTTGGCTTCGATCTGGCGGATGCGCTCGGCGGACACGCCGAATTCGTCGGCCAGCTCGTGCAGCGTGGAGCCGCTGTCGTCGGCCAGCCAGCGCGCTTCAACGATGCGGCGGCTGCGCGGGTCCAGCGTGGCCAAAGCCTGTTGCAGGCCTTCGGTCTGCAGATGATCGAACGCGCGGCGCTCCATCTCGCGGGTGGGCTCATTGTGATGATCGGCCAGCCAGTCGATCGGCGCGTAGCCGTCGTCGTCGTTATCGTCCGCCAGCAAGGCGATGTCCTGGCCGCTCATGCGGGTTTCCATCTCGCGGACTTCTTCCGGCTTGACGCCCAGATCGGCAGCGATTTGGCGGGCCTCGTTTTCCGACAGCGCGGAGAAACTGCTCTTCATGCTGCGCAGGTTGAAGAACAGCTTGCGCTGAGGCTTGGTGGTGGCGATGCGCACCAGGCGCCAGTTGCGCAGGATGAATTCGTGAATCTCGGCCTTGATCCAGTGCACGGCAAAGGAAAACAGGCGCACGCCGCGATCGGGCTCGAAGCGTTTGACGGCTTTCATCAGGCCGATATTGCCTTCCTGAATCAAGTCGGCTTGCGGCAGGCCGTATCCGGAGTAGCCGCGGGAAATCGACACCACCACGCGCAGGTGCGAGAGCACCAGCTGGCGCGCGGCCTCCAGGTCGTTTTGCTCCTGGAAGCGCGTTGCAAGCTCGTTTTCCTGCTCAGGCGTCAGCATGGGTACGCTGTTCACAGCTTGGATGTATTGCTCCAGGCTGCCGCTGGTGGACGGGACGGGCAAAGCAAATGTTGTGGTCATCTGTATAACTACCTCCTTGGGTAGTGATATGTTAGCACTCGTATATGGAGAGTGCTAGCAATGAAAGGTTCCAGCGTCAATGATTTTTTCTATCGTCTCGATAGTAGCGCAGCCGGTGCGCCGACGCCGTTCGCTCTGATTAACAGTTGTTGCGCCGCTTACATGCGCGTGCAAACGGCCGCGTTTCATTTGGGTTCTATCTTGCGCAGATGATGGTCGGAGGCGAGGCGGGCGCCCAGCATCGCCAGCAGGGCGGAGACGGCGACGGCGACTGCCAGTTCGATCGGGTTCAGATTGCGCAGTTCCACCCGTTCGCCGTACAACTGGGCGAATTCGCGAATCGCCGGATTGGCCACCGAGGTCAGCCAACCGGTCAGCGCCCAGGCGGCCAAGCCGGCCAGGATGCCTTGCCACATCGCGTGGTACATGAAGGGGCGGCGGATGAAACTGTCCGGCGCGCCTATCAATTTGGACACCTCGATTTCGTCCTGGCGCGCCAGGATTTGCATCCGGATCGCGTTATTGGTCACCAGCACCAGCGCCAGGCCCAGGGCGATGGCCATGAACCAGGTCAGATGCTTGCCCATTTCCACCATGCCGTACAAACGCTTGGCCCAGTCCGCGTCGAATTGCGCCTGTTCCACCATGGGCAGGCCGGAGAGCTCTTTTTGCAGCATCTCCAGCTCACGCGGCTCCAGCGCCTTCGGCGTGACCACGAAGGCGTCCGGTAGCGGGTTGCTGTCCAGACCGTCGGCCAGGCCCGGCAGGCCGTTGCGCTTTTCCATATCGGCCAGCGCCTTGCTTTTGCTGACGAAGCTGTAGCTCTTGATTTTGGGGTGATGCGTCAGCGTGGAGGTCACCGCGGCCAGGTCCGCCTCTTCCGATGACTGTTCCATGAACAGGGTGACTTGCGGCGTGGCGCTCAGCCGGCCCACCCAGTCTTGCACGCTGCTGACGGCCAGATAAAGCGAGAGCGGCAAGGCCAGCGCCAGCGACAGCATCAGCAAGGTCAGCAAGCTGCCGAAAGGTTGCCGCAGAATCTTGATCAGCGCGAGTTTGGCGCTTTGCCAGTTCAGATAGAGATAATGTTTCATGCGGCAAATTGTCCTTCCCGCAGGCGAATGATTCGGCGGCCGTAGTCTTCCATCAGGGTCTCGTCGTGAGCGGAGATCAACACGGTGACGCCCACTTGGTGGAAGGATTTGAACAATTCCATGATGTCCAGCGCATAGGCGCGGTCCAGGTTGGCGGAAGGTTCGTCGGCCAGCAGGATGCTGGGGCGGTGCACCACGGCTCGGGCGATGCACAGGCGCTGCTGCTCGCCGCCTGACAGGCGGATCGGCATGCTCTTTTCCTTGCCGAGCAGGCCTACTTTGTCCAGCGCGGCGCGCACACGCTTAGCGGCGTCGCGGCGATCGAAGCCGATGATGTCCAGCGGCAGCATCACGTTGTCGAACACGCTGCGGTCGAACAGGATCTTGTGGTCCTGAAACACCAGGCCGATATGCTGGCGCACATAGGGGATCTGGCTGGAGCGCAGCTTGGACAGGTTCTGGCCGTTGACGACGACGCCGCCCGCGGTGGCGCGTTCTATGCCGGCGATCAGCTTGAGCAAGGTGGACTTGCCGGCGCCGGAATGGCCGGCGAGGAAGACCATCTCGCCGGTGTCGATGTTGAAAGACAGGTTTTTCAGGGCTTCATTGCCACCTGGGTAGCGCTTGGTGACCTGGTCGAACTGGATCATTATTCTGTTCCCGCGTTAGCTGGTGACGGCAAGAGTGAGAGCTTGCAATGGCTGATGCGTTCAGTCGAACAGCGCGTCGATGTAGTCCTTGGCCTTGAACGGCCGCAGGTCGTCTATGCTTTCGCCCACGCCGACAAAACGCAGCGGAACCGGACGTTGCTTGGCGATGGCCGCGATCACGCCGCCCTTGGCCGTGCCGTCCAGCTTGCTCAGAATCAGCCCGGTCAGGCCGAGGGCGTCGTCGAAAGTCTTGACCTGGGTGATGGCGTTCTGGCCGATATTGGCGTCCAGCACCAGGATGATTTCATGCGGCGCGTCGGGCAAGGCTTTCTGGATCACCCGCTTCACCTTCTTGATTTCCTCCATCAGGTGCAACTGGGTGGGCAGGCGGCCGGCGGTGTCTGCCAGCACGATGTCGATGCCGCGGGCGACCGCGGCCTGGATCGCGTCATAGCAGACGGCGGCGGAGTCGCCGCCTTGCTGGGCGATCACGGTGACGTTGTTGCGTTCGCCCCAGGCCATCAGCTGTTCGCGCGCGGCGGCGCGGAAGGTGTCGCCGGCGGCGAGCAGCACGCTCTTGCCCTGGCTCTGATAGTACTTGGCCAGCTTGCCTATCGACGTGGTCTTGCCGGCGCCGTTGACGCCGGCCATCATGATGACGAAAGGTTTCTTGCCGCTGACGTCCAGCGGCTTTTCCAGCGGCGAGATCAGGTCGCCGAGCGAATCCTTCAACGCGTCTTTCAGTTCCGAGGCGTCTTTCAGTCCTTTCAGCGAAACGCGCTCGCGCACATCGCCAAGCAGGTGCAGGGTGGCGTCCACCCCCATGTCGGCGGTGAGCAGCACGGTTTCCAGCTCTTCGTACAGCTCCTCGTCTATCTTGCCGCCGCCAAACAGGCCGGCCAGGGATTTACCCAGCTTGTCGCGGGTTTTGGACAAGCCGGCCTTCAGGCGTTCGGCCCAGCTCATTTTCTTCAGCGAGAGCGGCTCGGCTTCAAGCGGCTCGGCCGCCGGCGGCGAAGCCGGTGCGATGGGGGCGGGCGTCGGGGGCGTCAGCTCGGGCTGCGCTTGCTGCAGCTCGGGCGTTCGCGTTTCGGACTGGGTGGCTGGCGCGTCCACAACGGGCAGCGCGGCGGGCTGAATATCGGCCGTCGGCTCCGCTGGGGCGGTTGCCGGAGGCGTGGGCTCGGATTGGGTTTTTCTTTTGAAGAAGCTAAACATGCGTAAAGGCCGGCGGAATTCGGTAAATGGCTAAATTGTATCCTCAAATGGAGGTGCTTACCCAATTGTTGCTGCGCGGCGGGAGGCGGAGGCGCCGCATCGTTGAAATCTATATATAAGGAATAGACGGCTTTTTGTGGCGTGAGCGGCGACAGATGGCGGCCGGTTTGCGCGACAATGAGGCGCGACGGCGCGGATCGGGTTACACTCAGCCCCTTGTTTTTTGAGCTTGGAATTATGAGTCAGTCGCGTAACACGGTCAGAATCATCGGTGGCGAGTATCGGCGCCGGCTATTGCCGTTTCCCGACGCTCAGGGTTTGCGGCCAACGCCGGACCGTGTGCGGGAGACTTTGTTTAACTGGTTGGGCCAGCAGCTGTACGGCAAATCCTGCCTGGATCTTTTCGCCGGAAGCGGGGCTCTGGGCTTTGAGGCGGCTTCGCGCGAGGCGCGGCGCGTGGTGATGGTGGAGAAATCCCGTGTGGTGGCCGAGTCCTTGAAAGCCAACCGGCAGTTATTGTCCGCCGCGAGCATCGATGTGGCGCAGTTCGATGCCCTGGCCTATCTGAAGGGCTGCCGCGATCGTTTCGACGTCGTCTTCGTCGATCCGCCGTTCGACACCGATTTGCTGACGCAGGTTTTGCCTTTGCTGGCTCAGGTGATGAGCGAGGACGGCCTGGCGTATATCGAAAGCCGCCGTTGGCCCGAAGAGCTGCCGGGCTGGGAGGTGCTGAAGCGGGCCAAGGCCGGCCAGGTGCACTATGGTTTGCTGCGCCGGGCGGCGGAGCCGGCCTGAGCGGTTTGCCTGCAGTCAGTCTCATAAATATATAACGGGGCGAACTTGCGAGCCCGACTGTCGGGTGACAAAATTCATGTTGTGGAATACTTGAGGAATTTACTATGTCTTTGATGATTACCGACGAATGCATCAACTGCGACGTCTGTGAGCCGGAGTGCCCCAATAACGCGATTTCCCAAGGCGAGGAAATCTATCAAATCGACCCCAATCTGTGCACCCAGTGCGTCGGCCACTACGACGAGCCGCAATGTCAGCAGGTCTGTCCGGTCGATTGCATCCCTCTGGATCCGTCTCACGAGGAGACTCAAGAGGTCTTGCATCAGAAGTATCTGCGGATATCCGGCCAGGCGTGACGCGCTAAGTTTTTGAATTTATTGGAAGCGCCCCGGGCTTGCCGGGGCGCTTTGCTTTTGCGGGCAAAATAATTAGAAAAAAATGCAAAAACCGGTTGACGGCCATCTGGGCTATCTATAATATTCGGGTCTCTTTCAGGAGGGATTCCCGAGCGGTCAAAGGGATCAGACTGTAAATCTGACGGCTCTGCCTTCGAAGGTTCGAATCCTTCTCCCTCCACC
>NZ_JAMZGH010000058.1:0-22024 GCF_024158805.1 Chromobacterium sp. S0633 | reverse complement strand
TTGGCGATGTGGGCGTCCGGGAAGTGGAGCAGCCGCGATCTCTGCGCGCGGCAATGTTATCTCTTGGCGGGCTTCCGTAACGTAACTACCGCCCGCCTGGCGCTGGTGGGCGCGCCGATACCGGACCCTGACGCCGTCCAAAGGGGCGGGGCCTTAGAAGCGGTTCAACCATCCCGCTGAAGCGCAGCGGACTTTGAACAGGCTCTGAGGCCTGCGGTGGGTGACGATCTGGGGGATTCGATGGCGGCCAAAGCCCGGCGTCAGCGGCTTGCGCTTGAGTTTTATCGGCAAAGCCGGGATGGCCGTTCCATGATGAAGGGCGTGAACTTCAAACGCGCAAGCGTTGAAAGTTATTGGTGTAAAATGAATTAATAAAGCCAATCAATTCCACTTCGTCATGAATATCTCCCTTCGCCACCTGCGCGCCTTTTCGGCCGTTGCCGAAGCCGAAAGCTTCACCGCCGCGGCCCGCCAGCTGTTTCTGACGCAATCCACGCTGACCAAGACCATACGCGAGCTGGAGCAGGAGATCGGGCTGACGCTGTTTGAGCGCACCACCCGCAAAGTGGCGCTCACCACGCAGGGCAACGCCTTCCTGCCGGTGGCCCGCCGGCTGCTGAACGACTTTGAACTGCTGCTGTCCGATCTGCGCGAAAAATCCGCCGGCAGCAGCGGCAGCGTCTACGTGGCCAGCGGCATGGCTTTTGCGTCCAGCGTGCTGCCGGAGGTGCTCAAACGGCTGAGAAGAGATTACCCGTGCATCCATGTGCGTCTGCTGGACGACACCAGCGGCGGCGTGGTGCGCCGCATCGAATCGGGCGAGGTGGACATCGGCATCGGTTCCTATGTGGGCGCGGCCGGGGACAAGCTGGACAAGCGCCAGCTGCTGTCCGCCCGGCTGGGGCTGATGTTTCCGCCGGGCTTCGAGCCGCCGGCGGGGCCGCTCAACTGCCAATCCCTGCGGCAATGGCCCTTGCTGCAGGACGAAAGCGACACCAGCATCATGTCCGCGCTGGAGCGCAGCCATCCCGAGCTCTGGCAGCAGGTGGCCAGCAAGATCACCGTCACCAATCTGGACATGCAGTTCTGCCTGATCCGCGCCGGGGTGGGCGCTTGCGTGTTGTCGGCGCTGGCGGCCTCCCACCCGTCGGCGCGGGATCTGCCCTACCGCTTGTTTGAGTCGGCCGAGCTACAGCGGGACGTCCACGTGTTCACCCGGCGCGGCGTGCCGCTGTCGCCGGCCGCCTTCACCTTTTTGCAGGTGCTGGACGAGGTGTTGCCGACGATAGCCTTCCACTCCGGGGTGACGCTGGCGGCCTAGCGGCGGCGCGGGAGGGGAGGGCTTACTTGCCGATGCAGAAGCGGCTGAAGATCACCCCCAGCAGATCGTCGGCGCTGAATTCGCCGGTGATCTCGGACAGCGCGTTCTGCGCCATGCGCAATTCCTCGGCGAAGATTTCCACTTGCTCCCAGTCCGCGTGGGCCAGTTCCAGGTGTTCGGCGGCGCGGCGGATGGCGTCCAGGTGGCGCTGGCGCGCCAGGAACACGCCTTCGCCGCCGCCGCTGTAACCTATCATCTCCAGCAGCTTGGCCTTGAGCAGCTCCACGCCGGCGTGGGTGCGCGCGGACAGGCGCACCAGCGGGTGGCCGTCTTCATCGGCCAGGCCCGGCGCTTCGCCGGACAGGTCCACCTTGTTGAACACGTGCACGCGCGGCAGCGCGGCCGGCAGCCGTTGCAGAATGGCCTGCACCTCGCCGGTGAGGCCGTCGCGGCTGTCCGCCAGCACCAGGGCCAGGTCCGCGCGCTCCACCGCCTGCCAGGTGCGTTCTATGCCTATCTTCTCCACCACGTCGTCGGTGTCGCGCAGGCCGGCGGTGTCGATGATGTGCACCGGCACGCCGTCGATGACGATCTCCTCGCGCACGGTGTCGCGGGTGGTGCCGGCGATGTCGGTCACGATGGCGATGTCGTCGCCGGCCAGCGCGTTCATCAGGCTGGATTTGCCGACATTGGGCTGACCCACCAGCACCACGTGCATGCCCTCGCGCAGGATGGCGCCCTGCTTGGCGGTGGCCTGCACCTGCACCAGCCGGCCGCGCAGCCGTTCAAGCTTGCCCAGCGCGTCCGCCTGTTTGAGGAAGTCGATCTCCTCCTCCGGGAAGTCCAGCGTCGCCTCCACCAGCATGCGCAGGGTGATCAGCTCGTCCACCAGCACGTGGATTTCCTTGGAGAAGGCGCCTTTCAGCGATTTGAGCGCGCTCTTGGCCGCGGTTTCGCTGCTGGCGTCGATCAAGTCCGCCACGCTTTCCGCCTGGGCCAGGTCCAGCTTGTCGTTGAGGAAGGCGCGCTTGGTGAATTCGCCCGGTTCCGCCAGCCGCGCGCCCAGCTCCACGCAGCGCGCCAGCAGCATTTTCAGCACCACCGGCCCGCCGTGGCCTTGCAGTTCGATCACGTCTTCGCCGGTGAAGCTGTTGGGGCCGGGGAAGTAGAGCAGCAGGCCGTTGTCCAGCGGCTGGCCGTGGGCGTCGACGAAGTCGGTGTACAGCGCATAGCGCGGCTTGGGCGTTTTGCCGCCGCTGACGGCGGCGGCGAAGGGCAGCAAATCCTTGCCGGACACGCGGATCACGCCGACGCCGCCGCGGCCGGGTGCGGTGGCGATGGCGCAGATGGTGGCGGGGGTGTAGCTAAGGCTCATGGGCATTCCTTGGAATCTGGGCCGCGGCCCCCGCGAGGCGGGGCGTCGTGGCGAGTACGCTTCAATTATCCAGCAAAAAACCCGGCCATGCGGCCGGGTTTGGGGTTCAGAGCGCGCCGGGCAATCAGGATTGCAGCGCGGCCTTGCTTTTCTTCTCTATGCTCTTGTTGATCTGCCACTGCTGGGCCATCGACAAGATGTTGTTGACCACGTAGTACAGCACCAGGCCGGACGGGAAGAAGAAGAACATCACCGAGAAGGCCACCGGCATGATCTTCATCATCTTGGCCTGCATCGGGTCCGCCGGCGGCGGGTTCAGGAAGGTCTGCAGGAACATGGTGGCCGCCATGATCACCGGCAGCACATAGAACGGGTCCGGGCGGGCCAAGTCGGTGTACCACAGGATCCACGGCGCCTGGCGCAGCTCAACCGAAGCCAGCAGCGCCCAGTACAGGCCGATGAACACCGGGATCTGGATCAGCATGGGCAGGCAGCCGCCCAGCGGATTCACCTTCTCGGACTTGTACATCTCCATCACCGCCTGCTGGAACTTCATGCGGTCGTCGCCGTACTGCTCCTTCATGCGCTCAAGACGCGGCGCCAGCGCCTTCATCTTGGCCATGGAGCGGTAGGACGCGGCGGTCAGCGGGTAGAAGATGGCCTTGACGGTCAGGGTCAGCAGCACAATGGCCCAGCCCCAGTTCTGCACCAGCAGGTGCAGCTTGGTCAGCAGCCAGAACAGCGGGGAGGCGAAGATGTGGAAGATGCCGAAGTCCTTGGCGTATTCCATGCCGTCCGCCAGCTTGCTGATCACATCGTACTCTTCCGGGCCGGCGAACAGCGGCACGGACACGCTCAGGCTCTGGCCCGGGGCGATGGTGGCGTAATCCACCAGCGCGGCGGCGGAGTTGAGGCCGTTGCTCTGCTTCAGCTCAAAGCGGCAGGACTTGTCGTCCTTGCACACGCTGGCGCCGTCCAGCGGCTTCAGGATCCACGCGGACATGAAGTAGTGCTGGATCATCGCCACCCAGCCGTCGCTGCCGGTCTTGGCGTAATCGCCTTTGCCCTTGGCCAGATCGTCGAAGCTCACCTTCTGGAATTTGTTTTCCGAGGTGTACACCGCCGGGCCGGTGAAGGTGTGGGCCAGGCGGCCTTCGCCTTCCGGCGTTTGGCTGTCGCGCAGCAGGCGGTAGTAAGCGGTGGCGGCCAGCGGGGCGGCGCCGCCGTTGGCGATGTCGTAACGCACGCCGATCTTGTAGCTGCCCTTGGTGAAGGTGTAGATCTTGCTCACCTTCACGCCATTGGCTTCCGGCGCGGTCAGCTTCACTTCCAGCTTGTCGCCGGAGAGCTCGTAGCTGGTTTTTTCCGCGGTGAACACGGTTTTGTGGGTGGGCAGCGCCGGGTTGCTGGCGGCCACCAGGCCGGTTTGCGCCACATAGACGCGGCCGTTCCGGTCCGTCAGCAGATCAAGCGGCTTTTTGCTGTCCACGGCGGAATCGTGCTTCAACAGCGTCAGCTGGCGCAGATCGCCGCCCACGGTGTCGATTTCCGCTTTCAGCACATCGGTGTTCACCGTGATGCGCTGGCCGGAAGTCAGCTTGTTGGAATCCACCGGCTGGGCGTTGTGGGACGCGCTGTTGGCGGCCTGCTGCTGCGTGGCGGCCTGTTTTTGCGCGGCCACCTGCTGCGGCGTCGGCTTGGGCGCGAAAAACTCCTGCCAACCTAGCAGGATGCCCAGGGACAGCATGATGAAGATTATGAGGCGCTTGGAATCCATCTCTCGATACCGGATTTAAGTTCAGGGAACTGGGTCGTAGCCGCTGCCGCCCCAGGGGTGGCAACGTCCGATGCGTCTGGCGGCCAGCCAGCCGCCCTTGAGTGCGCCGTGCTTTTTCATGGCCTCGATCGCGTAGCTGGAACAGGTGGGCTGGAAGCGGCAACGCGGTGCCAGCCACGGGCTGATAGCCAGCTGGTAAAAACGGATCAGGAGGATGAAGAGGCGCGACATCGTGCCAGTTTAGCAAACAGAGAAGACAAAGCCGTGATCACTTCAGTTCGCTCGGCGCGCGTAAAAGGCACCTTGGCGCGGACCACGAAGTCCATGTCCGGCAGCGTTTGCCGGTTCAGGCGGAACCACTCGCGCACCGTGCGCTTGATGTAATTGCGGCGCACGGCCCGCTTGTGGACCTTGCGGCCCACCACCAGGCCCAGCCGCGCGTGCCCCAATTCATTGGGCCGGGCCGATACCTGGAACGTGGCGTTGCTGCGCGACATCCGCAAACTAAAAACGGATGAGAACTCATCCGTTTTTAATAGCCGGTGCGCACGGCGAAAGCGGTAAGCCGACAAAGGCTTATACGGCCAGACGCTTGCGGCCTTTGGAACGACGGGCTGCGATCACTGCGCGGCCGCCGCGGGTCTTCATGCGGACCAGAAAGCCGTGGGTGCGTTTACGACGGGTATTGGAGGGCTGGTAAGTACGCTTCATGAT
This sequence comes from Chromobacterium sp. S0633, assembly GCF_024158805.1. Classification (NCBI taxonomy): domain Bacteria; kingdom Pseudomonadati; phylum Pseudomonadota; class Betaproteobacteria; order Neisseriales; family Chromobacteriaceae; genus Chromobacterium; species Chromobacterium sp. S0633. The sequence continues at coordinate 16,837 of NZ_JAMZGH010000058.1, read as the reverse complement.
TGGAATTCCTGTTTCGAAACGGAAATAAACGCGTGATTTGACAGGATAAACGCCGGTTTGTCAATGAGGAATTTTCTAAGCACCTGTGGATAACTTTGAGAAAAACCGTTAGAATGCCAAGGCTTACCGTTCCGAGTCCGCTGCGCAATTATTGAACGCGCGCCGGGGCGGAACGCCAACCCAGAGAAGCACTGCCAAAATTCAGCCCCACCCACTGGAGCAACGCGCGCCCGCGCAAGCGCGGCGCGTGCCGGATCCAGGAATTTTGCCAGCGGTTCTCGGGGGCCGCCCCGTCCATGTCTGGCCCGCCTTGCGGCCCGGCGATGCGCGGAACGCGGTCCTTGAATCATGCCGAACACACGTCGTCCGCCCCAAGCGCGGGGCGCGGCGGCTTCTCCCGCCGCTTGGCCTTAAAGCCGACAGCGGGTTTTTCGCTTTTACTTGCGTATATGTAATGACCGAACTGGATCAATTTTGGCCTGGCTGCCTGGCCCGCCTGGAGGCCGAACTGTCTTCGCAACAGTTCAATACCTGGATCAAGCCGCTATCGGCCGAAACCACGGAAGAGGGCATCGCGCTGTTTGCGCCCAACCGCTTCATCATGCAGTTCATCAAGGACCGCTTCCTGGCGCGTATTGAAGAACTGGCGGTGGAGCTGGTGGGCGAGTGCCTGGTGGAACTGCGCCTGGGCGCGCCCGCCGGCCGTCCGGCCGCCGCGCCCGCGGTGATGCCGGCCAAAGCCAAGCCCGCGCCCAGCGTGCCGACGCCCAGCGCGCCGTCCCAGGCCAAGCAGGCCGCGGTCAAAGCCATTGGCGGCAGCCACGAAAGCACCCGGCTCAATCCCTCGTTCACCTTCGACACCCTGGTGACCGGTAAGGGCAACCAGCTGGCGCGCGCCGCGGCCATGCAGATTGCGGAAAACCCGGGCGACCAGGCCTACAACCCGCTGTTTGTTTACGGCGGCGTGGGCCTGGGTAAGACCCACTTGATCCAGGCCATCGGCAACCACGTGTTCCAAAAGAACCCGCAAGCCAAGATCCGCTACATCCACGCCGAACGCTATGTGGCCGACATCATGCGCGCCTACCAGCACAAGGCCTTTGACGAATTCAAGCGTTACTACCACTCGCTAGACCTGCTGCTGATCGACGATATTCAGTTCTTCGCCGGCAAGAACCGCACCCAGGAAGAATTCTTCTACGCCTTCAACGCGCTGATCGAGGGCGGCAAGCAGGTGATCATGACCTGCGACAGCTACCCCAAGCAGATAGAAGGCATGGAAGAGCGGCTGATCTCCCGCTTCTCCTGGGGCCTGACCGTGGAAATCCAGCCGCCGGAGCTGGAAATGCGCGTGGCCATTCTGATGAAAAAGGCCGAGGCGGACAGCATCAAGCTGGACCACAACGTGGCTTTCTTCATTGCCCAGAACGTGCGCTCCAACGTGCGCGAATTGGAAGGCGCGCTCAAGCGCGTGGTGGCTTACGCCCGCTTCACCAATCAGAACATCTCGCTGGAACTGGTCAAGGAAGCGCTCAAGGACATCCTGGCCGCCGGCAACCGCCAGGTGACCGTGGACGCCATCCAGAAAACCGTGGCCGAGTACTACAAGATCAAGCTGTCCGACATGCACAGCAAAAAGCGCAGCCGCGACATCGCCCGGCCGCGCCAGGTGGCGATGGCGCTGGCCAAGGAACTGACCCAGCTGTCCCTGCCCAATATCGGCGACGCCTTTGGCGGCCGCGACCACACCACCGTGCTGCACGCCTGCAAGACCATTGCCGAAATGCGCGGCAACGACGCCGATATCGCTCACGATTACGACACGCTGCTGGCCATGCTGCGTAACTAAGACCATGAAGCCTAACTTGAACCGACTCACAAACACCCAACGGGAGCCCGCCCCATGCTGATCCTGCAAGCCGAACGCGATGCCCTGCTCAAGCCACTGCTGGCAGTCACCGGCATTGTCGAGCGTCGTCACACCCTGCCCATCCTGTCCAATGTGCTGATAGAGAAAAAGGGCGGACAAGTGGGCTTCCTGGCCACGGACCTGGAAATCCAGATCACCACCGCCAGCAGCGACGAATTGCCGGGCGAAGACTTCCGCCTGACCACCTCCGCCAAAAAGCTGCAGGACATCCTGCGCGCCATCCCGGGCAACGCCACCGTGACCCTGGAACAACTGGACGGCGGCCGCCTGACCCTGAAAGCCGGCAAGAGCCGCTTCAACCTGCAAACCCTGCCGGCCGACGACTTCCCGCTCTTGTCCGTGGGCAGCGCCAGCGACTCCAGCTTCAGCTTGAGCCAGCGCGAACTCAAGCGCCTGATCTCCCAGGTGCAATACGCGATGGCGGTGCAGGACATCCGTTACTACCTGAACGGCCTGTTGATGCAGACCGACGGCAACCAGGTGCGCCTGGTGGCCACCGACGGCCACCGCCTGGCCTTTGCCAGCGCGGACGTGGAAGCCAACCTGCCCAAGTCCGAAGTGATCCTGCCGCGCAAGACCATCATCGAGCTGTACAAGCTGCTGCAGGACATCGACGACCCGATCAATATCGAAGTGCTGGCCAACCAGGTGCGCTTCAGCTTCGGCTCCACCGTCATCATCAGCAAAGTGGTGGACGGCAAGTTCCCGGACTACAACCGCGTCATCCCGCTGGACAACGACAAGATCTTCCTGATTGAACGCCTGGAATTCCTGCACGCCTTGCAGCGCGCCGCCATTCTGGCCAACGAGAAATTCCGCGGCGTGCGCCTGGTGCTCAAGCCCGGCTCCATGTCCATTCTCTGCACCAACAGCGAGCAGGAAGAAGCGGAAGAAGAACTGGAAATCGCCTACCAGGGCGGCGAGCTGGAAATCGGCTTCAACATCAACTATCTGATGGACGTGCTGACCAACCTGCCGGCGGACACCCTGCAACTGGCCTTTGGCGATTCCAACCGCAGCACTCTGGTGACCATTCCGGACGTCAGTAACTTCAAATACATCGTCATGCCCATGCGGATTTGACGCCGGCCGCCACCCGGCAGCCCGCCGGCGGCGGAGGCCCTGCCCCCGCCCCGGCAAACGGATTTTCAGATTGACCGGCAGAGGCCGGCCGTGCGGCGCCAGGAGTCACTCCCGGCCCGCCCGGCCCCTCTCCATACAGAAAGCAGCAGATGAGCGAACAGGAATACGGCGCGGATAGCATCAAAGTCCTCAAAGGATTGGATGCGGTACGCAAACGCCCAGGCATGTATATTGGCGACACCTCGGACGGCACCGGCTTGCACCACATGGTGTTTGAAGTGCTGGACAACGCCATTGACGAAGCGCTGGCCGGCCATGCCGACACCATCAAGGTCATCATCAACCCCGACAACTCCATCACCGTGGAAGACAACGGCCGGGGCATCCCCACCGACATCCACCCGGAAGAAGGGCGATCGGCGGCGGAAGTGATCATGACCATCCTGCACGCCGGCGGCAAATTCGACAGCAACAGCTACAAGATCTCCGGCGGCCTGCACGGCGTGGGCGTCTCCGTTGTGAATGCGCTGTCCGACTGGCTGCGTCTGAAAATCTGGCGCGACGGCAAAGTCCATGAAATGGAATTCCGCCGCGGCGACGCCGTGGCCCCGCTCACCGTCACCGGCCACACTAACCACCGCGGCACCGAAGTGACCTTCCGCGCCAGCGAAGAAACCTTCGGCCTGGTGGAGTTTCACTTCGACATCCTGGCCAAGCGCATCCGCGAACTGTCCTTCCTGAACCAGGGCGTGGGCATCAACCTGATAGACAAGCGCAGCGGCAAGGAAGAAAGCTTCGCCTTCTCCGGCGGCGTGGCGGGCTTCGTGGAATACATGAACCGCAACAAGAACGTGCTGCACCCCAAGGTGTTTTACGGCCTGGGCGAAAAAGACGGCATGACCGTGGAAGTGGCGATGCAGTGGAACGACTCCTACCAGGAAAGCGTCCAGTGCTTCACCAACAACATCCCCCAGCGCGACGGCGGCACCCATATGACCGCGCTGCGTCAGGTGATGACCCGCACGCTGAACCAGTACATTGAAGAGAGCGAAGTGGCCAAAAAGGCCAAGGTGGACACCACCGGCGACGACATGCGCGAAGGCCTGACCTGCGTGCTGTCCGTCAAACTGCCGGACCCCAAGTTCTCCAGCCAGACCAAGGACAAACTGGTCTCCAGCGAAATTGGCCCGGTGGTCAATGAAGTGATCAGCGAAGCGCTGAAAACCTATCTGCTGGAACACCCCAACGACGCCAAGATCATCTGCGGCAAGATCGTGGAAGCCGCCCGCGCGCGTGAAGCCGCGCGCAAGGCCCGCGAAATCACCCGCCGCAAAGGCATCATGGACGGCCTGGGCCTGCCCGGCAAACTGGCGGACTGCCAGGAAAAAGACCCCACCCAGTGCGAACTGTACCTGGTGGAGGGCGACTCCGCCGGCGGCTCCGCCAAACAAGGCCGCGACCGCAAATTCCAGGCCATCCTGCCGCTGAAGGGCAAGATCCTGAACGTGGAACGCGCCCGCTTCGACAAAATGCTGCAAAGCCAGGAAGTGGCCACCCTGATCACCGCCATGGGCTGCGGCATTGGCAAGGACGAGTACAACCCGGACAAGCTGCGCTACCACCGCATCATCATCATGACCGATGCCGACGTGGACGGCGCGCACATCCGCACCCTGCTGCTCACCTTCTTCTATCGCCAAATGAGCGAACTGGTGGAGCGCGGCCACATCTACATCGCCCAGCCGCCGCTGTACAAGGCCAAAGTGGGCAAGCAAGAGCGCTACCTCAAGGACGACTCCGAGCTTAACCAGTTCCTGCTGCAACTGGCGCTGGAAAAAGCCGAACTGATCCCGGCGGAAGGCGCCGCCGCGCTGTCCGGCGACACCCTGGGCGAAATTGCTCGCCAGTTCCTGCTGACCCGCTCCGTGATTGATCGCGAAAGCCGCGTAATCGACCCGCTGGTGCTGGAAGCCATGCTCAAGACCGGCCCGCTGTCCCTTAGCAGCCAGCAAGAAGCGGACGCCGCGCTGGCCAAACTGAGCGCGCTGCTGCCGGTGGAAGCCATCGAACTGGAACTGCTGCGCGATGAAAAGAACGACGGCCACCTGATCAAGATCATCCGAAAACTGCACGGCAACGTGATGGTGACGGTGATGGACCAGGACTTCCTGGAATCCGGCGACTACGCGGAAATGAAGAAAACCGGCGACATGCTCAGCGGCCTGCTGCGCGAAGGCGCCCACGTCAAACGCGGCGAAACCGTGAAACCGGTGGCGGAGTTTGGCGAAGCGCTGGACTGGCTGCTGGCGGAAGTGAAGAAGGGCATGAACATCCAGCGCTATAAGGGCCTGGGCGAGATGAACCCGGAACAGCTGTGGGAAACCACCATGGACCCCACCGTGCGCCGCCTGCTGAAGGTGCGCATTGAAGACGTGATGAGCGCGGACGACGTGTTCACCACCCTGATGGGCGACGAAGTGGAACCGCGCCGGAACTTCATTGAGGGTAATGCCTTGATTGCGCGGAATATCGACGTGTAAGGATGTAGGATCCCACGAGTATCTAGATTTTTCCCACTTTTCTAGATTTTTGGGATTTCACACGCAGCCTAGGCGGTGAGAAGGATGGCCTCCAAGATTGGAGGCCATTTTTCTTTCCTTGATACTTATAAGGCTCCAGCCCCGAGGTCGCAAGCGTCATGCTTACCCACTTTTCTGACCACTTTGTCGCCTCTCCTGGACAGACTAGGCAAATAGATCCGTTCCAGGCACTGGTATAACGAGCTCCTCAGCCATTTTGCGTACCTCCGAGGCTAAAGAGAGCCACTCCATCGCAGATGTCGCGGCACACGCCTGATGGTATAGCTTGGCAATCGCCCCCTCCAAACAAACTGGACTAACCAACTTCAAGAAACCTTGCTGGTGCAACGCTGCTCGGAAAGCGACTTTGTAAGGTGCATCATCGGGTGCAACAGCATCCAAACCGTAACGCACCACAGAGGTTACTTGCGATGAGCCGATACGGTTACTACTAGCTAGGTTACGTGCACTTGCTGCATAAATGTAATGCTCCAGCACATCATCCTCAATACTGCTTTCACTATGGCAAAGGAGCGCATAGTGCGCCTTCTTGTGCTCCCCACCCCGGCTGGTGATCAGGAGGTGCCCTGGAAGGGAGGCAATACGGCCATCGCTCTCGATGTAGTAGAGCCATAAGAAGGTTTGAGAAGGTGAGGCATCAATCTGTTTTGGAGGGCTCTTCATCGGCGTGAATAGCACGTCGACTCTGCCACTGGGGCTCATTTGCCGAGCCAAGTCAACACTTGTACCAAGGGAGTTACCGATGCCCCATGCAAACACTCCATTGCCCGCTAGGCGCTCCAGCTCTTTACGCCGAATGATGGCATCGAGTGTTTGCCCAGCTTCAGCCCCCATCTTTGTCCAGCAGAAGATATCAGGAACGGAATCTCCGGCACTATGGCTGGTTGTAGCAGGTGGCCTGGCATGGTTGTAAAACATTGAAGTCTCAAATGTGCAATTTTTTGTTATTATACAGTAATATGCACAAATCGCAAATCAAGTGGGAAGTTGCCAGAGCTAAATTAAATGCGGCGCTTGCTCAGTACACAGGCTCCCCTACTGCTCTATCGAGAGCTAGTGGAGTGAATTTCTATGCTGTGCGCCGGCTTCTGGGACAGGGAGTAAAAAGCCAGGGAACAAACGCCCTTCGTTTGTGTGCATTTTTTGGAATAGAAGTTGAAGAAAGTGCACAGATTAGCGACCTGCATAAGCTTATAGACGAGGTGTGGGATGGCAGCCCCTCACATGCAGCGCTACTAGCAAAATTGATAGAGAGCACAAGGTCATATATCGTAGAAGAGCGAAAGAGCCAAAGCTAGGACTAGCTCATCATACTTGTGGAGACATTTTGGCGAGTAAATCACAAGAGTTCAGACAGCGCCTTGCAAAGTCTACCGGGTTGACTGATTCCGCGATTAATGCCGCTTGGCCAGAATGGTGGAGCGACGCAGCAGATGCTTCGCCTTCGGCGCAAGCAGAGCTACGCTTTTCTTTGGCTAGAAATCTAGGCCTCGATCCGTTAACTGTGCTCGATGAACAGTCTCCTCAATTTATTTGGGACGACTCAGCGAAATATAAGAATTTCAGGGGTAATGACCAGCACGATAAACCTGCGATCACAGCTTTTGGCAAATCGGTTGCCAGAATGCTTGTCAAGTCAGTCAAACAGGTAGAAATTCTAGATGGCGTTACAGCCTCAAAACTACGTCATCTAATTCTTAAAAATAACCCGCACGTGGGGTTGTTGGAACTACTAGCAACAATGTGGGGCATTGGTGTACCAGTGATTCATCTGCGCGTGTATCCACTGGCGGCAAAAAAAATGAGCGCAATGGTAGCTCGCCTCAAGGATCGCTACGCCATTTTACTAGCCAAAGACTCACTGTACCCTGCTTCGATTGCGTTTTACTTGGCACATGAGATCGGCCATATTGCCTGTGGCCACGTTGAGACAGGGTCTGCACTCCTCGACATGGAAGAGGATGATAACTCACAGGAGAAGGACGATGAAGAGATTGAGGCGGATCGTTACGCTCTGGAGCTGCTCACTGGTAATCCTGATTTTGAGATAGCGAAACAAGGGCAAGGCCACAATGCACGCGAGCTTGCCAATAAGGCATTGACCTTAGGCTCCCACAACCGTATTGAGCCTGGGACGCTTGCGCTATGCTACGGTTATGCCACTGGAGAATGGGCAATTGTACAGAATGCGATGAAGCATATTTACACTGACCCCATACCCGCTTGGAAGGTCGTCAACCGCATAGCATCCCACCAGATGGATTGGCAAAATCTAAGCGATGAGAGCGTGCATTTTGTGAAAGCCGTTATGGGGGGCGCGAATGGCTTGGGCATTGATTGATACAGATGTTTTACTCAAAATTACGTCATACAAACTATTGAAACTTCTACTTGAAACTGAACCCTTCGGGAGTAAAGATTTTGGAATGATTGCTGCAGCACAATTCGTCGTGGCCAGCAAATTCAAGAAGAAACTGGAAGGTCATCAGTTAGAAGAAGTAAAAATACACTTCCTAGAAGCTATAACCTCTATTGCTGCTATTGAGCCCAATCCTGAAGAACTGGAGCTAGCCGCTCAACTTGAAAGTGCCGCTATTGCATTCGGCGTAGATTTGGACTTGGGTGAGAGTCAACTTTGCGCCTTGATGCTTGCCCGCGAAATCGAGTTGATGATGACAGGTGACAAACGTGCCATCAAAGCGATAGCAGCCCTGCGGGAGCACGAAGCATGTGAACATATTCATGGAAAGGTTGCCTCCCTTGAGCAGTTGGTGTTATGGATGATTGAAAAGTCTGGCTTAGAGTCAGTACAACCTTCCATATGCGCCCTGCCAAAAACTATCGATATAAGCCTAACGATGGCTCTGGGCTGCTACTCTGGTGGTAGTCCGCTCGAGTCATGCCAAGATGGTCTCGTTAGCTACATCCACAGTAGCCAAGCAGATGCGCCAGGAGTCTTAGTTGCCTATCCAATCTAGTTTTTGAGGAAGACAGCGTAGGGTTCACACAGTTCGGCCACTAAATCGATCTGTACAGATTTTTCGTCGGGAGCTCGCGGAATATCGGCACCTTCGCATAACTCAAGGCATGCCTTGTCAACTCGACCTCTGATATATTGCACACCCAGCATTCCCTTGCTATTTCCGATGGCGACTGCGGACTTTGCCAAGGGGAGCTCCAGATTTGTACGCCGAAGATCCTTGATCGCCAACGCATATCTGGAACCCAGGACATTGATAGCGTTAGGTACCTTTTGCCATCTGACGCCATCGGTCGAATAGAGTTCGGCCCGAACTGGGTCGGCAAAGTGCTTCGATAGTATCTCATTCATGCACAGAACTACCTTCTCTCCGCGTGCCGCATGGCCTTCAACAAAAGGCTGTACCATCGTAGTTGGATGACAAGTATTGCCTCCGTAGCCCCAAAAAGCAAAACCGGCATCTTTAATTTCCTTGGTCTTACGTTCAATTATGTCCTCAAGAGTCTCTTGAGCATGAACACCTACTTTCATGAATAGAATTCCCCGATTGGGCTGGATGATATCGGCCATTACTTTCCTTCCTCAACGAATGTTTCATAGCAATATTCATCATCGTGCGCCTTGCCATAATCAACGCGCTTTTTCTCGCGTACATACCTAATTTTGATCGGATGATCTCTACCATAGAAGTGCTCAAGGCGGGCCTGATCGGAAATCGGCTCCGAATTCTGAGGTGGAAGTATGCCCGGCAAAGATTTGATCATCAGATTGCACGAGCGTAGATCGGGGTTATCATCTAGGTGATATTGATGCACCTTGGAAGCCATGCGCTGAACGTAAAACCCAGCACTCAATACAAACTTCTGGACTGCGGCCAGAACCTGCTGTGGCCATTCAAGCTCATGATCGTCAGCGATCACAATCATGCCTTCCCCCTTGTTTCCAACTGCTTCCATCCCTCGCTGGGAAAAAACGTTGACACTGTCACCACCGTTGCTAGCCCCCCATGGGGGATTAGTATAGAAACAGTCGAATTCTCCAATGTTTGGGAAGGCTTCCAGCACATTGTAGAGGGTTGAATCAAGCATCTCGATGCCCTCGCGGTCCGCAAAGCGTTTGATGGCACCACAGATACGTTCGTCGAAATCGAATACTTGAATCTTGGCAGGTCCGTAGTTCAGTATCTCACGGCTCATCAGGTAAGCAACGCTCACACTGATTGCATCCCCGTCCCCGATAAAAGCTAACCTCTTTCCGTCGGCCCACTTAGCGACCATCTCACTTTGGAGAACCATATCCCCAGTTTTCATATAGATTTGGTCCATTTCCCTTAGTGGGCGGGGGCGGTTCTGAACCACATCCGAAATCGCATTAATTGCGGCCCGAAGATCAATTTCCTTTCGCTCTGCCATACTTAACCCCAATGAAATTGGTCAACTATATTTCAGTTAGAACTAATTGGTTTGGATAGAATAGCTTGCAACTCAACGTACAATAGATACTATAGCAATATGTCATGTGGTTTTGACAATCATTTGCTCCAACCCATGAGTACCATGTGAACCGACTCAGTAACATGAATTTGTCATTGGCTTTGAGCGGTTATAGAACGGCGCAAGAGGAAACTTACATGGATGAATAGAACAAGGTCACTATCAAGACGCCACTCGCTTTTCTGCTATCCCCCCCGAGACCATCGCCTTCCACCTTGTCATGCATAGTGATTATGAGTTACCATGACAATGGTATGGTACGGACCTTTGGCAATGAGCGATCTGCACTACCACGGCTTTGGCGGTAACTGGACGGTGATCAAGCTGGAAATGCTGCAGCGCTACCTGGAGGCGTTTAACACCGCCCTGCAGGACAAGCCACTGCCTCGCTCGCCATTTAGGCGGGTGTTCATAGACGCCTTCGCCGGCACCGGCGAGTGCGCGATCAATCTTGATGGAAAAACCGTTCGGATCAGTGGCTCTGCCGAGCGAGCTCTCGAGGTCCAACCTGGCTTTGACGATTATTACTTCATCGATATCAAAGCCAAGCATGTCAAAGCACTCAACAAGCTGGCGCAGGCCTATCCTGGTAAACGAGTCGAGGTGTTGGCCGGGGACGGCAATGCTCGAGTCAGTGAGTTACTCCGGAAGATCAGTTGGAAGGATAGTCGCGCCGTCATGTTTCTGGATCCCTATGGAATGGCGGTGCGCTGGGAGACCTTGCAACAGATCGCGGCCACCAGTGCCATTGACCTCTGGTATCTATTCCCACTCAACGCCGTGTGTCGGCAGGCAGCGAATCAGTTCGACAAGGTCGATGCCAGCAAGTCAGAAGCACTGACACGCTTGTTCGGCACGACTGATTGGATGAAGGACTTTTACCGGGATACCGATCAAACTGACTTATTCGCGGCAGAAGAGACTGCAACAAAACGGCAACGGGTGCTCAGCCAAGACGAGATTCTGGCGTACATGCAACGACAGTTACATACCATCTTTCCGGTTGTGCTGGACCCAATCAAGCTACCAGATCAAGGGTCTCCCATATTTGCCTTGTTTTTTGCATCAGCCAACTCCAGCCCGAGTGCCGTTAAGCTCACCAAACGTATTGCCGGCCATCTGTTGAACATGCAGTTGACCGGGAAGCTAAAAACAAAGTCACTGCGTACTGGGCCAGTGATTGCCTCGGAAGGTTTATTTGGCTAGTTTCTGGCACAAATTTGGCTTTGTCATCTGTGCGAAGATTTGCCTTTAGATCAGCCGTATCTGAGGGGAAAACTCAATCACATCATCCAGGTGATAATGTTTGGAATGTTGCCGCTTCCTGCCATCGGCACTGGTGATGATCACGTCGTTTGAGTGGTGTAGCAGCTTGGCCGCCTCGAGGAAATGTTGAGTTGAACCAGGTGACTGGCTAGCACAGGCATATACGAGTTGACCAAGCGGGATCGGTTGTCGCAATTCGGCCAACTGATGGCCAAAATGCTCGCGTAATCCGTCCACACATGCGTCCCTGGACGTTTTACCAAAGTCAAATGTGTCTTGCCCTGTGTATTCCTGATCCTGATTGGCATCGTAGCCCTGGATGAACACCCCAGGCTCCAGTTCATGACCAAACTCAGTTGCGTGCTGCCAATGCAGATCTTTCATCACCTCATGGGCCTTGTAGTGCTTGGAGAGGTGAATCAGCCAGTAGTCCCACTTGTTGAGGCCATGTGGCTTCACAAAAAATAGAGTCGCATAGTGGGCACCGGTTTCCTGTCGTATGCCATGCGCGATATAGCGCTGTAGTGTGCGACGCCAAGTCTGCTGATCTTCAGCCTTAATCAACTTGATATCTTTCCAGGGAATGTGCTTATCCAGACCGATATGTTCAATCGGCTTCCGATTGGCGGCCCGATCCGACAGGAAGGTGATCATCGCACCAACATTAAAAGTCAGGATCACCTCTGCGTTCTTTAGAGAGTGCAAGACTTGCTTGATATAGGGGAGCGGCAAATCGTAGTAGTTGTACTGGTCGAGCACGAAAATGGCTCGCTCCCCCATCTTGCGGCGTTGGATCGTATCAATCAGCCGTGGCAACTCTTTGAGAAAGTCACCACATTGCACCCGCACGCGCTGAGTGTCATAGGAAGAGATGGTTCCCTCTTCTGTGCGACCGTTCAGCCAATAGCGCAGGTACTCGACCGTATCGGGGCAGATGTCGATGAATTCATAGTCGGCATTGACCTCACGAGGAATAGTCCGATCAAGATTGAGAAGGGCACGTGCCTCTTGCACAGCCCTCATCATCAGCAAAGGGGAGCCGTCGACTGGCAGGCCTCCCTCGTCCAGATAGCAACCACCGCCAGAGAAGCCATCCACCAAGGTTAGTTGTAGCTTGGGGATGCTGGCGCGTTTCATCAGTGTCATGATGTAGTCGCGCACATAGGACTGAATAATTTTGTGTTTGACCGCGCTGTGTTGTTGCAACGCTGGAGGCCGGGACCCCAGCTTCCACAAATACTTGTTATTGGCTGTCATCCCGTCCTGGCTTCTCTATCTTAGATTCGTTGTTCTGTATCCGGCATCTGGTCCCAAGTGCGGCCATGCAGTTCACGACCGTTGTACTTCTTCGCACGTTTCACACCATCGGCACCCCAGCCACCCCACTGCTTGAAGAAGAATGCGACGCCTGCATCTTCACATTGGCCGCGAATCGAGTCGACCCAGTCGATTTTCATCGGCCGTGCTTTGGGTCCGGACTCCCCACCCACGATGACCCAGTGAATGTGGGTTAAGTCCAACATGCCGACATCCTCAAGCAGCGGCTCAACTGAAAGGAAACGAATCGCCGCATCGACGCGGCGCAGGTGATCAATGCGCGGCACACCGTACTTGCGATCCTCGACCGACACACCGAGCCAGGCATTGGGCGGAGCCGTTCTACCCGCAAAAAATGCCTCCAAGCGATCTGCCCGTTTGGTCAGGATCTGGAAGGTGTGCCAGTGTGCGCGCTCGATAACATCGAAAACCTTCGCCACATAGTCGAACGGTACGTCCTCATGAAACAGATCCGACATGGAATTCACGAAGTAGGTGGTCGGCGTTTTACGCTTCAGTGGGTCATCCAAACGTTGTGGCAACAGTGTCAATTCGAAACCGTTCTCGTAACCGGGTGTCTTCATCGCTTGTAATCGACCGGCCATACCCTCTGCGTAGCAGTGCTTGCACCCAGGGGAAATCTTGGTGCACCCCACTGTCGGGTTCCAAGTTCGCTCAGTCCACTCTATTTTGCTTGCCGTTGTCATAATTGCACCTCATTATCGCGATTTTGTAACTCTTTCTGCAACTTGGCAATTGCCAACTCCAGTATTTCTGCCTGGCCTAGCCCCAAGGTTTTTCTGAGTTCCGCTAGGTTCTGCATAGCTTCTCCCGGAAGCCATGTCTGTAGACATGAAAAACCTTCTTTGCGCCGGCGCTTGCGATATCCGTCCTGGGCTGTGGCCAGTTGCTGCTTTCGCGTTGTTGTCATGTGCCGCACTCATTGATTACACTGTAATCATACGCATTTTTATGCAAATTAAAATTTAAATTGCTGATATTTATGGTGTTTTTACGTGTCAGGCGGGAAATACAACAGGTAAAATGAATCGATGGCCCTCCTTCGGAGCAGGTCGCTCTTCAGGACTCACGATGCTGAGTTCTCATGCGGCTGGCTTGCAAGTAGACAAACAACCACTATCTGCGAAGATGGGCTGCCCGTTGGAATTACTGAGGACAACACCCTCGGTGCCACGCGGATCAAACAGACATCTCTACTTGATGTTCTGAAGGCTCTCGGTCTAACCAAGACCAAAGTCGTACCCCTGCCAGCAAGGATACAAACCATGCAAAAGCCCAAACCAACAGCTCCCGTGGAGACCTCCTCCTCCGAGGCCTATGACGCTTATGTACGCCAAGCAGTCCAAGCGGCCATAGATGACCCTGCTCCTGGTGTCCCACATGAGGAGGCTGAAATTTATTTCGCCAAAAAGCGCGCAGAGCTACGAAGACGCTTGGCTGAAGGAAAAAGATGAGTCGTAATCGCTCAGAGATGATTCTGGAGCAAGTGGGCTCGATATCTTTTATCTGGCAGCAATAAACTCACCAAAAACCACTTTCAGCTTCAATATCAGCTTCAAGATCCCGCCACAAATCATCGAATGGAAACTTTCCGATGGTTTGGTTTGTTAAATGGGTCCAGCCCCACAACCACTGCAGAAGCTTAAGCATGCCATCCTGCTGCTGCCCTCGTGTTGGAGGACCGACTCGCCAGTCTGGCACAATGGGGATGCCGAATGGTCTGTCCCGGGCTCAGTGGACACTAACTTAAGGTGGATAATCTCCACCAAGGAGTGTTCATGACCCAAACCCGTAGAAGCTTTCCCGAATCTTTCAAACGCGAAGCCGTCGAGCAAGTGCTGGCCGGCAGCTCGCTACGTCACGTGGCCCAGGCGCTCGACATCACTGAGGCATTACTGGGCAAATGGAAGCGCCAGTATCTAACGGCCGGCGAACAGGCCTTCCCTGGCAACGGTAAACAGCTCGGAGAAGCCGCTGAACTCAAACGGCTACGCGACGAACTCGCACGCGTCACCATGGAGCGCGACGTGTTAAAAAAGGCGCTCGCCATCTTCTCGCACCCCACGAAGTAAGGTTTCAGGTCATTGAAGCGCTAGCCGAACGGTATCCGGTGGCGCTGATGTGCCGGCTGTTGCGTGTCTCTCGCAGTGGCTACTATGCATGGCGGCAGCGTCCGCGCTTCAGCGCGAGAGATGGCCAATCGTCGCTTGTTACGGGAAATCCGTTTGGTGTTTGCCGAGGTGAGCGGCATTTATGGGCATCGGCGGATTCATGCCGAACTGCTCGCACAGGGGATGAACTGCGGACGGCATCGGATCGCTCGTCTGATGCGGGAAAGTGGCTTGCAGGTGCGCTCACGTAAACGCTGGCGGCCTGTTCTTGGTAGCAAACATGTGCTGCCGGTGGCACCGAACCGACTGGAGCGCCAGTTTGCGGCCCCCGGGATGAATCAACGCTGGGTGTCGGATATGACCTACATTCGGACCGAGCAAGGATGGCTATACCTGGCCATCGTGCTGGATTTGCACTCGCGTGCAGTGGTGGGTTGGGCGATGCATCACCGTATGCAGCAAGAGCTGGTCCATGCTGCCTTAACGATGGCCGTAGCTCGACGTCAGCCGAAAGGGGAAGTACTGCTGCATTCCGATCGGGGTAGTCAGTATTGCGCGTACGACTATCAGGTCCTGCTCAAACGGCACGGCATTTTGCCGAGCCATTCCCGTGCAGGAAACTGCTGGGACAATGCGGCAATGGAGAGCTTCTTTCGTTCACTGAAAGCGGAGCGGGTTTACCTGACTCGTTATCGGAGCTACGACGAAGCCCGGTGGGATATATTTGACTACATTCGGTTCTACAACCACCAGCGCCGCCACTCAACGCTAGGCTATCTGAGCCCGATAGAATTTGAGCAGCGCCAGGCGCTGCTCAGAGCTTAACCAACCGTCCACCGAGCTCGGGACAGACCAGTGCCGCTGTCAGCTGCGCCGCGTTGCGGCGCAGGTCAATACCGTTTTTCCGGTTTGACACTGCGCCAGTATTCGGATATGGAATTATCGTTTGCGTCAGGCGCGGCGTCTGCTTTTGGGGCTCAGCTTCGCCCCGGACTCATCTCTGCGGAGGCTTTACGGCGGCGCGATGCGGATTGCCCGGCTTTATGAGTAAAGGGCGTCGAATGAACGTATTGGAGCATATCTTCGAAAATGGAGGCATTGCATTCGCGTCTCCTCGCCTAAATTTGCTCGCGCATGCGGCTATACCGCGTTCCAGACCGGCTTCCAACCCCAATAGCTGGCGTTGGGGTTCGCTAGGACATGGCAAATCAATTTGCCTATGAAGTCAATCCAATCGCTCTCATGGCCTGTCACTGACATCACACGTGAAAACCAATTTCCGGTGCTGTCCCCGTGGATAATAATCGTCGGACCAAACGTCCCCGATTGCGGGGCGAGCTGGGATATTGGGGCCCCTACGAACTGCATCCAATACACGCTGTTGTTATTACCATAGAACGCCGTCGCCCCGTGTCCCCAGGCCACATGTGACGCTCCCATTCCTCGGGCTAAGGCCACCCTCGCATCCAGCTCTATCCCCTCAGGCCCAAGCTTCAGCTCTGAGGTAGGGGGAACCTTCACCGCCAAGCCTCCCCAGTTCAATGCGAGCCCCGAGGCTGTGCCATCTAGTTGGACAGTTAGTCCGGCTGAGCTTACTGCTAATCCCTTGGAGGGGATTGTGCTAATGCCGACCCCGTTCGTACTCACTGCTAGGCCTGCCGCTGTGTTCGCTTTAATCGCCAGGCCTCCCGAGTTCAATGCGAGTCCCGAGGCCGTGCCATCTAGTTGGACAGTTAGTCCGGCTGAGCTTACCGCTAATCCCTTGGAGGCGGCTGTGTTAATGCCGACCCCGCTCGTGCTCACTGCTAGGCCTGCCGCTGTGTTCGCTTTAATCGCCAGACCTCCCGAGTTTAATGCGAGCCCCGAGGCCGTGCCATCTAGTTGGACAGTTAGTCCGGCTGAGCTTACCGCTAATCCCTTGGAGACGGCTGTGTTAATGCCGACCCCGTTCGTGCTCATTGCTAGGCCTGCCGCTGTGTTCGCTTTAATCGCCAGGCCTCCCGAGTTCAATGCGAGTCCCGAGGCCGTGCCATCTA
>NZ_JAMZGH010000057.1:0-22032 GCF_024158805.1 Chromobacterium sp. S0633 | reverse complement strand
CTAGCAAATCGCGAGTTCAGCCGCGCCTTGCAGGCCCCTTTTTCTTCGGGGTTTCGCGTCCTGGGGGACGAGGGGGGATGGAAGGGGGCGGCGGCCCGCCCCCTCCCCGTTCGCCGCGCGGAAAGCGGCACCTAAATCATCATCCGCGCAGCGGATTCAACAAAACAATCCCTTCCAAACACAGAGCCCCCAAAGGCGCAAACCCCATAAAAAGCCCACGCGGGGCTTCCACCCTACTCCATCACCCCATGCGCCCCATACGCCAGCCGCGTCTCCACCTCCCCAAACATATGATCCATGATGATGTCCCGCACCGCCGTCGCCGGCACCGACCCCGGCGGCAAACTGTCCGGCAAGGAACTGATCATCAACGGCCCGTGCTCCGGGTTCAAGGTGGGACGCCCATGCGAACCCCGCACCAAGGACGGGTCCAGCGGAATCACCTCCAACAAACTGCGCATGCCCAGCTTGCGCTTGAGCAAAGTCCAGCCAATGCTCAACTTCGGCCAGTTCAAGGTCGGGTCCAGGAACAACTCCACCGGGTCGTAACCCGGCTTGCGGTGAATATCCACCGTACGGGCGAAGTCCGGCGCGTGCGCATCGTCCAGCCAATAGTAATAACTGAACCAGCGATCCGGCCGGCTCACCGCCACCAGCTCGCCGGAGCGCGGATGATCCAGCCCCAGCAAACGCTTGCCGGCCTGATCCAACACCATCTCCACCCCGTCCAGCTCCAGCAACAAGGCCTTCACCTCCGGCACCAGCTCCGGCTGACGCACATAGACATGAGCGATCTGATGGTCCGCCAGCGCAAAGGCCGCCGACGCGCCGCAATCCAGCTTGTCCTCGCCCTGCTCCTCCCGCACCTTGAGCCAGCCGGCCATGCGCAGGATGCGGTTGATCGCGATATCGTTGCTGACCGGCGTGACCCCGTACTCGGACAGCGCGATGACGCGGCTGCCGTCACGCTCCGCCTGCTCGATCAGTTCGCCGCACAACTGATCCACCGCCGCCACCTCCGCCGCCACCTCCGTATGGTCCGGCCCCAGCCTTTGCAGGCAGTAATCCAGATGCGGCAAGTAAACCAGGGTCAGCGTGGGCTGGCGCGAGCGGTAGAGGTGCAGCGCGCAGTCCGCGATCCAGCGGCTGGAGCGGATGTCCGCCGCCGGCCCCCAAAAGTGGAATAACGGGAAATCGCCCAGCTTCTGGCGCAGTTCCGCGTGCAGTTCCGGCGGGTTGCAGTAAAAGTCCGGGAGCTTGCGGCCGTCTGCCTTGTAGATGGGCCGCGGGGTCACGCTCCAGTCCACGTCGGCGTACATGTTGTACCACCAGAACAACTGCGCGCAGCTGAAGCCGGCGTGCAGGCGCCGGGCCTCGTGCCAGAGTTTCTCGCCCTGGATCAAGGCGTTGTTCTGCTTCCAGAACAAAGGCTCCGCCAGTTCGCGCGAATACCAGCCGTTGGCGACGCAACCGTGCGCCTGCGGCAGCTGACCGGTCAGATAGGTGGCCTGCGCCGGGCAGGTCAGCGCCGGCGTCACCGCGGTGATCGGGCGCTGCGCGCCGCGCTCCGCCAGCCGGCTCAGGTGCGGCGCGTGCCGCAGCAGCTGCGGCGTCAGGCCCACCACGTTGAGAACGAGGGTGCGTTGCATGATGTCAGTCCACGATGTCCACCTGCGGATTTTGGCCGCGCAGCACGGAGTTGCCCTGGTACAGCCGGCGCTGGTCCACCGCCAGCGGGCTGTTGGCTTCTTCGATGTCCAGACGGCCGCTCTGGGCGAAGAAGTCCAGCGGATTGCGCCAGACTATGGTTTCGATGTCGCGCTCGGCGATGCCGGCGGCGCGCATCGCCTCCACGGTCTTGGGCACTTTCAGCGGGTCGCTGACGCCCCAGTCGGCCGCGCTGTTGATGATGATGCGTTCGCTGCCGTACTGGCGCACCAGCGCTACCATCCTCGGTTCGTCCATCTTGGTGTTGGGATAGATGGAGTGGCCGGCCCAGCAGCCGGAGTCCAGCACCAGCGGCAGGGTTTCTTCGGTGTTGTGGTCTATCAGCACCCGTTCCGGCGCGATGCCGCTGTCGCGCACCAGGGCCAGGCTGCGCAGGGTGCCGGCCTTTTTGTCGCGGTGCGGGGTGTGGACCAGCGCCGGCAGGTCGAACTGTATCGCCAGTTCCAGCTGGCGGGCGAAGTAGCGCTCCTCGGCCTCGGTTTCGTCGTCGAAGCCGATTTCCCCCACCGCCACCACGCCGTCCTTGTCCAGATAACGCTCCAGCAGCGCCATCACGCCGTCGGCCACGTCCGGGTTGTTGGTTTCCTTGGGGTTGAGGCCCAGGGTGCAGAAGTGGCGGATGCCGAATTGCGCGGCGCGGAAGCGCTCCCAGCCCAGCAGCGACAGGAAATAATCGTCGAAGCTGCCGACGTGCCGCCGCGGCTGGCCCATCCAGAACGCCGGCTCCACCACCACGCTGATGCCGGCCCGGCTCATCGCCTGGTAATCGTCGGTGGTGCGGGAGGTCATGTGGATGTGCGGATCAAACATTTTCATGATGCAGTCCTTGCAGTAGGAAAACGACGTCGTCGGACACGCTGCGGCCGGCGGCGCGGCGCTCGCTGGCGTAAGCGGCCACCATCTGTTCCAGCTCCGGGCTCCAGCGCCGCTCCAGGCCGGCGATGTGCCGCGCCGGCGCGCCGGTGAACAGCGCCTTGAGCACCAGCTGGTTGAAATTGAGATCGGGAAACTGTTGCGCCGGGTAGGCGTTGTCGCAGGCCAGCGCCTGGAACACGCCGGCCACGTGGCTGCGGCTGGCGTCGGTGGCCAGCGCCAGCCAGTCTTCCGGCCTGGGCAGCAGGATCAGCGCCTTGACCACCGCCTGCTGTTCCAGGCTGTCGCCGCCGCGATACAGATCGAAGGCCAGCGCCGCGCCGGCGCCGGCGGCCAGGGCGCGCAGCAGCAGCAGCGCGCGGCCGGCGTCGCCCGGCGACCAGGCTTCGGCGGCCAGCACATGCTGGGCCTGCAAGGCCTTGATCGCGCCCTTGGGCAACAGGGTCAACGCCGCCAGTTGCCGGTTGGCCACGCTGAACAGCCGGCGCGCGGCGGCGGGCTCCGGCACGGCGGCGGTCAGACGGCGACAGGACTCCAGCCACACCAGCGCCTGGGCGGCGTTGTGGCGGTCCGCCGCGTCCAGCAGGCTGGCGTGCAGTTGGTCCGCCAGCATGGTTTGCGTTTCCATCGCGCAGATTCTCCGTTCAAGTGCCCGGTACCCGGCGTTGCCAGCTCCGGGTCAGCCAGGCGGCCAGGACCGCCAGCGCCGCCCACTGCGGCAGGCCCGCGGCGGCGATGAACAAGGCGTCCGCCAGGGCGATGCCGGCAATCAGGCCGCCGACGGCGCGCGGCATGTCGCGGCCGGGTCCGGGCCGGGCCAGCCGCAGGCAATGCGCGCTCCAGCCCAGGCTGAGCAGCAGGAAGGGCAACGCCCAGGGCTGGAACGGTTGGCTGAGCAGGTAGAGCGGCGGCGCGGCCAGGCCCAGCAGCGGCGCCAAGCGGCCCAGGCCGGCGCGGCCTTCCTGCTTGGCCACGTAAGTCAGCGCGATCAGGTAAGCCAGCAGCGCCAGCGCCGCCAGCAGCAGCGGGCCAGACAGCGCGCCGGCGCCGAGCGCCAGGCCGCTGACCAGATAGACCTGCATCCGGCACAGGCCCATCAGCAGCGGGCTCAAGGGGTTGCCCTTGTGCCAGAGGTCGTAAAGCACCACGGTGGCGGCCAGGCATAGGCCGGCCAGCAAGGCGGACAGGCCCAGCGCCGCCAGCAGGGCGACGCCGACGGCCAACTGCGCCGAGCCGGCCAGCAGCACCAGCCGGGCCGACGCCAGCCCGGCGGGTATCGGCCGTTCCGGCCGTTCGCGCGCGTCGATATGGCGGTCGCAGACGTCGTTCAGATACATGCCGGCCACATAGATCAGCGACAGCGACAACAGCAGCAAGGCGAGCGGGCCGCCGGCCGCGACGTGGCCGGACAGCGCGGCGCCGACGAGGACGTTGCTCCACACCGTAGGCAGGTTGGACACCCGGCCCAGCCGCAGCGCCAGCGACCAGACCCCGGCCACGCGCCGGCGGGTCTGGCGCGCGTGCCGCCGCGACAGCCGCCGCCGGGCGCTGGTCTTGGGTATGGGCAGCGCGGGCTGTCCGCTCATCGCAGCTGGCCCTCCGCCCATTGCAGTTCCCGGCAGATCGCCTCGCCCAGGTCGCCCTGGCGGTGGGCCGGCGGCAACACGCCCCAGCTATAGGTTTCCACTTCCAGATGTCCGCTCAGCGGGCGCTGGCGTTGCAGCGCCAGCAGCCGCGACAGGAAATCCTGGGTGCTGGCGAACGGCCCCAGCGCGGCGTGGCAGATGGGCACGTGGAAGTGGATGCGCCATTCGTCGGCCGGCTGCCGCGGCAGCGCCGCCAGCGCCGCCGGCAGGTCCGGATAACGCCACAGCTCGCTGCCGCGCCGCGCCACCACTTGGTGCAGATAGGTGTCTTCGGCGAAGGCGCGCAGCGCCTCGGCCGCCATCCGGTCCGGCCGGGTCACGCGCAGGCCGGCGCTGAGCTGCAGCTTGGCGATGGCGATGCCGGCCTGGTCCAGCCGCGCCACCGCGTCTTCCGGCTGTTCGTACTCCACCGCGGCGTGGCAGGCGTCCAGGCATACGCCCAGGTGGCGGCGCACGATGGCTTCGGCTTCCTCGCGTTTGACGCCGCACCATTTGGCCACCTGGTTGAGCGCGGCCCGGCTCAGGAGGTGCAGTTCGAAGAAGGCGACCGCGTCTTCGCTGGTGGCCAGCAGGCAGTCCGGTTCCGGTTCCAGCGCCAGCACGATGCGGCGGCCGCTGTCCTGCCGCAGCCGGTGCAGGAAGGCGGCGTGTTCCAGCAGATGGGTGGCGATCCACAGCGCGCCGCTGCCGTCGCCGCTCAGGTGCTGGCGGTAGCCGCCGGGCACGGTGCTGACGCTGCCGTATTCCAGTTCCGCCGGCAGCAGATCCGCCAGCAGCTGGGCCAGCCGGTTGCTGTAGATCAGCCGCTGCGGGTCGCGCCAGTCCGGCAGGTAGACGCCGTCCTTCACCGCTTGCCGGTGGAAGGCGCCGAAGGGGAAGCCGTTGAGGGTGAACACATAGCATTGGTGCTCGGCCAGAAAGTCGCGGAATTCCGCCTGCGCCGGCGGCTCTTCCAGTTGCCGCGCCGCCAGCGCGGACAGCCGCAGGCCAAGGCCGAACGGCCGGTCCGGCGCCACCCGCGCCTTGATGCGCGGCAGGTGGAAGCCCAGTTGAGCGCGCAATTCCTGCCAGCTTTCGCCGGGATGGATATTGCTGCAGTAGCTCATGTGGACCGCGGGCAAATGGGGGGCCGACACGCTGTCCGGCCGTTGTTGGGGGTCAAGCAGCAACATGGTCATCGCTCCTGTCGCGCAGCCAGTCTATGGCCGCGTTCATCCGATCCGCGTCGATGGCGTGCACTTCCACCCCCTGCCCCAGACGCTGCAGCAGGGTGATGGTCAGATCGCCGCCAAGGTGTTCGCGGAACTCATCCAGCCCGGCCAGCACCTGGCGGCGCTCGCCGTCGCGCCAGTCCAGCGCCGGGTGCCACAGCGCAAAGCCCAGCCGCAGCAGCAGCCGGTGCAGGCTGAGCTGGGCGGCTTCGCGCAACAGGCCGGTCAGCACCGCGTAGCGGCAGTCCAGCGCCAGGCCTATCGCCACCGCCTCGCCGTGGCGCAGCGCGTAGCCGCTCAGCGCTTCCAGCTTGTGCGCGGCCCAGTGGCCGAAATCCAGCGGCCGGGCGCTGCCGAACTCGAAGGGGTCGCCGCCCTGGCCGATGTGGTTCAGGTGCAGTTCGGCGCAGCGCCGTATCATCCATTGCATCGCCTCGTCGTCGCCGGCGGCCAGCGCTTCGGCGTTGGCGTCCAGCCAGTCGAAGAAGGCGCGGTCGCGTATCGCCGCCACTTTCACCGCCTCGGCGATGCCGGCGATGCGGTCGCGGTGCGGCAGGCTGGCGATGAAGTCGTAATCGTTGAGCACGGCGAACGGCGGGGCGAAGGCGCCGAGGAAGTTCTTGGCGCCGAAGGCGTTGACCGCGGTTTTGACGCCGACGCCGGAGTCGTTCTGCGCCAGCACGGTGGTGGGCATGCGCACCACGCGCACGCCGCGGTGCGTGGTGGCCGCGGCGAAACCGGCCATGTCCAGCAGCGCGCCGCCGCCGACGATGACCAGGCAGCTGTGACGGTCCACATGGCATTGCTGCAGCCAGCTTTGCAGCGCGAGCAGCTGCTCCGGCTCGTTCTTGCACGCCTCGCCCCCCTGGGCCAGACGCGGCGGCGCGGCCAGTTCCAGCGCGGCGCGGTGACGCCGGGCGTAGCGTTCGAAAGCGGCCGGCAGCTGCGGGTGGGCGGCGGCCACTTCTTGGTCGATGAGCGCCACGAAGCGGTGCCGCCGTTCCGGCTCCCGCCGGCAGATGGCTTGCCGCAACAGCGGGTTGCCGGGGTCGCTCAGCAGGCCGCGCCCGAAATACACCGGGTATTCGAACGGCACGCTGAAACGCTGCATGGTCATGGCCCCGGCGCTGCGGCCGCCCGCGGCGTCGCTGAGGCCTGGCTTGCTGGCTGACAGTGGCATGGCTGTGCTCCTAGAAAACCGGTTCATGATCCGCCGCGCGCCGCGACATCCTCGCGCGGCGCGCCGACGAGGCGGAAGAGACGGCAAACGCGGTCCGGCGCTAACCGGACCGCTTGGGCGCTACTCCTCCGCCGACGCGTTTAATCGCTGGTGTCCATGCCTCCTTGCGTGTTGACGTAGCGATAGCTGGGCCCGGCCGTCTGCGCGCTGCCCGGCGCCACCGGGGTCTCCATCAGGCTGACCGCCTGCACCTTGAGGTCGTACATCAGGCCGATGGCGGTGTCGATGCGCTTGGGTTCGCCGTTGAAAGCCTGGTGCAGGGCGTTGAGCAGGCTGCTGTAGCTGTAGGCGTAGGCTTCCACCCTCACCTTGGCCTGGGTGTTGTCCTGGTAGTCGTAATCCTGCGGATTGGACACCATGGGGTAGACCCCGGCCGGGTCGTAGGGCACTTCCGCGCCGGCGTAGGCGTAGCCGCCGTCCGGGGTGCTGACGATGCGGCGGCCGTAGTAGATTTCGCCGAACTTGTAGTAGTGCGCCGGGTTGCCCGGCGATTGGTTCGGATTGGTGCTGGTGCCCTCGCCTTCAACGATGATGATGTTGATGGCGTGCAGGGCGCTGGCGATGTCCTTGATGGGGAACAGCCGCTCCGGCGAGAACCAGCCCAGCACCTGCTTGGGCACGGTGGCCGGAATGAAGATGCCGTCGCCCAGTTCTTTGATCTTCTTTTTGATCGCGTCGTAGAACTCGCCGATGGTGGCGTAGTCCGGCTCGTCCTCGGCGGCGAGCTTGGGCGTTTCCACCGGCACCGGGTCTTCCGGCTCCTCGATCACCATGAAGGTGTTGAACACCAGCTCCTTGGAAAAGGGCTCGATGCCCACGATGAAGTCATCGCCGCCGATGGACATCGGCAAGGGCCCCGGATACTTGGGGATGAACGGCGGCTTGTTGATCTGCGGGTGGCCGCCGATGGAGATCAGAATATTGCCCGCGATGCACATGTGCAGCATTTCCTGCATCACGATGCTGTGGATCAGCTGGCGGATTTCCTCGTTGTAGCCCGGCTTCAGCGAAAACATCGCGGTCAGATAGGGCGGGATGGTGGCGTGCTCCAGTTCCACCGCGTTTTGCAGGTAGTAGTGCAGTTCGGCCGCGGTCTTGGCGGCGCGGATGCCGTGGATGATGCTGCGTTGCAAGCGAATCATGGCCTGTTCTCCCTCAATCCTTGGACGGCGCGGCTTTGCGCTGCGCCTGGCGTTGCATCACCACCGCGGTCTTGCCGGCAACTTGCAAGGCGTCGAGGCTCACCGCCACCGCGTCGGTGTCCACCGCTTGCGGCGCGGGCAGGACGGCAGCCTTGGCCGGCGGCGCGCCCTTGAGCGGTTTGCCCTGAGCGTCGGTCTGGTTCAGCCACTTGAGGATGATGGCGCGTTTGTCTTCGGACAGGTCGCGCGTCACCGGCATGTGATTGGGGTCGCTCATCGGCAGGGCGAACGCCAGTTTGAGGATGTCCACATGGCGCACCACGGAGTCGTAATCGCCCAGGTCCACCACGTATTTGCTCATGATGGGATAGAGGTTGCCGTACTGGACGAAGATGGGCCGGATATCGTCGTACCAGGTGGGGTGTTCCGGCACCGGCACGCGGTTGAAGGCCAGTACGCTGACAAAGTTCCAGTAATTGCTGACATAGCCCTGCGGCTGATGCTGCAGCTGGTAGCCAATGCCGTACAACTGGCCGTCGATATAGCCGCGCGGATTGCCCGGTCCGGCCGGGATCGCGCCTATCTCCGCGCGGCCGTGGCCGTTGTCGTTGGTGTGGAAACAGGCCGGATAGCGCACCGCGTCCGCCGGCACGCTGATCCTGGGCGGCAGCACCGGTTTATTGTGCGGCGGCGACGGCGGCAACGGTTGGCCGCCGCCCATCAGGGTGGCGCCGTTGGGCAGCAGTTCCACGTTCACTTGCGCGGACAGCGGCTTGCCGTAGCGGCTGGCGAAGAAGCTGACCGGCAGCTGCTGGCCGGCGTTCAGCCGCAGCACGTGTTCGTCGGAGCGCACATAGAGACCATCGATGGACTCCTGCACCAGCACCTGGAACACACCGCCGGACGGCGCCAGCAGCAGCACCGGGCAAGCCTCCAGCGCCTGCCTGGCGCCGGGGATGGCCGAGTAATCGAAGTCCTGGATCGCCGCGGTCTGGCGATACCACTCGGACGGCTCGTCGCTGGCCGCCGCGCCCGGCTGCGGCGGGTCGTAGGCCACCTGGCCCAGCACGATGACCTGGTCCTTGGGCAGATTGCCGCTGATCGGCGCATGCGCCGGCTGTTTCAACACCCCAAGCGTCAAGGTGCCCATGTCGACGAAGGCGCCGCTGGCGTCGACGATGGGCAGGGCGTTGCCGAAGTCCGCGGTCAGCGTCTGGCGCTCCGGGTGGTTCTGGCACTGGAAGCTGTAGACGCCGCCGGAGGGCACCATCGGATATTCATTGGGGTTGGGGTCCAGCTGCGCGGTCATTTGCCGGCCCATGACGAAGTGCCGGGGTTCGCGGTCGTGGTAAGGACCGATGGTGCCGACGATATGGCCCTGGGTATAGCGGGGAATGGACGGATCGCGGCCGTAGCCGAACAGATTGAACTCGATGGCCAGCAGGCCGTGCTGGCTGGCCTTGCGCAGCGCCTCCAACACCGGCGAGTGGCTGTGCCCGTGCCATTGGACGTTTTCCAGGATGGACTGGTAGTTGGCGGCCAGCAGTTGGTCCGAGCGGATGCCCTGCTGCTGGCGCTGCCACAGATTCATGAAGCCCACCGGCAACATGTCGCCGATGAACAACGCGCGCTCGACATTGTCGGTCAGCCGCACTTGCAGCGCCCAGATCTGGGACACCATTTGCTGCTGCGGGTCCAGGTCCGCCATTTTGCCCGGCGCGCGGCAATCGGCGTTTTCCATCGCCATGCCGATGATGGGGTCCTGCGCGCTGCTGGTGACCGGCTTGCCGTTGAGGCTGGCGCCGGTGACGCTGCAGCTGACGAAGCGGAAGATGGCGGTGCCCTGCGGGTTCCAACCGCCGTCGCCGCCGGTCGTGGACAACTGCTGGTATTCCTCCTTGAAGGCGTCGGAATCGTAATAACAGACATTGTTGTTGACGGTGGACACGTCCGACTGGAAGTAGCCGGAAAAGTGAATGCGGGGAGAGTCGAGATAACTCATGGCGGTTCCTTTACGGCTGCAAAGTGGCCCAACTCGGGTCGGGTTGAGCGTTGGCCTTGTCGGCCGCCGGCGCGTCGGTCTTGCCCTTGTCCGGGCAATCGGTGGCGAACAGGCAGCACCATTCCGGTTTGGCCGGGCACATCTCGGCCACTTTGAGCCAGGTCCGTTTCGGGTCCGGCTTCTGCGCGCGGAAGTTGCTGTAGTTCTGGCTGACCATGGGCGCGTCCGGCGGAGAGCCGGGATCGCCAGAGAAGAAGAAGGACTGCGGGTGCCGGTAAGGCGCGCCCTTGCCGCCGTCACGGGTCGCTTGCTTATAGAAGGCGTAGCCGAACAGGATGCTGCCCGGCTGCACTATCCGCGAGTACGCCTGGACGCTGCCGTTCAGGTGCGTGCTCTGCTCGGCGTTGTACGGCAGATGCTTGATGAAGTCGCGGCGCGGCGGGTGATTGTCCAAGGAGAACTGGCAGCACTGCGGCGTGCCCTTGGGCCGGTCCGCGTAGCGCAGGAAATAAGCCTTGTTGCCCAAGGACACGAAGGAGCAGCTGTACTGGTTGCTGCCGGGGAAGATGGGCAGGCAGCGTTTTTCATAGTGTTCCATCATCGCGCCGCGGCCGTCGCCGTCCGCCGGCACATAGCTGGCGTCGTAGTAGCTGGCGCCGTAGGACTTTTCGTAGTCCTGACCCTCGCTCATGCCGGCCGGCGGCGAGGCGTACGGCGGTGGGTATTGCTGGATCGCCGCCTGATTGAAGATGCGATACATGGTCCAATCGCTGACCCACCACTCGGGGAACAGCGGATCGCTGGGTTCGCCGGGCTTGCGCGGATAGACGCAACTGCCCGGCAACAGACAGCCTACGGTGTTGTGCACGCCGCCGGTGTAATAGCTGTGACGCCCAGCCGGCGTGCTTTTCAAGGCCTTGAGCGCGGCGGCCGCGGAGGCCTCCGGCATGTCGGCGGCCTGGGCGCCGGCGGCGACGCAGGCCAGAAGCAGCCACCCCCAGCGCGCGCTGGCGGTGGCAGACTGTTGCAATGACATCGATCGTGCTCCTTGTATTGGAACCCCCGGTGCCATCCGCCCCCTTGGCCGCCGCTTCCTGCCCGGCGCGCTACGGACGGCGCCGCTTCACGGGCGGCTGACCCGCCCTCCCTGATGCAGCGCACTACGTATAGTCACTTAGTATTAACACACATAAAAACACATGCTTTTATCATGACTTGTAAGTGTGGTTATAGCCGGCGGCGGATCAGTCGCAAAGGAAAATGTGAAATGCGGACTAAAACGACGCGGGCGCGACAGTCCTCTTCCCGGCCTTGACCCCAAGCTCGGCGCTGGACGACAATCCACGACGCGCCGGCTTTCCCGACGCCGGGAACGCGGCCCGCGCAGGCCGGCAGCCGCCCCGCCATGGACTTGCCCGCTTCCGATCGGTCCCGGACAGGCTGCGCCGACATCAATTGGAAACCTCATCATGGCCCTCTCCTCCCTCCCCTCCGCCGCCGAAGGCCAAGCCACGCGTCAGCTGGGGCAGGCCATCGCCCAATTGCAGGCGCTGCGTCAGCAACATACGGAATTGGGCGTGCTGGACGCGGTGATAGACGAGTTGAGCCGCTGCCGCCAATCCATACGCCAGATCGCCAGCCGCCACCTGCTGGAACTGGACGCCGCCAACAGCAGCCTGGGCGCGGCCTTGCAACTGCTGTGGCAGAGCGCCGACGGCGGAACGCAAGACCAGCACCTCGCCTTCATGCTGGAACCGCTGCATGCGATGCAGCTGAATGCGGCCAGCGAGTTGAACCGCTTGCTCTAAGGGATTGATTCAACACGCAAGCCAGCCCCGACGGAGAGATCCGTCGGGGCTGGCTTGTTGACGCCGCGGCCCAGCTAAGCGCCGCGCCTACACCGGCCCGCCCGTCATGCCGCCCGGCGCCGGATGCACATGGCCGGCCAGGCTCTTGCCGCTGGCCACCACGTCGCCGCCGGCGTTGTTGAAGCTGCCGCCGCTCTGGCTGATGTTGCCGGAGAAGCTGGCGCCGCTGCCGCCGGAACCGTTCAGGCCGCCCTGATAGGTGAGCAGACCCTTGACCAGCAAGGTGCCGCTGATCTCGGTGGCCGGCGCGTCTATGCTGACCTTGGCGCCCGCCTTAAGGACGATTTCCGCCCCGGCTTCCACCACCACTTTTTGCACCCCGCCGCTGACGGTGAGCTGATGCGCGGCGCGGTCGTATTCCAGCGTCGCGCCGTCGGCGAAGCGGCGATGCCATTTATCGACGCTGGCCACCGGCACCGCGTCGGCGGCGGAGAAAATGGCGCCCAACACCACGCCGTCCTCGCCGCGCGCGTCCAGCAGCACCGCCACCTGCTCGCCGATGTCCGGCAGCCAGTAGTCCTTGTCGCGGCCGCTCTTGCGGCTGAGCACCGGCAGCCAGGCGGTGCGCAGACGCCCCAACTCCGGCAGCCGCACGCGGACGCGCTGGGTATTGGCGTCCACGGCGGAGACGCTGCCGAACTTGAGGGTGGCCAGCGCTTCCGGCAGGGGTACGTCCATCATGGCTTGCTCCTCTCTTTTTGCGGGTTTTGGGCGGCGCCGGCGCTCACCCGTTTCAATTCCAGCTCGCACACATAGCCGTCCTGGCGGCTGATGCGGTGGCTGGCGCGCTGGATCTGGTAGCGGCCGGACAATTTGCCGAAGCCGTCCAGATCGATATTGCTGCCGGCGGCCAGCTGCGGCGAGCCGTCCACGGTGATGGACATGCGGGTGCGGTCCAGTTGGCGGCGCTCCAGCTCCGCCGCCGCCATCTGTTCGGCCTGGCGCTTGCCGGCAGCCTTGCGGGTGAGCTTGACGGTGTCCGCGCTGCTGGCCTTGCCGCCCGGCGCCTTGGCGTCGGCGCGCACGCTGGCGGTGCGCAGCGCGCGCTTGGCCGGATCGTGATAGCTGACGTCCACCTGGGCCGGCACCTTGCTGAGCTGGTCCTGGGCCTGCCAGGCCATCAGCTGAGCCGGGGTGTAGCGGCGCACGCTGGCGCTCCGCATCAGGTCGCTGCGCTTCCAAAACACCAGCTTGCGGTTGTTGTCCATCACCTTGCAGACATAGCCGTGCTGGTCCGCCACCCGTTGCAGGAATTGCAGATCGGTTTCGTGGTACTGGGTCAGCCGGTCTATGTTCACCGTCTCGATCTTGCCCTGCAGCTTCATCCGGTGGCGCTTAGCGATGCGCTGGGCCAGCGCTTGCAGCGTGATCTGCTCATAGGCGCGGCCGTTCTTGGTGCGCAGCGGGTGCTGCACGCCGGTGGCCAACGCGCGGATGCGCACGGTGGACGGCGGCGAGCGGTATTCCACTTCGTCGATGTCGAAGCTGCCCGCCGCCACCAGCGCCGCGCCGCGATAGCCCAGTTTGAGCGCCAGCGTGGCGCCCTTGTCCGGATACCAGCCGTCCAGCCAGCGGCCGTCCACGTCTTCCAATTCCACGTCCAGCTCGTCGGATTCGCCGCTCAGGTGATCGGTATAGCTGACGCTGAGCGCGTGACGAGCGATGTCGGCGGTAATGGATTTGCCGTTGTAGCTGAGTTCGAAGGCCGGCGTCGGCACCTCTTGCGCGCGGCTGTCGCTCATGAGCGCCTCCACGGCGGCAGCTGCTCCAGCGCCTCGCTGTCCGCGGCCTCCAGCACCGGAACGGCCAGGATCAGGCCGGCGGGCAGGGTTTCGCCTATGGGAATGTGGGCGTTGTTGGCGATCAGCTGCGCCATCTGGCCGACGTCGCCGTAATAACGCCAGGCAATCTGGTCCCAGCGTTCGTTTTCTTGAGTCACATGATTCAGGAACATGGCTTCACCTCAGGATGCGCCGCACCGCGGCCTTGGCGGCCAGGCCGGCCAGCGGCTCGGCCAGTTCGCGCAAGGCCACCTCGGAGCGGCCGTTGATTTCTTCGCAGGCGGCCAGCTTGTCCAGCACCTGGCCGGCCTGGGTGCCGGCCAGCAGCCGGCCCATCGCCGTCATATTGAGCTTGGCCTGCTGCAGGCTCTGGCCGACGCGCACCGCGTCGCCGGCCAGCTTGCTGTATTGCTCGAACTTGGCCATCTGCTCGCCGCTGACTTGCAGCCCGGGAGCCAGCGCCTGCACCTCCTTGAGCAGGCCGGGCAGCTTTTCCAGCGCCGCGGCCGGGTCTCGGCCGGCCAGCTGGCGCAGCTCGCGCGCGGTGTTGATCACGGTCTTGACCTTGCCCACCACGCTTTTGACCTGGGCCACGGTCTTGGCCAGGCCGGCGATGTCGGCCTTGAAGCGCTCCAGCCCGGCCGGCAGCTTGAGCTTGCCCGCGGGCAGGCTGGCGGCGGCCTTGGCCAGCGCCGGCTTGGGCTTGGGCGGCGCGTCGCCGCCGTACTCGCGCAGGCTGAGCTGGGCCTCCACCGCCAACAGGCTGCCGCTGCGGTCGGTCTGGCGGCCGGTGCTTTGCAGTTCGGCGATGACGAAGCGGCCTTTGTAGTCGCCGTTGCCCAACACCAAAGCCAGCGCCTGGTGCTGCAGGCGCGCCGCCTGCAGCTTTTGCAGCTCCTCGTCCGGCTGGCAGTAGGCGGCGTGCAGCACCAGGTCGATGCGGATTTCGTCCAGCTTGTCGCCGACGAATTGCAGCACCGGCTTGCCGCCGATGCGGCCGTGTTCGGCGAAGTCGCTGCCGCTGCGCTGTTCCAGGCCGTCGAAATAACTGATCAGATCAAACTCGATATTGCCCAGTACCGCGTACATAGGTTGCCCTCCGAATGGGTGGAAAGAGAACCCGGCGCGCGAGCGCGCCAGGCTCCGCGACTCAAGCGCGGGCGCTGTAACTGCGCCGTTGCCTGTCCGCCTCGTAGCGCCGCATCAGGCGTTCGAACTCGACGTAGGACAACTGCACCGCCTGCTGCACCTGCTGCTTGACCGTGGCCGCCGCGCTGGCGGTGACGGTGATGTGCGGCGCGAAGGTGACGTTCATGCCGCCGCCGGCGTTCTTGGCCGGCGCCTTGGCCGCCGCGCCACCCTGTTGCAGGCGTTGCAGCTGCCGGGCGCGCACTTCCGCCTGGGCGGACACCGAGACGCTGGCCGTCACTTCCGCGCCGACCCCGCCGCGCTTGCCCGCCGACGCGCCGAAGTCCACCTTGGGCGGCCGCGACGGCGGCTGGGTGGCGGCAGGCGGCGCGGCGGGCGGCTGCTTGGCCTTGCCGGGCATGGGCGCGCCGTGGATGGCCTGGCCCACCTTGCCGCCGGCCCATTCCCCGGCGTACTTGCCGGCGAAGTGGCCGATGACGCCGCCCACCAAGGTGCCGACGCCGGGCAGAATCATGCTGCCTATGGCCGCGCCCATCGCCGCGCCGCCGATGGAGCCGCCGGCCTTGCCGCCTATCTTCCAGTACTCCTTGTTCTTCTCGGTCTGGCTGCGATTGGACTTGCTGACGTTCCACGCCTCCTGGCCGGCCTCCAACGCCGTGATCACCGAACCGGCGACGCCGGCCTTGAGCAGGCCGCCGGTGCGCTTGAACACTTCCTTGCCGATGCCGAACCCGGCCTTGGCCACGCCGGCGCCGGCCTTCAACAAGGGTGCCGCGCGCTGGGCCGCCGCCTTGGCCAGCTTGGCCGCGCCGCCGATGCCGCCGCGTGCCAGCCCGGGCAGGCGCTTCAGCCCCGCTCCGACGCGGCTGGCCACCGAACCCGCCGCCCTGGCCACGCTCTGCGCGCCGGCCTTGGCCTTGCCCGGCAGGCTCTTGAGCCAGTCCCCGGTTTTCTGCGCACCGCTACGCAGCATGCCGGGCACCTGCTTCAGCGCATTGCCCAAGCCTTTGATTCCGGCCTTGGCCAGCGCCGCGCCGCGACGGAAGGCTTCGCCGATGCCGCCTGGCAAGCCGCGGCCCTTGGGCAGGCGCCGCGGACGCGGGCTCCGCCTGGGGCTCGGTCTCGGCTGCGGGCTTGGCCTCCGTTTCGGGCCGGGCTTGGGACGCGGCTTGGGCCTGGGCCGCCGCTCTTTGCGGCCGCGCTCGCGCCGGCCGTCCTTTTTCTCTTTCTTGCGACGTTCGTCCCGATCCGGGTCCATGCCGTCGCCGGGCTTATCGATGTCGCGCGTGGCCGGCTGGCAGCAACAGCAGCAGTTCTCGGGCTTGGCCTCCATGCAGCCGCCGGGCTTGTCCGTCTGGCTCTGGCTGCTTCCGGGTTTGTCCGTCTCGCTCTGAGTGGCGCCCGGTTTGTCTTCCTTGAACCATTCGCTGCCGGCGGCCCAGAGCTTGCTCAGCAAGCCGCCCTTGGTGTCCTGGTAACGGCGCAGCGATTTGCCCACCTTGTCGCTGATCTCGCCGGCCTTGGTCGCGCCGTCCTCCAGCGCTTTCACCGAGCCGAGCAGGCTTTCCACGCTGGGCAGCTTGCCGCCCAGCAGCGGGTTGAGCTTGCCGTGCACATAGCGCAGCGCCTTGTTGCCCATGCCTTGCGACAAGGTCTTGTGCACGGTGCCGGCCGCCTTGGCCACATCGCGGCTGATGCTGCCCACCTTGTCGTTGAATTCGATCAGGGGCGTGGCGTCCGGCGCCGGCAGGCCTTGCAATAGACGAATGGCGGAACGGATCTTGCCGCCGCCGGCCTTGCCTTTGGCCGCCGCGCCTCCCGCCTTGCCCGGCTGGGCCGCCTTGGCGCCGTCTTCTTTCAGCAGCGTCTCACTGGCAGCGGCGATCTTGGCCAGCACGCTGCCCGGGGTGTCGGCGTAGCGGCGCAGCGCCTGGCCCACTCTGGCCGCGCCCTTGGCGACGATGTCGCCGGCGTCGCGGGTGCTTTCCAGCGCGCCCAACATGGCGTCCACGCTAGGCAGCTTGCCACCCAGCAAGGGATTGAGCTTGCCGTGCACATAGCGCAAGGCCTTATTGCCCAGGCCTTTGGACAAGACTTCGTGGGTTTTGCCGGCGGCGTCGGACAGCCAGCGCGAGGACAGCTGAACAGCGTCGGCCACGCCTATCCATCGCTGGATGCCGGGCGTGCGCAGACGCTGAAGGGTGGATTCGAGATCGGGCGGCGCGTCCTTGGACTTGTCGCCGCCGTCGCCGCGCGGAGTCGGGCGCTTGGGCACGGTCGGCGGGCGCGGATTGCAGGTGGCGTCTTTTTGCCGCTCCTGGCTTTCCAGCACCCGCTGTTCCACTTCGACCACCGCCTTGACCTTCACCGAGGCCTGCAGCTCGACGCGGCACTTGGCCACCATCTCGCTGACCTGGGACACGCCGGGCAGGGCGAGCTTGACGCCCTGGCCGCGCTTGACGCTGTCCAGCCAGGCATCGTGACGCCGGCGCAAACGTTCCAGCGTCAACTCCAGCTTGCGGTGATCCCGTTCCAGCTGCGGCAGATCCAGCGCGGCGAAGGCCTTGCGGGAACGCTCCACGCTGTCGCTCAGCTCGCGTTGGCGGTCGCGCAGGCGCAAGCTGGTCTTGCCCAGTTCGTCCAAGGAGGCGCGGGCGGAACGGAAGGCGTTGTCGAAGACCCCGGACAGCGTCGCTCCCACCTTAAGACCGATGAAAAACTCGCTTACCATGGTGTTAGCCTGTGAGTATGAGGGGAAGGCCGCCAAACCAGCTCCGGCGGCTCAGGGTGGGGCCGGCGGGCGTCCTGACGGACGGGCCGGCCCCGGGCCGCGCGGACGCGCGGCGCAGGAAAAATCAGTCTCGATCCAGCCACTGCTGTTCGCGCTCGTGACGGCGCTGGATCTCTCGCTCCGCCACCTCGCACCAAAACCAGTAGTCGTCCATCGCCAGCGCGTCGATTTCCGACGGCGGCAGGCCCAGCACGGTCAGCAGCGCTTCGTCGAAGTCCTTAAGCGTCGTCGGAGACGCCCACCATGTCGCGAAAGCAGTCCGCCAGCGCGCGGCTGTCGGCGATGTCGAGCTGGTCGATGTCTTCCAGCGTCAGGCCGGTCATGCGCGCGAACAGGAAATCCTCCTGGTCCGCGTCGTCCTGGCTGTGATGGCTGGCGGCTTTGAGATCCGCGCGCTTCAGACGGCTGATGTCCAGGCTGTCCAGACGTTCGCCGGCGGCGTTGGTGAACGGGTATTTGAGTTTGATCTTCATGTGAGCTCCTTGGTCGCGGGCTGCGTGGTTGATGAGCTTCATTGTCCGGTTTACGGCCCGTCGGGTCTGTTAAAGCCCTTTAGGGAAAGGCTTGAAGCCGCCGGTCGCCTCCCCGCGGCTCCGGCGGACCCGGCCAAGCCGGGTCCAGCCTCGTCCGCGCGGAAAGAGAGAAACAAGCCGACCAGCGGCCGGCCCTCCATCAACCGCCGATATTGCGACGGTACAGTTCCAGCATGTCGTTGCCGCCCACCCGGAAGATGTTGGCCAGGTAGTCCAGCTCCAGCACGTCCTCGCCGTCCACGACCTGCTTGATGTAGGTGGCGGAGAAGGAAGAGCTGAAATCGGCGTTCTCATGCTGCTTGTAGGTGCCCAGCGGGTTCTTCTTGAACATCACGGTCAGGAAGGTCACCAGGCTGACCTGCTGCAAGCGGCCCTGCGCGCCGTAGGTCTCGATGCTGGAGCGGGCCTGCAATTGCACCGCCTGGAACGGATTGGCGATGATCTTGGCCACGTCCTTGTACAAGGAGTTCCACTTGATCTCGCCTTCCAGCTTGTCGAAGCCGGCCGGCAGCTCGATCTTGCCTACCATGCCCAGCGCCTTGTGCTCCTGCATGATGGCGGACACGTCCGGCAGCTTGATCTCCTCGGCGCGGCCCAACAGCGAGTTGCCGTTGATGTAGATGTTGGCGTTGGTGATGCGGTTGATTTCAATCTTGCCTGCCATGATCAATTGCCTCCCTTCAGGCTCAACAGGTATTCCGAGGTGATCTCGGTCTCAAAGGTCAGACGTTCCAGCGGCGGCGGCACCGTGTACTTGTAGCTGATCAGCAGATGGCCGGCGGCCAGCTCGGTCTCCGGATTGCGCGCCACGTCGAACCAGGCCTTGAAGCCCAGCAGCGCGCCGTCGCCGATCAGCTTGCGGCCGTAGCCGTTCACCGATTCCACCAGCGCGTCGATGGTGGCCTGGTTCAGCGGCATGTCGATGAACTGCTGGCTGAAATAGCGGATCGACTCATTGATCACGTCGCCGGTGCGGCGCACGTTCTCGAAGTTGCGCATATGGCTGACGGTGGGCCAGGCGGCGGTGCGGTTGCCCCACAGGCGGAAACCGGAACCAAAGCTGGAGAACACCGTGGTGATGCCCTGCTCGTTCAGCAGGTTCACCTCGGACTGCGGATCGTCAATCATCGCGGTCAGCTGGCGCTCCACGCCGATGACGCCGGCCAGCTCCTGGTTGGAACTGGACCACCAGAAGCCCTTGTCGTTGTCCACCTTGGCGCGCAGGCCGGCGGCGCGGGCCGACAGCGGCTCCAGACGGGTGTCGTTGGTGGCCGGGTCGAACACCTTGACGTGCGGATAGCACAGGCGCACGCGGTCGCTGGAGGTGTTGAAGTTGATGCCGCCGGCCGGGCCGCGGCCCGCTTGCGCCTGGGCGAAGCTGGTGCCGATGGGCGCGTCGACATAGGCGATGGCGTCCAGCTTGTCGGCCATGGCCGCCATCGCGCTGGCCACCGAGTTCTGAGTGCAGAAGCCCGGCGCGATCAACAGCTTGGCGAAGAAGCCGAAACGGTTATAGGTGTCTTGCAGCGCCTTCAGGCCGGTGCGGTTGCCGGCGGCGTTGATCGCGCCGATGATGTCGGCGGCGGTGACCTTGGCCGGGTCGGCGTAGTCATAGCTGACTTTCAGGCCGGCGCCGGCGGCGATGGCGCCGTCCTTCAGCCGGGTGATCTTGCCGTTGACCGCGTCCAGCAGGTAGTCGGTGCCGGCCACGTAGGCGGTGGCGCCGTCGGCGCTCTTCACCGTCACGTTCAAGAGCGCCGCCTTGGCGGTCTTGCCCTGGCCGGTGGCCGCGTCCAGCGTCACGGCCTCGCCGGCGACCGAGCTCTTGTGCAGCGCCGGGTCCAGCACATTGATCACCACCACGGTGCCGGCGCCGTGATCGTAGATCGCGT
The DNA here is from genome assembly GCF_024158805.1 of Chromobacterium sp. S0633. Lineage (NCBI taxonomy): Bacteria > Pseudomonadati > Pseudomonadota > Betaproteobacteria > Neisseriales > Chromobacteriaceae > Chromobacterium > Chromobacterium sp. S0633. The sequence goes on along the minus strand of NZ_JAMZGH010000057.1, from coordinate 2,176 downwards.
TCAGCGCTTGCGGAATGGTGAAGCCGGCCAGCTGCGGGCCAAAGGCCGCCCCGTCTTTTTCCGACAGGCACAACACCGGGGTATTGGCCGCTTCCGGCGCCAGCGGCGCGGTGCCGATCAGGCCGATCACCGCCGATTTGACGGTGCGCACCGGGCGCGCGCCGCGTTCCACTTCAATGGTTTCCACGCCATGCAGATAATTGGCTGCCATGCTCAAGCTCCTTGTTCAGCGCTAGGGGACGTCGATGCCGCCGCCGCTTGCGGCAACGGGCTCAGATGCTGCAAGGCCAACAGCACGCGGGTGTAATCGTGCTGTTCCGGCATCTCCACCTCGGCGCCGGGAAACAACATGATTTCCTGGCCGTCGGCCAAAGTGACGCCGCTGATCGGCCCGGAATACAAATACTTCATGCTTGCTCCTCCTTAGTGACTGCGGTTAACACAGGCTCATGCCCCGGGGCCGCCTCCGCCACCTGCAAGGTGTCGGCGGCCAGCGAAATGGCGTAACGGGCGATGCCGTCGCTGAAGCCCAAAAAGGTTTCGCTCGACAGACAGGCGGGTCGGCAATCCGGCGCGGAGAATCCCAGGCAGGCGCGCCGCGCCGCGTCCAGCGCTTCCGTATCGTTGACTTGCGCGCCGGCGCGCCGCAGCAGCAGCGTCAGCTCCAACTGCAGCGTGCGCAGCTGACAGACGCCGGCCACATCGCGCGGCAAGGCGAATTGGCTGCCTCGATAGCTCAACAAGAGCGCGCCTTGCGGATGTTCAAGCCGGTAATCGGCCGGCGCGGCGCAATGCTCGACGCTCAATGACGGCAAAGCGCCGCGCAAACGCGCCAACAGCGCGTCAACGATTTGGGAAGTGCTGGCCACGGGCGGGCTCCTGGACATCGTGGGAAGAAAGGCGAGATCACTCGCAAGGACGGTTGCCGACGACGCCTGGCCATCGAACGAGGGCAAGGATGCGCCATCGTCCCCGTTGCGGTCTTTTAACCCTCTTTACAGAAAGCCGGACCGCGCCGGCGCTGACAGCCGTCATCCGGGCCGCGCGCGCGAAGACGGCGATAATGGCCGTCATCGATACCGCCGCCAAAGGACAACGCCATGCAAGCACGCTTTCGCAGCAAAGGACCGGAACTGCTCGTCGACCTGGCCCAGCACGTGGCCATGACGCTGAAACAGCTCGCCAACACCGAACAACAACAAGCGGAGCAACTGGGGCAGGAAATCGCCGAACGCATGGCCAAACACTGGGGCGGACAGAACATCTACTTTCCCATCGGCTTGTCCTATCAGTCCTCCCTGCGCGACCAGCAGATCTACGGCGAATTCACCGGCGGCAACCACGCCGAACTGGCGCGTCGCTACGGCGTATCGCTGCAATGGATCTACAAAATCATCAAGACGGAACGCCAAAGGGAGCTGGAGCAACGCGCCGGGCAGACCGGCTGAACACGCCCCGCCGCGCCCATGAAAAAAGCCGCTCCTCCAAAACCGGAGAGCGGCTTTTCTGACTCAGACTTTAAACAAATTCAATCCAATAAAGGATTGATTTAAAACATTTATAGTAATTTTCTATTAAATATAGTTTTAATATATTAATTTTTTCCTGGAATCAGCCCGGATACCGCCTATACCTAGAAGGCCACACCACCACAGCGGCCACAGACCGCTGAGCGCAACGTCACTAGATCAAACGGGGTATCCACATGACACATCCAGCGCCTCTCGCCGCCATGGCTTTCCTGTTGCTGTCGTCTTTTGCTCACGCCGACGGCGGGGTCATCACCTTCAGCGGCCGCATTGTCGAAGCCCAATGCCCGTTGGCGCTCGACGCGCCCAGCCGCGTCAACGGCCCCAGCCGGCTGGAAGTCGGCAAATGCAAGGCGCCGGTCCATATCCAGGCCCTCGCGGCCAACGGCGAGAACCTGCCGGTGCGCGCCAACGCCGATGCCCTAGCCAGCAGCCAGGTCGCCGCCAAAGGCTACGACCTGGATCGCAGCGACAAGCTGCGCAGCTTCAATATCCTCACGCCCAAAGACAAGCCGCGCGGCCAACTGGTGGTCAGTTATTACTGACGGCCGGACGCAACAAAGCCTCCCTTTGGGGAGGCTTCCGTGTCGCCGTTCAACAGCACAATGCATAAAGCCCAGCTCGATTGAGCTGGGCTTTGCAATGGG
>NZ_JAMZGH010000056.1:0-22886 GCF_024158805.1 Chromobacterium sp. S0633 | reverse complement strand
CCATCGTAGAGCTGGACTACAACCCGCTGGACAAGAGCTGGGTCGCCATCGACCGCGCCGCCCGCCTGCTGTCCAGCGCGGAACGGCCGCTGCTGCTGATAGGCGGCGGCGCGCGCCAGGCCGCGCCGCAACTGAGCCGGCTGGCGGAAATGCTGGACGCGCCGGCGCTGATGACCATCAACGCGCGCGGCGCGCTGCCGGACGGCCACCCGCTGGCCCTGTCCTGCAGCCCCTCGCTGCCGGCCGCGCGCCGCCTGATCGCCGCCAGCGACGTGGTGCTGGCCGTGGGCTGCGAACTGGGGCCCACCGACTTCGACATGTACGTGGACGGCGGCTTCCGCCTGCCCGGCGCGCTGATCCGCGTCGACATCGACCCGGAACAACTCTGCCGCGGCCGCGGCGCCGACCTGCCGCTATTGGGCGACGCCAAAGAAACCCTGCAACTGCTGACGCTGCAACTGACCGACGCCGCCCGCCAGGGCGAAGAGCGCGCCGACGCCGCCCGCCGCCTGGCCGCCGCCGAAATGGAGCCGGAACACGCCGCCGACCTGGCCTGGCTGCACCGCGTGCGCGACATCCTCCCGCAAGCGCGCTGGGTGGGAGACTCCACCCGCCTGGTCTACGCCGGCAACCTGGGCTTTTGCGCGCCGCGCGGCAACAGCTGGTTCAACGCCTCCGTCGGCTTCGGCGCGCTGGGCTACGGCCTGCCCGCCGCCATCGGCGCCGCGCTGGCCGAACCGGACCGGCCGGTGCTGTGCCTGGCCGGCGACGGCGGCTTCCAGTTCACCCTGGCGGAAATGGGCACCGCGATGGAAACCCGTGCCCGCCTGATCGTGCTGCTGCTCAACAACCGCGGCTACGGCGAAATCAAAAGCGCGATGCGCGCCGCCGATATGGAACCGCTGGGCGTGGACCTCTACACCCCGGACTTCCCGGCGCTGGCCCGCGCCTACGGCTGGCGCGCCGAAACCCTGGCGCTGGGCACCCCGGAGCCGCTGCTGCGCCAGGCGCTGGAACAGGCCGCCGCCGCCGCCAATCCCACCCTGATAGAAATCGAAGCTTAAAGCGCGCGCCGGCCCGGCCCTGGGCCGCGCGCCGCAAACTCAATTTGCATAGACCCCGGCCGCGGCGATAACATGGCTTATCCACGGCGGCACCCGCCCCGCAAGCAATGCGAGACCGGCTCCGGGCATCCCTATGAGAGAACTCGAAATTGTCGAACAACTGGTCCTGGGCCTAGACCCGGCCGGCCGGCGCGACCCGCTGGGCACCCCCAAGGACCCGGCGCTGGATAAGGCGCGCGCGCTGTATTACGAGCAACTCAAGCGCGTCGCCAAACAACACGCCGCGGACCCGCCCACCGCGCCCGAGCCGCAAGCGGCCCCCGGCGGCGCGCGCCAGGGCCAGCGCTGGACCATCGCCGAAGACAACCGCCTCGCCCTGCTGTGGGAAGCCTCCCCCGCACCGGTACGCCAACTATCGGAAAAACTGGGCCGCAGCCCGCTGGCCATCGTCTCCCGCTTGGTCCACCTGGGGCTGTACGAGCACCAGCAAGCGGCGATGCAGGCCGACAACGCCCGCATGCAAACGCTGGACCTGCCGCCACTCTGGGACGTACCCGCCGCCGCGGAAAAGCCGCCCACCAAACCCGCCGCGCCGCCCACAGCCGGCAAGCAAGGCGCGGTCTGGAGCGTGGCCGACGACCAGCAACTGAAAACCCTGTGGCACAGCCCGGCCCAGCCGGACAGCCAGGCCATCGCCAAGCAACTGGGCCGCAGCCGCGGCGCCATCCTCGCCCGCCTGGTGCGCCTGGGCCTGTTCAGCGACCGTGAGGCGGCGTATCAGGCGGATCAAGCGAGGCAAGCGGGATGAAGCGCTCCCCTCACCCAACCAAGCCAATCTGAGCAAACGCCATGGCCTTTTCGCTCGCAAGCATCAGAAAAACCCTTTTACAGAAACCATCCGCAATGACGGCCCCAACACCCAACGCCGCGCCCGCCCCGCCGCAAACAACGGCGCCTATCCAAGCCGCGACACCAGTTCCAGCTCAAGCGCCCGCGCCTAATCCGCCGCCCGCCACAGCCCAGGCCGCCCCCAACACGGCGGAGGAAAAAGGCCATGAAGGCGAGAAAGCACTCAACGCCTGGTTCAACCAGCACAAACTAGCCTATGTGGGCATCTGCCAGAACAAGGACAGCTTCGCCTCGCTATTCCAAGGCGCAGCCAAGCGACCGGACTTCCTGCTCCTGTTGCCCTCGCTGGGCATGATCGCCATCGACGCCAAGAACTACACCCCATGGTGCGGCGAACTCTCCCTCAGCCTGGAGGAAGAACTCAAAAAAGCGCTCACCTTCGAGCGGCTGTTCCGCCTGCCACTGTGGTACGCCTATTGCGATAAGGAAAACATGGGCCAGAACTGGTACTGGATCAGCGCGCTGAAGGCAATGGAAGTGGGCGAAGTGCGCGATGGCAGTAATGGCCAATTCCTGGCCATCAAGATGGAGCACTTTGAAACCATCGCCAACCCCAAGGATTTGGCCAAGTTGTATACCCATACCTTGCCGAGTTTGGAGAAGGTGGCGGCGGGGGGGTGAGAAAGCCGACCACCCTTCTGAAAGTGAGTTAATTCTTATAACTACCTATTCGGGACTTTCACCACACTTGTAAAACAGAAGCCAACAGCTGACCAATTTTTGGAAGAGAAACCATATTTAACAACATCAAAACAGCTGACCTAGCATAGTTTGCAAGGTAAAACCCTGTAAGCATATGAAATTTAATATTCTTAAAAACTAGCAAGAACCCAGAGAAGAATACATTATCGATAATGACATTTATCATTAGCTGATATCAAAAAATTATGCCCACTTTTTTGCATAAGTTTTATTGAAAATATTTTCTTGGCATAGCGACAGATCAAGAATAAATTCCTGTTTATGTGAAACAATGTTTACAGTAAATCTCTCAAAAATTTCACACTTATGCCTAATCAGGAATAACGCAGCAAATATTTTCTAAAAACAAATAAGCTTTATTACCCTCTCAACCATTAGAGTGTTTTTAACTCAAAAAGGAGTATAAAAATGAATTGGTCTCACATAATTACCTTTCTTACAGGATTAATTTCTGGATACACCATAAAAACTGTTATTACATCTATCAAAAATAGCAATAACAGTTACACAAATCAAAAAAACAATATTGTAAATGGTGATCTAACTGGCGGTGACAAAACAACCATAAACAAGTGAGACACCACAATGCTTACTCAAAAAGGAAATCAAGTTGCCGGCAATCTTGTTGGCGGCAATTATAATGAAAACAACAATTATAATTATCGACCCAGAGGACCACTAGATAAACTTTATGAAAAACTTAAAAATGAAACTAAAGACGATGAGATTGCAACCGAAATTCATGACAAGCTGCAACACTATTGCAACAAGTTAACAAGCGGTGATGTTAGAGGGTTAGAAGACAAGTTAAAGTCTGCAAATAGAGAAGATCTTCTGATTATTGCCAACCACCTTAAGCAAGAAGCAACTATGCTAATCATGAGAACTCAAACTTCACCAACAGCGCAAACCATACTAACTTATTTGTTGACAAAACTATATACACAATTTGTACTGCACGCTCAACCCGCAGTAATGGCTGAAAAATCCAGAATAGAAGTTGACGCTATAATTTCAGACAAAGTAATTAATCCAGTCGAAGAGATTCTCGGCGACAATGATTTAAACATTACCCCGAGTGAACTACTAGGCTTCATTTATTTTCTCGGTGGAAATTGTCATGTTCGGTGGGACAAATGTTAATCTACCATCCTGCCTATGATGTTTATCATTGCATTTTCAGAATTTTTTTTATTTTAAGCCGCTTTAGCGCTGTTGAAATAGAAAAACTAAAGATAATAGATTTTTATTTGGCGTTCCCTTCCTCACTAAGTGAAATTAGTTTACCAAGAGGCAGCGGCAAACTAAAAAATGCAGCATTAAAAACAGAGAATCAATACCATGGCCCCATGAATACCAAGCGAACTTATCAAGAAATATCTGGAATACAAGATTCTGCTATAGGCTTCTTAATAGCAGCGAACCTTATAGATATTGATCAATATAAACTAGGCATGCTTAGCATTAAGGGAGCAAGACTATCTGATGATGTAATTGAAAGGATATCTGATTTTTCTAAAAGACTAGATGGACTATATTGCAGCATAGTTGACTGTCTTTCTTCAATACCTCTTTATGGCGTTCAAGGTTTAAAAAACAGAACAGGACTGGCTGAATACAGATATGATACAATACAATCCCACAATCAAATTATCCAAGCTTAAAATTCTAAAAGATGGTCACTCAGTTTATTATGCAGAGTTTCACTCTGGAGTTAATATCCTCAGTGGCAAGAATAGCTCTGGAAAAACTACCATATTGAATTTTATTGCCTTTACTCTAGGCGCAGAAAATATACCATGGAATAAAGAGGCATTACTATGCAGTCAAGCCATTGCAGAGATTCATCTCAACGATAAAATAGTTACAGTCATTCGTGATGTTGTTGATAAACCTATGCAACCTTTTAAGGTCTACTGGGGCCCCCTAGAAAAAGCTCTCTTAGCTCCAGCAACAGACTGGGAAACATACCCATTTAAAAGAAGCGCAGAAAAAATTAGTTTTACTCAAGCATTACAAATGGTTTTACATTTACCTGAGGCAAAAGGTGATGGCGCATCGAATATTACGACCCATCAAATGCTGAGGGTTATATATGCAGATCAACCATCTTTGCACAGTCCAATTTTTCGAGATGATTCATTTGATACAAGCCTAACTAGAAGTACCGTAGGAAATTATTTGTGTGGAATTTACAACGATGAACTGTACACAAATCAAATTACTCTACGAGACCTAGAGAAGGAACGCGACAAATTAAACTCAGAGCTAAAAGGAATATATACTGTTCTGGCCAAGTCTGGACAAATTTCCGACATTAATTTTCTATCAAGCCTAATTATTGACGCTGAAGAGAATAGAAATACAGAGTTCAAAAAACTTTCCGAATTGAAAGCAGGCCGAAATACCTCAGAGCATAAAAACAAAGACAACTCTATTGAGGCTCAACTCCGCGAAAACTTGAGTAAAGCAAAGCTAGAATTCCTTCACAGCAGGAACAAATTACAAAAACATGAATTTGAAGCCGCAGACACAGAAAGATTTATTAGTGAAATTCAGCTCAGACTTGAAAATCTTAGAGATTCAACAGTTGTTAGATCTAGTTTTGGAAAACTAAATTTCCATGTATGTCCAGCATGCTTATCAGAACTAAAGCGCCCCTCCGATGAAAATAGCTGCGGCTTATGTTGCCAACATTTGGATGCAGATTCAGCAAACACCCAAATCATAAGAATGCGTAATGAACTCGCAATTCAGCTAAAAGAGTCAACAATAATTTTAAATGAGAAAATTGATCAAATATCAAAGCTTAAAATAGAAATTCCATCCCTCTCAAAAAAATTAAATCAACTCGAGAGCCAATATTACCTACAAGCCAATAACTGGTCGTCTGCCACAGAAGAATTAATTGAAGCAAGCGCTAGAAAACTTGGGGAACTTGATCAAGAAATTAAAAATTTATTTGAGCAGCAAAAATTAGCATCTACTATTAATGGCCTGAGAGAGCGCTTAGAAGAGCTCGAAATTCAAATTATCAACTTAAAATCAAGCATTGACAAATTGTCATTTGTCCAAGACATCCGAAAAAAAGAAACATACTCTATTATTACAGAAAATCTTACTCATTTATTAAAAAGCGACTTGCCAAGGCAGAGTGAGTTTGAGAACGCAAAAGAAATAAGCATTAGCTTTGAAGACAATCAGATCACTGTTAATGGCTCAAGAAAATTTTCTGAAAGCTCAACAGTTGTTTTGAGACATTTATTTCATATAGCCATGTTAACTGCCTCAACCCAACTAAGCTACATGAGATTACCTAGATTATTAATTCTAGATGGCATAGAAGATGGGGGCATGGAATTAGCACGAAGCCATAGACTACAAGAAATAATAGTTAATGAAACCCGAAAATATGAATGTGACTATCAGTTAATATTTGCCACTTCTCAAATATCACCACAGCTCGACAACGAAGAGTTTGTTGTCGATCGAAGTTATTCCGAGCAAGAAAAATCACTTTCTATTTATTAAAAAATCAACCGTCATTTATTGATAAACACCTGTTAAGAGATAGGCTGAGGTATTTGCCATGCTTGCAAAACGATAGCGCGAGTACGACAGGATGGGAGGTTAGCAGCAAATCGCCACCACCCAAGCCACCAAGCCCCAGACAAAAAAAGCCCTCCGCTTGAGGAGGGCTTTGTTTGTATGAGGCCGGTGCAATCAGTGCTGAGCCCGTGTTCACGGCGCACATGCTGGTGAACAACGTCCTAAGCCGTGGCCGCGCGCACGTCCACCACTTTGACGGCAAAACGCAGGGCTTTGCCGCACAGCGGGTGCTTGCCGTCCAGCAAGACGGTGGGGCCTTTGATCTTGGTGACAAGTAGTAACACGGCTCGCCGTCCGGGCCGATGTGCTGGATTTGGCCGCCTACCTTGACGCCGGGCGGGAAGTCCGCCTTGGGCATGGCGGTGACCAGGGCTTCGTCGCGCGCGCCGAAGGTGTCGAGGAGCGGGAGGGCGTCAAGCCGGCGGCATCCTGCGAGACGAAAGTAGCCGCGCACTGTGTGCCGTGCACGGTAGGCCGCGGCCCCTACTAAATCATCATCCGCGCAGCGGACTCAATGCCTTGGCAATTGTGCTTAGAACGTGTTTACGATCTCGCTAGCTAATCGGCGCGCCTTGGCTCAGCTTCTCTGCGAGGTTTTGTTAGCGGGCCTTAGTAGTGGTAGTGGCACTGCAAGATGGTCAGAACGTTGCTCTGGACAGAGTAGACCAGCCGATGCTCATCATCGATGCGACGCGACCAGAAGCCAGCAAACTGGTGCTTAAGCGGCTCAGGCTTGCCGATCCCCTCAAACGGGTTGCGCTGGATGGCCTTGATCAAAGTGTTGATGCGCTTGAGGGTAGGCTTGCTGCTCTGCTGCCAGTAGAGGTAATCCTCCCATGCGTTGTCATCAAACTTGATCTGCATTACTCGCCCTCGTCTTCGAGAAGCGTTCTCTCTTTGGCCGCCCCGCTGTGAAACCTTGCCGCCGCATCGGCCAGACGCTTGGCATTTTCCGGGGAGCGCGTCAGGTAGGCGGTTTCTTCCAGCGCGTTGTAGTCGGCCAGCGACATGATCACCACCGGTTCACCGCGCTGAGTGGTGACGATCACCGGCGCCCGGTCTTCGTTCACTTGACGCATGACTTCGGCCAGGTGCTGGCGGGTGTGGCTGTAGGTAAGCGCTTTCACGGTATTCCTCGCTCAAATCGACAATGATTGTACAAATCATAGCACAACCCAGGCGGCATGGTTCACGCACTAAGAACGTGTTTACGATCTGCTGCGCGTCGGCGATACGGCGTTGAAACCATCTTCGAAATGCTCATATACCAACCGTACATTCCGCTTTCTCAGCCGCAACGCCTTGTCTCGCTCTAGCTCGCGAGATCGTAAACACGTTCTAAGCATTCTCATCAAGGCCCGCGGCCTCGCCGTCTTCAAGAACATCTTGCATAAACTCGCCTTCATCCATCGCTTGAATGAGTAGGTACGCAATATCCAGACGCCGAAGCAGGCCTACCTCCCAGTACGCCGCCGCCGGGTGACATGTGCCCACGCCTCCATCTCCGAATATGTCAGAGCCTGCGGGCCGCAGTCCGAAAACTGCCGCCCTGCCGATAAGCAACGCCAAATAATAGGTGGGGTCCAGACAAAACAAAGCCCTCCCAAACGGGGAGAGCTTTGTCTGTATGAAGCGGGGGAATCAGTGCTGATGCCCGTGCTCGCCATGCACATGCTGGTGAGCGATTTCCTCGGCCGTGGCCGCGCGCACGTCCACCACTTTGACGACAAAGCGCAGGGCCTTGCCGCACAGCGGGTGGTTGCCGTCCAGCAAGACGGTGGGGCCTTTGATCTTGGTGACGAAGTAGTAACGCGGCTCGCCGTCCGGGCCGATGCGCTGGATTTGGCCGCCTACCTTTACGCCGGGCGGGAAGTCCGACTTGGGCATGGTGGTGACCAGGGCTTCGTCGCGTTCACCGAAGGTGTCTTCGGTAGCCAGTTCCAGCGTGGTTTGAAAACCCGATTCCTGGCCTTCCAGCGCGGCTTCCAGCTTGGCGAACAGGTTGTCGTAATCGCCGTGCAGGTAGGAGACGGGCTTCTTGCCATCGTCGTAAACCAGGCCCTGGCTGTCGGTGACTTTCATGCGCAGGGTGACGGCGGTGTTGGCGGTGATTTTCATGGCGGGCAATAACAAAAAAATGGAAGCGGGAAGGTTCTCAGTTCAGCGAGGGAGTGTCAACCGAAACGCCCCTGCTTTGCTGGATACGGATGCGGCTGTTTGCTGGAAGAACCCTATCCTTCCCCAACAGCCAGCCCCGAAGGGGCCGGCTGCCCTTCCCAGCTTATCCCCTCTTCTTCCGCCCCAACTTGCGCGGCAAGGCTTCCAACTCGTCCAGGCTGAGATGGAGGCGGTTCACCGCCTCCACATGCCTCGGCAGGTCCACCTGCTCCACCCCCAGGTTCAACAACAACTCCAGATAGTTGAAGAAGCTCTTGCACATGCGGCGGCGGTGGCCGCGTTGGCTGAAATCCATATCGCTGGCGATGCGGAACAACAGGCCGCGCGCGGAGTGCTGGCGGTTGAGTTTCAGCATCTGTGCCAGATGGGCGGCGTACTGATGGCCCAAGGCGCGGGCTTCACATTCATCCTTGGCCTCGGCCGGCTGCCAGTAATGCGGATAGGTGCGGCCTTTGATGCGGCGGATGAAGGGCAGGCTGAGGTCTTTGGCGTGGGGGCCGGCAAACCGGTAGCGGGAGCGCGGCCCTAGCGGCGGGAGTGGGGATGCGACGTCCTGACGGATGTCTTGAGTTTCAGCAGGGGACGAAGAGAGATCGATGCCTAGCACCGGACGGACAAGCTTTACCATTTGCAACCTCCTGAGCAGAAGGGCCCGGCCGCAAGACGGCAGGGCGGGCACATGACAAGAGTTGGTCTACCGGTGTGCTACCGTACAAAGCCGGCGCGCCCGCGAGGGCGCCACTTGCCACGGCCCGCCCGAATAGGCAAAGCAATGGCCGCGGATACGCTGTGGAAACAGCGGATCCGCGACGGTAGCACAATTCAGGAGACCAATCCCGAGCGCCGCGATTGCTGCGGCGCGGGGGCTATTGTTGGGGAGGAGCGGGAGGGCGTCAAGCCGGCGGCATCCGGTAAGGTGGATCGCCGCCATCATCTTGTGCGGCGCAGCGGGGTTCCGCGTGGGTATCGCTACGCTCCACCCACCCTACGCGCGGCCGCTCGTCATGGGTAGGGTGGGTGGAGCCGCAGGCGATACCCACCAGCCGCCGGCCCCGGCAGGAACAAGCCATTAGCGCAGCGGAACGTAACCGGTTCTAAGAACGTGTTTACGATCTCGCGAGCTAAGGCGAGACAAGGCGTTGCGGCTGAGAAAATGGAATGTACGCGCGGTACATGAGCATTGCGAAGCGGTACTCACCGTGTGACGTCTCACGACGCGCAGCAGATCGCAAACCGGTTCTAAGAGCCGCTAACAAAACCTCGCAGAGAACCTGAGCCAAGGCGCGCCGACGCAGGCCGTACAAGTCGTACGGCAAGGAGGCGCAACGCAGAATCAGGGGTTTTGTTAGCGGGTCTAAGACAAAGGCACCGCATCCGCCGCCAACCCCGCCTGCGCATTGACCAGGGTGATGATGAAGTCCCGCATCCAGCGATGGCCGGGGTGCTGCTGAGTGCGGTCGTGCCAGGCCATGCCCACTTCAAAGCTTTCCGTGGGCAGCGGAAACTCCACTTGCTTCAGCGCGTCGCCGCGATCTTGCACCAGGCGCTGCGGCACCAGCGCAACAAAGTCGGACTGGGCCACCATTTCCGGCACAAACAGGAAGGACGCGGCGGACAAGGCCACGTTGCGGCGCAGGCCCAGCGCCGCCAGCGTGCGGTCCACCGGGGTGAAGAAGCCGTTGCCGTCCAAGGACACGATGACGTGGTCCAAGGCCGCGTATTCTTCCACGCTCAGCCCTTCTTTCAGGGTGGGGTGGTCGCGGCGGCCTATCAGCACATAGTGTTCGTCAAACAGACGGCAGCTTTGCAGCTTGGACGGGGCGGCCGGCGGGGTCAGCAGCGCCAGGTCCAGATCGCCCTGCTCCAGTTGCGCTTCCAGCCGGTGCAGGTCCAGCGCGCGCACCGCCACCCTCACGCCGGGCGCGCTTTTGCGCAGTTCCCGCGCCAGCGGGATCAGCAGCGCGGCTTGCAGGTAATCGGTGCAGGCGATGGCCACGGTCAGGTCCGCGCTGGCCGGCTCAAAATCCTGATGTCCGGCCACGGTGGCGCGCACTTCGTTGAGCGCCTTGCGCAAGGGCTCGAACATTTCCAGCGCCTTGGCCGTGGGATACATGCCGCGGTGGACGGCCACCAGCAGCGGGTCGTCAAACAACTCGCGCAGGCGGTTCAATTGCGCGCTCACCGCCGGCTGGCTCAAGCTCAGCCGCGCGGCCGCGCGCGTCACGTTCTGTTCCACCAGCAAGGCTTCCAGCGTTACCAGCAGATTGAGGTCGAGTCGTTTGGTATCCATCTGATGAATAGTAAGCAATAAAAACCGTGATTTCACGAATAGTTGACCGCGCGTCAGACTGGCGGCTTTCCACCGTGAAACTCTTGGAGGCCGCATGAACCGACAAGCTCTCATCATCCACGCCCACCCGGACCCGGCGTCGCTGACCGCCCAATTCGCCGCGCTGGCGCGACAAACCTTGCAACAACAGGGCTACCGCGTGATGGAGTCCGACCTCTACGCAATGGCTTGGAAAGCCGGCGCCGACGCGCAGGATTTCCCGGACCGGCTCAATCCGCAGCGGCTGTTCCTGATCTCCGAATCCCAGCACGCTTACGCCAACGGCCGGCAGAGCGCCGATGTGGCGGCCGAACAGCAAAAACTGCTGGCGGCGGACTTGGTGATCATGCTGTTTCCGCTATGGTGGTACGGCCTGCCCGCCTTGCTCAAGGGATGGTTTGACCGAGTCTACGCTTACGGCTTCGCCTATGGCTACCGCAACGAGGGCAATCGCTGGCGCTACGGCGACGGCGCGCTGAGCGGCAAACGCGCGATGCTGGCCGCGATGGTGGGCGGACAGGAGCGGGACTACGGCCCGCGCGGCATCAACGGGCCGCTGGAGCAACTGTTGTTTCCTGTGACACACGGCTGCCTGTTCTACCCCGGCATGGAGGTGCTGCCCACGCATGCGGTGTACGACGCCAACCGTCTTTCCGCCGCCGATATGGACGCGGCCAAGGACGCCTGGCGGCAAAGGCTGCTTGGGGTGTTCGACGAAGCGCCCATTCCCTTCCGCCGCCAGAACGGCGGCGATTACCCGGACGGCCACACTTTGGGCGAGCAGGTGGCCGCCAGCGGCCTGACGGCGCATATCGCCGGCTGACGGCAGCTACAAGCGCCAGCCCAGCCGCATGCCTTCATAGATGGCTTCTTCCGCGGTGCGCGGCGCCAGGCAATCGCCTATCGCGTGCAGTTCGGCGCCGCAGCCGCTCAGCTCCTCCCATAAACCGTCCTCGGCCTGGTGCCCCTGACACAGCACCAGGCAGTCCACTTCGCTCTCCACCATGGCTTCCTCGCTGGCGGTGTGCAGCAAGTACACGCTGTCGTCGTCGTGGCCGTACAGGCGCGCGTACGGGGTCACCGCCACGCCGGCGCGTTGCAGTTGGCCGGCCAGGTGGTCTCGCACATACATTTGCAGCGCTTCGCCGGCATGGGTGCCGTTGACCGCCAGCCTCACCTGGTGGCCGGCGGCGGCCAGCCTCAGCGCGATGCCGGGGCCGATCCAGTCGCAGCGCCAGTCCGCCACCAGCACCTTGCCGCCCCGCACCGCCTCGCCGCGCAACACTTGCCAGGCGTCCAGCACTTGCATGGCGCCACCCCCTTCCAGCGCCGGCCAGCGCGGCCGCGCGCCGGTGGCCACCACCACCGCGTCCGGTGCCAGCCGCCGCACCAGTTCGCGGTCCACCCTGACGTTGCGCCTCACTTCCACGCCGGCCAGTTGCAGTTCCCGTTCCAGATTGGTGATCAGCCCGCCGAATTCCGCGCGGCCGGGCAACAGTTGCGCCAGCAGCGCCTGGCCGCCCAGTTGCGGGCCGGCTTCGTACAGGCTGACCTGATGACCGCGCTGCGCCGCGATCACCGCCGCCTTCATGCCGGCCGGGCCGCCGCCGGCCACCAGCACTCGCCGCGGCGCGGCGGCCGGCCGCAATTCGCCGTATTCCAGTTCGCGGCCGCTTTGCGGGTGCTGGATGCAGGAGATGGGCAGGCCGCGGTGGAAGCGGCCGATACAGGCCTGGTTGCAGCCTATGCAGGCGCGGATGTCCTCATGCCGGCCCTGCTCGGCCTTGGCCGGCAGCTCCGGGTCGCAGATCAGCGCGCGGGTCATGCCGCAAGCATCGGCCTGTCCGCCGGCCAATAATTGTTCTGCTTCCTGCGGCTGGTTGATGCGCCCGGCCAGCAGCACCGGGATGCTCAGCGCGCGCTTGAAGCGCGCCGCCTGCGCCGCCAGGTAGGCGGCCGGCAGCGCCATTGGCGGCGCGATGTGGATGGCCGCGCCCAGGGTGGCGGAGCTGCCGGCCACCAGGCTGACGTAGTCCAGTTCGCTCTCCAGCGCCCGCGTGGCCGCCAGCGCCCGCTCGGCGTCCATGCCCTCGCCTTCTTCCTCGCCGGCGGAGATGCGCAGGCCCACCACAAAGCCCGGCCCGCCGCCGGCGCGGGCGGCGGCCACCGCTTCGCGCAGGAAGCGCAGCCGGCCGGCGTCGTCGCCGCCGTAGCCGTCTTCGCGGCGGTTGACTTGGGGGTTGAGGAATTGCGCCGGCAGATAGCCGTGGCTGGCGACGATCTCGGCGCCGTCCACGCCGGCGGCGCGCAGCCGCCTTGCGGCCGCGCCGTAGCCGGCGATGATTTCATCTATCATTTCGCGGCTCAGCGCGCGCGGCTGCACGTGGAAGCGCTCGCTGGGGGTCGCCGAAGGCGCGTAGGCCACGCTCAGCAGGCCGTCGGCGCTTTCCATGATTTCGCGGCCGGGGTGGAATAGCTGGGCGAACAGCTTGCAGCCTTCGGCGTGCACGGCCTCGGCCAATTGCCGGTAGCCGGGCACGCAGCTGTCGTCGGTGGCCATCAGGGCGTGCGAGGTGTAGTGCGCGGTTTCGTGGACGCCGGAGACTTGCAGCACGATCAGGCCGACGCCGCCGCGCGCCCGCGCCCGGTGGTAGGCCACCAGCGCCGGGCTGACCCGGCCGTCCACCGGCAGCACGGTGTCGTGGCCGGTGGACATGATACGATTCTTCAGCAGCACCGGGCCGATGCGCAGCGGGGAGAACAGCAAGGGGAACAAGGTGCTCATCGCGTGGACCTTTGATCGGGTTTGGCGGACGCCAGCTCTATGGCAGTTTGATTTTGCTTAAATTAAAATTTATTGCAAATTTTTTTAATAAAATACAAGTCAGAACCGCGAACACACGCCGCGGCACAGGATTTCATCGTGAGCAAAAACGCAACATCCGCCGCCGACGCCCCGCTGCAGCTGGGCGCCCGCATCCGACAACTGCGCAAACGCCAGGGCCTGACGCTGAGCCGGCTGGCCGAAACCAGCGGCCTGTCCGTGGGCCACATCAGCCTGATCGAACGCGAGCTGGCCCAACCGTCCATCAACGCGCTGGTGAATATCGCCCGCAGCCTGGGCGTGACGGTGCAGTGGTTTTTCAACGGCGCAGCCGAGCAGGCCGAGGACGAGAAGGACTACATCGTGCGCCGCGATCAGCGGCCGCGGCTGGATTACCAGAGCGGTTTCGTCGACCATTTGCTGACGCCCAAGAACCAGCGCCAATTGGAGATGATCCATTGCCTGATCCCGCCCGGCGCCAGTTGCGACGAGGGCTACAGCCATAACGGCGAGGAAGCCGGCTTTGTGCTCAAGGGCTCGCTGGAGCTGTTTGTGGGCGAGCGCCAGTTTCATCTGGAACAGGGCGACAGCTTCGCCTATTCCAGCAGCGAGCCGCACCGCTACCGCAATCCGGGCAACGGCGAGACCATCGTGATATGGGTGATTACTCCGCCCAGCTTCTGAGAACCAGGCCAAAGTCTGCTGCGCTTCAGCGATACGGCGTTGAAACCATCTTCAGAATGCTCATGTAGCACGTGTACATTCCGCTTTTTCGCTCGTTTTCGCCTTGTCTCGCTCTTGCTCGCGAGACTTTGAAGAGCCTGTTTGCGATCTGCTGCGCGTCGTGAAGCGTTGCACGGCGAGTACCGCGTCGAAATGCCCCCCAAGCAAAGCCGCTCCCTCAGCGGCTTTCGTTTTTTCCCGCGCGGGCTTGCGCAGCGCCCGGCCCGCTCAAAGCCTGCCGATGCCGCAACAGTTTTTTAATAAAATCAAAATAAATTTTACAGTTTTTTGATCGCTTCCTAGACTGTCCCGGCCGGCGCGGATAAGCCGGCCACGCAGCATCAGAGGAGACCGATCATGAAATTGACGCATCTGAGCATCGCCGCCTGCCTGCTGGCCGGCGGCGTCGCCTCCGCCAACCAGCTGGTGGTGGTGTCCTACGGCGGCGAGAACCAGGCGGCGCAATCGCGCGCCTATTACGCGCCCTATCAACGTCAAAGCGGCGTGCGCATCGTCGCGGACGCCTGGAACGGCGAGTTCGCCAAGATCAAGGCGATGGCGGCCACCGGCCGCTCGCGCTGGGACGCGGTGGAGGTGGACGCCGCGGCGCAGGGGCGCGGCTGTGAGGAGGGCTTGCTGGAGAGGCTGGATTACCGGCGGATAGGCGACAAGGCGGACTTTGTGCCCGGCGCGGCTCAGCCTTGCGCCATCGGCATGTTCCTGGCCTCCATGGTGCTGGCTTACAACGAGGACAAGCTGAAAACCGCGCCGCAAAGCTGGCGCGATTTCTGGGACGTGAAGCGTTTTCCGGGCAAGCGGGCATTGCGCCGCGGCGCGCCCTACACGCTGGAGATCGCGCTGCTGGCGGACGGCGTGCCGCCGGCCGAGGTTTACAAAACCTTGGCCACGCCGGCCGGGGTGGACCGCGCCTTTCGCAAGCTGGATCAGCTCAAGCCCTATATCCAGTGGTGGGAAAGCGGCGCCCAGCCGCCGCAATACCTGCTGTCCGGCGACGTGGTGATGAGTTCTTCCTACAACGGCCGCATCAGCCTGGCGCGGCGCGAGGGCCGCAAGCTGCGCATGGTGTGGCGCAACAATATCAGCGAGTTCAGCTACTGGGCCATTCCCAAGGGCTCGCCCAACAAGGACGAGGCGCTGAAGTTCATCGCCTTCGCCAGCCGGCCGGAGCAGCAAAAGCTGTATTCGGAGCAGATGCCCTACGGCCCCAGCAACCGCAAGGCGCTCAGCCTGTTGCCGGCGGCGGTTCAGTCCGAACTGCCCAGCCACCCGGCCAATATGGCCGGCTCGCTGGCGATGGACGCCGCCTTCTGGACCGATCACGGCGAGGCGCTGGAGCAGCGCTTCGCCAGTTGGGCGGCCAAGCGGCCGTAAGCGGCGCCGCTCACCCCGTAAACTTTAATCGGCCCGCCGCCGCCGCGGCGGGCCGCCAGGCTAGGCTCAGGCCAGCCGCCACAGGGTGAAGGCCACGTCCGGCGTCCAACCGGGGTTGGAACGGTGCGCTTGCAGGCAGCGGTAAAGCTGGCCCTGGTAGCTGACGCCGTCGTCCACCTGGTAGTCGTGCTCGTTCAACCACTCCGGAAACTCCGGCTCCGGCCCGCCGCCGCTGGTGCTGGCGCTCACGCTGTTGCTGGGGCCGGAGGCGTGGCCGGCGGCGTCCAGCGCGGTGACGAAATAACGGTAGGCGGTGCCGGGCCGCAGGCCGCTGTCCAAGTAGTTGAGCGCGCTGGTCTCCCCCGCCGGCTGGCCGTCGCGGTGCAGCTGGTAATGCGCCACCGGCTGTTCACCGCCCTGGGAGGCTTCCCAGCTCAGGCTGATGGCGGTGTTGCTGCGGCTGTCCACCTTGAGGTTTTGCGGCGCGCCCGGCCGGTTGCCGCCGCTTTCGCCGTGGATCAGTTCGGCGTAGTCGCGGACAAAGCCCCAGTCGTACGGCCGGCCGCCGGCGTCGCGTCCGGCGTCCCAGTTGACGGACCAGGTCATCAAGCCGCGGATGGGATTGCCGTCGGCGGCCAGGCGGCTGAAGGCGCGGTACACCGCGCCGGGGTCCGCCACATAGCCGGTGGCGGCGGCGTCGTTGTTGGCCGGCAGGCCGATGGCGAACTTGTCCGCCGGAATGCGCAGGAAGCCGCGGCTGCCGTTGATCAGGCTATCGGTCAGGTAATAAAGAAAGTCTTCTTTTTGCTCCTGGTTGTCCTGAGACAGCCAGGCGTTCAGCTCGTCCACCCAGACGCCGTCGCCGCCCTGGTTGTAGTACTGCGGGGCGATGAAGTCGTAATAGCCGTCCAGCGCGGCGAGATAAGGCGCGTATTTGTCCCCGGTCTTCAGGTAGGGGAATTCCGGCGCCATGCTGATGATGAAGCCGCGGCCCTCGGCGGCGTAACGGTCTTTGACCCGCTTGAGCGCGGCCGGGATCACCGCGCTGTTGTCGGCGGCGGCGATGGCGCTTTGCTCCAGATCGATGTCCAGGCCGTCGAAGCCGTAGGTTTCCACCAGGCGGACGATTTCGTCGGCCAGCGCTTGCTCTTGCCCGGCATGCAGTTCGATGTGGGCGTCCGCGCCGCCCAGCGAGATCAGCACCGCCCGCCCCTGGCGATTGAGTTCGCCCACTTGTTCGCGGAAGGCCTGATCGCTCAGATTGTAGGGTTTGAAAGTGGGAATGCCGGCGCCCTTCATGAAGGCCACCGCCACGATATTGTAGTCGGCCGGGGTTTCCGCCAGCGGCAGGTCCGCGGACTGGCCGCGCTGGTAGCCGTTGCCCGGCTCCGACGGCCAGTTGTGCCAGAAGCCCATCAAGAAGTTGCCCGCGATCTCCGGCATCAATGAGGCGTCGTCGCTCAGCGCGCGCCGTTCCGGCTTGGCGAATTGATTCATCTGCCCTTCCTTTCATGGAGACGACAGCGGCGGCCCAGGCCGCCGCGCCTTGCGCGATGCGCGTCGATCAGCTGAAGTCGAAATCGATCACCTGATAAAAGGCGTTGCCGGTGTCGGCCACTTCCCAGACCGCCAGCACCACGTGATAGCCCTGGCGCTCCGGCAGCCTGACGTTGTGGATGGTGGGGTCCGGCGGCATCAGTTCGGCGCCGTGGGACCAGTAAGGCTGGGCGGTCAGTTCCACTTTGTAGAAAGGCTCGGACTCGAACTGGGCGCGGCTCAGCGGCTGATTGGGATTCCAGCCGGGCTTGGTGATGAAGTAGTTCCAGCGCCGGGTCAGGTGGACGGCGTGATAGCTCCAATGGAATTCCTGCGCCTGACCGGATTTGACCGGGTGCTTGTGCCAACGCTCGGCGCTCTGCTCGTCCAGCACCGCGGCGAAGGCCTGGCCGGCGCTGGCGATCTTGCCGTCCGCCGGCGGGGCCACATTGGCCACGTCGTCCGGCGCCAGCGGGTCGCGCAGGCCGCCCGCGCCGGCGGGGAAGAATTTGCCGCCTTCCAGGCCGTTGACCTGCCAGCTTTGCAGCGGGCATTGGGCGTTGACGCCGTCCACGCAGAACTGGCCGCGCGATTCCGGCTTGAACACTTGGCCATGGCGCGGCTGTTGGCCAGGCCTGGATTCGACATTGGTGTAGCTCATCAGGATACCCCCGGGTTGATGTCAGGACGGCGGCGTCCGGCGCAAGTCCGGACCGCCCGCCGCCCACATCTTATTATCCCGATGGAATACGCAATGCTGTCCTTTCAGCTGGACACCAATTTCAGCTCATGGTCTAGCGGCCTGGCCAGCCGCCACAAGGCTTGGTCCAGCCGCGCGTTGTCGCCGCTGGGCCGCGCCAGGGCCGGCGCCGGTTCCGCCGCCGCCAGCTGCCGCTCGATGAAAGCGTGGATCCGCGGGCGGCGCGGTCCGCGCATGGTCTCGCCGCAGGCGATCTTCACCGCCAGCAGGCGGTTGATCTCGGCGGCCAGTTCGGCGTCGTCTACGGTGCCGGCGGCCAGTTGGGCGAAACGCGTCGGCGGCATGCCGCGGCCAGCGTCCAGCCAACGCACCGCCAACAGGGCTCTCAGCACGTACAGGTATTTTTTCAGGCACACGCTGTCGCCCTGCAGATGGGCGTCGAAGTTTTTGCGCGCCATCGCCAGGTAGTGCCAACGGCATTTGAGGTCGGAGCGGAAGTCCGGCGCCAGGCCGCGCAGCAGCCGCAGCGCCTGCGGGTCCGCCCGGTACACCAGCGGCGATTGCAGCCATTCGCACAGTGTGGGGTTGGAGCCTTGCAGCAGGCGCAGCGCCTTGCGCAGCTCCCAGCCGCTAATGTCCAGCTCATCGTTGATCGGCAGTTCGATCACGTCGCGCTGCGGCATCACGCGCAAATACCATTCCGGCTCGTGCACGTAGATGAAGCGCACGTCGTAATCGCTGTCCGGCGACGGAAAACCCCAGGCGCGGCTGCCGGATTCACAGGCGTAAAGCACTCGCACCCGGTGCCGTCCTTCCAGCGCGTCCAGTTCGCGCCGCACCCGCTCGCGCATCGCGTCTTCCAGCGGGTGTTGAAATAAAAATTCTCGCATTATCTTTGTCTCCAGCCCTGCCTAGGGGCTTGCTTTAGCTGCTGTTCAATGTCCGCCGCGCGCAGGCCGGACGGCTAGCAAAGAAGCTTAAAAACCGCTCCCGCGCTGGCCCGCCCCGCCGCGCGCCCGATCATGAACCGCCGCTCATCCTTTCACGCACACCACCTGGCGCAAGGTGTGCACCACCTCCACCAGGCTGGACTGCGCCGCCATCACCGCGTCGATGTCCTTGTAAGCCATCGGGATTTCATCGATCACCTCGGCGTCCTTGCGGCATTCCACATGGGCGGTGGCGCGGCGCTGGTCTTCCAGGTCGAAGCGGCGCTTGGCTTCGGTGCGGCTCATCGCGCGCCCGGCGCCGTGGCTGCAGGAACAGAAGGCTTCCTCATTGCCCAGGCCGCGCACAATGAAGCTCTTGGCACCCATGGAGCCGGGAATGATGCCCAGCTGGCCCTTGTGGGCGGCCACCGCGCCCTTGCGCGTCACCAGCACTTCGCGGCCAAAGTGGGTCTCGCGCTGCACGTAGTTGTGGTGGCAGTTCACCGCTTCCACTTCGGCGTCGAAGGGCTTGCTTATCACGCCGCGGGCGGCGTCCACCGCCTGGCGCATCATCAACAGGCGGTTTTGGCGCGCGTAGTCCTGGGCCCAGCCCACCGCTTCCACGTAGTCGTCGAAGTGACGGCTGCCTTCTTCGAAATAGGCCAGCTCACGGTGCGGCAGATTGGCGATATGCCCGCGCATGTCCGCCTGGGCCAGTTCGATGAACAGATTGCCGATGGCGTTGCCCACGCCGCGAGAACCGGAGTGCAACATGAACCAGACCCGGTCCGCCTCGTCCAGGCACACTTCGACAAAGTGATTGCCGGTGCCCAGCGTGCCCAGGTGAAGGTGGTTATTGGTTTTCGCCAGCTTGGGGTATTTGGCCGCGATGGCGTCGAAACCCGGCAGCAGCCGCGCCCAGGCGGCGTCCACGCCGGCCGGCGGCCGCTGCCAAGCGCCTTTGTCGCGGCCGGAGCGGGGGGCGCTGCGGCCGTGCGGCACCGCGGCTTCAATGGCGCTCCGCAAGCCGCCCAGCTGGTCCGGCAGGTCCGCGGCGCTCAAGGTGGTGCGCGCCGCCATCATGCCGCAGCCGATGTCCACGCCCACCGCCGCCGGAATGACGGCCCCCACCGTGGGGATCACGCTGCCTATGGTGGAGCCCTTGCCCAGATGCACGTCCGGCATCACCGCCAGGTGCCGGAAGATGAAGGGCAGTTGCGCGGTTTGCAACAGTTGCTGACGCGCGGCGTCTTCCACAGGCACGCCTTGCGTCCACATCTTGATGGGCGCGCCGTTGGCCGCCAGCAGGGTTTGATAGGGATTCACGGTCATATTCTTGTCTTTCTTTGTGCATATCTGTTTTTAGAGCCGCTAACAAAACCGCGCTGCCTACCTGAGCCAAGGCGCGCCGACGCAGAAAACGAAGTGTCTGCGAAGCGACAGCACCAGTCGTACGACAAGGAGGCGCAACGCAGGATCAGGGGTTCTGTTAGCGGGTCTTAGAACCTGTTCACGATCTCGCGAGCAAGAGCGAGGCAAGGCGAAAACAAGCGAAAAGGCGGAATGTACTCGTGGTACATGAGCATTTTTGAGCTTGTACTCACCGTGCAACGCTTCACGAAGCGCAGCAGATCGTGAACAGGTTCTTAGCGCGCCGCCGGCGCGCTTCGCCCCAAGGCGCGGGCAGGCTTGCGCCGCCGCGCCCGTTCCGCGTATTGCCAGAATCGTGCCAGCTTCATGACAACTTGAAATTAAACATTCAAGCCATTGATTTAACAAGAACAAGCCTTCTACCCAGGTCCGCACCGTCGGTTTCGGCAAAACCGTCATCAAGTCTTTTTTGATAAAATAGTCTATTCAATTATCCAAATAGATAATATATGCACGATAGAGTGGCGATTGGTTTCCTGGGCACGGTGCTGGACCGGCGCGGCCACGGCGCCGAGCGCTGGAAGAAATGGCGGCCCTCGGTGGGCATTTGCGCGCAGCCCGACATGCCGCTGCGGCGGCTGGAGTTGCTGCACGACAACCATCATGCGCGGCTGGCGCTACTGACGGCGCAGGATATCGCCGCGGTGTCGCCGGGCACCGAGGTGCGGCTGCATGCGGTCAATCTGCAAGACCCGTGGGATTTCGAGGAGATGTACGCGGCCTTGCACGACTTCGCCGCGCGCTACGCCTTCGACACCGAGCGCGAGGATTACCTGGTTCATATCACCACCGGCACGCATGTGGCGCAGATTTGCTGGTTTCTGCTCACCGAATCCCGCCACCTGCCGGCGCGGCTGCTGCAAAGTTCGCCGGCGCGCCAGGGCCAGCGCCTGGCCGGCGAGGTCAGCCTCATCGACCTGGATCTGTCGCGCTACGACCAGATCGCGCAACGTTTCCGTCAGGAGAGCGACGACACCGTGTCCTTTCTCAAGTCCGGCATCGCCACCCGCAACACGCGCTTCAACCGCATGATCGAGCAGATCGAACGGGTGGCGGTGCGCTCCGACGCGCCCATCCTGCTCAGCGGCCCCACCGGCGCCGGCAAGAGCCAGCTGGCGCGCCGGCTCTACCAGCTGAAAAAGACGCGTCACCGGCTGGACGGCCGCTTTGTCGAGGTCAATTGCGCCACCCTGCGCGGCGACAGCGCGATGTCCGCGCTGTTTGGCCATGTGAAGGGCGCGTTCACCGGCGCGCACGGCGAGCGCGCCGGCCTGTTGCGCAGCGCGGACGGCGGCATGTTGTTTCTGGACGAGATAGGCGAGCTGGGCCTGGACGAGCAGGCGATGCTGCTCAAGGCCATAGAGGAGAAGCGCTTCTTCCCTTTTGGCGGCGATTGCGAGGTGCACAGCAATTTCCAGCTGATCTGCGGCACGGTGCGGGACTTGCGCCAATGGGTGCGCGCCGGCCGCTTCCGCGAGGATCTGTACGCGCGCATCAATCTGTGGAGCTTCGATCTGCCCGGCCTGGCCGAGCGCCGCGAGGATATTGAACCCAATCTGGAGTTCGAGCTGGCGCGCCACGCCGAGCAACACGGCCTGCGCGCCCGCTTCAACGCCGAGGCGCGCCGCGCCTACCTCGCCTTCGCCGCCTCGCCGCAAGCGCGCTGGCAGGGCAATTTCCGCGAGCTGTCCGCCTCGGTGACGCGCATGGCCACGCTGGCCGACGCCGGCCGCATCGACGAGGACGGCGTCAGCGAGGAGATCGCGCGGCTGCGTCACGGTTGGCAAGACGAGACGCAGGACGAGGCAAGGGACGAGGCGCTGGCGGCGCTGGACCCGGAGCGGCTGGCGCAGCTGGACCTGTTCGACCGCATGCAGCTGGAAGGCGTGTTGCGTGTCTGTCGCGACGCCGCCACGCTGTCCGAAGCCGGCCGCCGGCTGTTCGCCGCCTCGCGCCAGCTCAAGGCCCAGCCCAACGACGCGGACCGGCTGCGCAAGTATCTGGCGCGCTTCGGCCTGGATTGGGAGCGAGTGCGCCGCCGCGATTTAGGCTGAACGGGCTATTGCCCGCTCCCCGCCGCCGGCGTAGCATCCATAAGGTGTAATAAACATATACCTTTAAAGGCGACCACCATGCCGGACCCGCTCTCAGCCGAACAGCAACAGGAAGTGGACTTGGCGCGCAGCTTGCTGCGCCAGGTCATAGACCCGGAAATCGGCGTCAACATCATCGACCTCGGCCTGGTCTATCGCATCGACCCGCAAGCGGAACAGCTGTTGATCGAGATGACCATGACCTCGCCCGCTTGTCCGATGGGCGAAATGATTCTGGACGAGGTGGAGTTCGCGCTTACCCACGGCCTGCCGCCGCAGCGCCGCATCCACGTCAATCTGGTGTGGGAGCCGGCCTGGTCGCCGGAAAGAATGAGCGAGGACAGCCGCCGCCATTTCGGCTGGCAGGCATGAAGGCCCGGCTGCCCTGGCTGGGTCTGGCCGCGCTGGCCCTGCTCTGCGGCGCGCTGGCCGGTCTGGCGCGCCTGGGCTGGGCCGTGCCGGCCGCC
>NZ_JAMZGH010000055.1:0-24373 GCF_024158805.1 Chromobacterium sp. S0633 | reverse complement strand
GCCCAGCGATTTTTGCAGCCCCGCCGGCGCGGGCGCGGCCGGCGGAGCGCTGCTGCGCGTGGCCGCGGCGAACAGGCGGCCGCGCAGATCGATGCGCGACGGGGTGCGCACGCGCCAGTCCACCGATATCTCGCACACCAGGGACGCCGCGCAGACGCTGCCGCTGCCCGGGTCCGTCGCGCGCAGATCGGCGGACAGGAACTGCACCGGCGAGAGGTCCGGCTGGCCCACGGTGATGGCCGCCGCCGCCCAGGGGCTCCAGATGCCGAAAATATTCTGGGTGGCCGCCGCATACGTCATGGCCACGCTGCCCGGATCATTGGGGACGGCGAGCGCGCCGTCGGTGGCGCTCTGGCGCGTCGGCTCCGGGTCGCGGTCGTTGCGCGCGCTGCCGATGGGGCGATGGCCGCCGGCCTGCGCGTGCTTTTGCAGCAGCGCCTC
The DNA here is from genome assembly GCF_024158805.1 of Chromobacterium sp. S0633. Classification (NCBI taxonomy): domain Bacteria; kingdom Pseudomonadati; phylum Pseudomonadota; class Betaproteobacteria; order Neisseriales; family Chromobacteriaceae; genus Chromobacterium; species Chromobacterium sp. S0633. The sequence continues at coordinate 23,932 of NZ_JAMZGH010000055.1, read as the reverse complement.
GGCCGCGCCGGGCGCGCCGTTGCGGCGCCGCGCCGCGGCGTAGCTGGCCACCGCGCTCAGCTGGTTCAAGGGAAAGCGCTCCCAGCTCGCCCGGATCGACGCCAGCCAGTCCCGGTCCGCCTGAGACGGCCGCAGATTGGCCTGGAAGTCCACCGCGAAATCCGCCGGCGTGGGCGCAGGCAAGGCCAGGCCCGGACGCGGCACCAGCGCGGCGAACTCCACCGGCCCCGACGCCCCGTCCAGCCCCTTGTCCCACAGGCCGGTGATCAGCCAGTCCCAATCGCTGCGGCTGGCGTCGCCAAACAGCTGGCTGCTGGCGAAGTTGATGGGCGGAATGTCCTCGTCCGCGTAGCCGGTGCCGTAGCCCAGCGTCACGGCCAGCAGCGGATCGGTCGACGCCGCCATCGCCAACAGTCCCACCGGCGACAGATCGGCCTTGCCCGGGTCCGTGGCGGGCATGGTTTCGCCAGCCGGGTTCTGCGGCGGATCGATGGTGAAGGTGAAGCGTTTGGCCGCCTGCTGATTGGGCGGCAGCGAGGCCACGTCATGCAGCATGGGCAGCAGTTCGATGGCGCTCTCGTCCACCAGCTTGGCCGGGTCCGGCAATTGCCACATCGGCGCCGGCGCGGCGTCCGGAAACGCCGGCCACCAGCCCAGCGGATTGACGCCGCGCTGGTAGCGGTCCACCGCCGCGTCCGGCGCCGGCATTTCCGCGCCCACCCTGCCCTGTTTGACGCCGTGGCGCTGGCCCAGCCCCGCCCAGTCCGCCTCCGCCACCGGCAGCCCCACTGTTTCCACCAGCTGCCAGCCTTCCACTTTTTCCAGTTCGTCGGCGTTGAGCCCGGTGGGCGCGTCGTAGCTGGAGACGTTGACCAGCATCAGCCCGGTGATCAGCGGCGCCTGAAACTCCAGGGTGTCGCTGCCGCCCGCGGCCAGGGTGCGGGACTGCACGGCCACGATGGCCTCCAGCACCGGCGGTCCGGCCAGCACGGCCACGCTGAGCATGCCGCCGGCGCTGGAATGCACGGTCAGCCGCGCCGAAGCCAGCGGCGCGTCGAACTGAATGATGCGGAACAGCGGCGGCAAGGCCAGTTCTTCATAGCCCACCGGATGCGGCTGGCCCAGCGGCGTGGCCGGACGGCGCCAAACCTTGAAGGGCTCGCTGGGCAGCCCGGCCGCGGGGCTGGTCTGCCAGCGCAGCAGCAGCGCGCGCCGTTTGGGCGGCACCATGGTCGCCGCGCCGATATTGGGGTTGACTCCGCCGCGCTGGCGCAGGAGGGCGGTGAAATCCACCAGGGCGCCTTGCGCGTTCAGGATCGCGGGGTCGTAGATACGGGTCGCCATCTCGGGGCTCCTCAGAACTCTTCCCACGGCGCATGCGCCAGCGGTTCGTCGACGATCACAAAATCGGTGGGCGCGGCGCCCGCGCCATCGAGATAAGCCGCCTTGAAGACCTTGCGCTCCAGCGCCAGGCGCAGCCGCTGACCGCGCGCGCCCGCGCCCAGGCGGATCAGCGCGCGCTGATTGCCCGGCGCCCACAGCGTCTGGCTCACGCCGACCGCATTGCCGGCCGCCGGGGTCAGATCCAGCCAGACTTGCTCGGTCATCTGCCAGCGTTTGCTGGGCGGCGTGTCGCCGCTGGGTTCCTCGCTGGGCAGCGGGCGGGTGCGGCGCATGGGCTCGGGGGCGTCTATCATCACCGCCACCGGCTGCGGCGTGGCCGCGGGGTTGGCCTGTTCCCAGAACACGACGACGCGCGGGTCCTTGGGCACCGGCATCGGCTCCAGCCCGGCGGCCATCATCGCCTGATCCAGCTCCGGCCCCTGCGGGTCCCGGCTGGCGAAGGCGGCGGTGGCGAAAATGCCCTGCATGGCCCCCGTCGGCGCGTAACGGTGCTCGGTCAGCACGCCCTGGAAGGCGGTGGCGAACGCGTCGAAGGTGGCGAAGGCGCCGGTTGAGAAATGCCGCCGCAGCACGCGCTCGCCCACGGCGTTCTTGGGCGCGCCCATGGGCACGGCTTCGATGTCCAGCACGTAGTCGGTGTAGGGTTCGAGCGGGATCGGGAGGGTCAGCTCGCTGTGGCGCGAGCGGTCGACATCGACCGGGATGCACGGCCCGAACTCGGCCAGCTTGTCCACCAGCGCGCCTTCGAACGGCGACATCACGCTCGCCTTCACATCGCCCAGCTTGGGCTGGATGCCGGCGCCGCCCCCGGCGGGATGGACGATGGGCACAGGATGCTCGATGCCCGGCACGTTCACCTGGGCGAACGAGGCGGCCTTCAGGCGCACGCGCAACTCCTTGCCGTAAGCCCCCCACAATTTGTCCACATCGTTGGTCCCGAACACCAGGCGCACGTGTTCCTCGCCAAAATAATGCGCTTCCCCGGCGGCCGGCAGCGTGCACAGCATCCACGGTTCCAGCGATTTGGGGCTGTTGGCGTCGGTGCGGAACCAGAAGTCCTGCGTCTGCGCGCCGCCGTCGGTTTCGTTGCCGGCTTTGTCGCGGGCGCGGATATGGACCGTGGTGCGCAGGTGGTACAGTTCGTCCGGCGCCAGCAAGGCCACGTCGCCGCTGGCGGCGCCCAGCAATTGCTCCAGCACGCCGCGGTTGCGCTGGGTCTGGCGTTGATCCCAGTCTTCGCGCGCGGCCTCTGCCCAGCGGGTGAACTCCAGCGCGGCCACATAGTACGGCCGCCCGCTCACCTCGCGTTTCTTGGCCGCGGCCGGGTCCTTCGCGTGCGGCACGCCGATCTCGATGCGGTCCAGCTTCTCCGCCTTGTCCAGGTGGATCAGATACGGCACATAGCCCTGCGCCTGCATCAGCTGGGATTGCAGCACCACGTGGGACACCGGGTCCACCCACGGCCCGTTGGCGTCCGTCCAGCGCGGCGGCAGGCCGAGCAGGCCAAGCGCGTCGGCGTTGCTCACCACGCGGCGGCCGATCTCGGCGCCGTTCACGTCCAACAGACGCAGCACCAGGCCGCGCGCCGGCGTGGGGTTGGGCGGCAGTTCGCGCCGGGTCAGCAACAGGATGCGGCCGTCGACGATGGCGCCGCAGCTCACCACGATCACATCGTCCAGCGGGCCTTGCTTGAAGCCGGCCTGCTCCAGTTGCGCGGCCACCTCCCCCGCGCGGCGCTTGTCGCCGAACACCACCGGCAGGCCGATGTCGTACAGCGGAGACGCCAGCAGACGGCTGTCGCAGCGGCGCGGCGGCACGGTGGCGGCGCCCGGCGCGGCGGCCGGCGGCGCCAGCGTGGCCAGGCCGGCGCTGATCTGCGTCAGCGCCGCGCGGTTGATGACGGTGCTGCTCGCCAGCTGGCGCACGGTGTCGGCAAACGCGACCGGGGCGACGTCGATGCGGTCGGTCCGGCGCAGCGCGATGGACGGCGCGGTGGCGGCTTCCAGCACCGCGCGCCCAACGGCGAGACGGCTGGCGAAACCCGACAGATTGAGCGGCGCGGCGACGCCCGCGGGCACGGTGGAGGACGGCAGTCCGGGCTTCTGGCGGCACGGCACTTGCGTGCCCGCGATGACGGCCGGCACGATGCCGCGCTGGCGGTCCAGCTGGCGCTGGCCGGTGCGCCAGCGTTCGCTCACCTCCAGCTCCAGGTCCGGCGCTTCCGAGCGCTTGGTCTTGTCCGGGTCCGGCCAGGCGATGCCGTCCACCTGCCAGCCGGTTTCCGACGGGCCGCTGGGCTCGTGCTCGAAGGTCCAGAGCACGGCGGCGGCGGGCGCGGCGTCATGGCAGACGGTGCCCCAGCGTTCGGTGATGTTTTCTTCCAGGAACTGGCTGCGCTCCAGCGCCTTGGGCGTGGGATTGGGCACCCAGTTCAGCAGGGACAGATTGGCGACGAGATTGCCTTCGGTGGGGTCGTTCAGCGTCCACCAGGTCGACGGCGTCGGCCCCGGGCCGATCGCGACGCCGCCGTCGGCGCGCGTCAGCTCCACGGCGGTCACGTCGTAACGGTAGGCGTAGTCGCCGCGCTTGACGAAGCCGTCGGCCGGCGCGCCGGGCGATCCGCCCGGCGTCTGGCCCAGAATCGTCAGCGCGTCGTCCACCGGGGTGGCCGACATCGTGATCACCGGAATGGCGTCTATGGGCACCACCGGCAAGGCCGGATTGTTGGCGGCCGGCTGCGCCGCGCCGCGCAGCGCGTCGCCGATTTTCGAATCAATGCCGCGGTCCACCCCGGTGCCCACCACCAGCGCGGGCGAACGGCTGACCAGGCTCACCGCCCGGACCAGCTCTGGCGCGGCCGGGATGATGGGGTTTTGCTCGCCGATGTGGAAATCGACGCAGCCCTTGATGCTGAAGAAGAACAGATCGATCTCGCCGCAGATCTCGCCGTCTATCCGCGAGATCTGCGAGCCGTCGGACTTGGTGCCGATCTGCACCGTCAGATCCGCCGACGCGCTGATGCTGATGATGAACAGGTGCAAGTCCCCGCGGACGTAGAGCAGGCCGCCCACGTAGAACGGGTCGAAGCCGAGCACCGCGTTGAAACCGGCGGTGGCGCGCAGATAAAGGTTGATCGAGGTGTTGCCCCAGGTGATGGACACCTCCAGGCCCACGGCCAAACCCACGCCCGATACCGCCGACAAGCCCTTGTACGCCGGGATGCCGTGCCCGGACACCATCACATAGCCCTGGCCGTCGAACACCTTGAGGATGTTGGCGTGGATGGGGCCCGGCAGCGGACGGTTCATGCTGTCGCTGCCCGGGAAGGTGCCCAGGTAGACGTGCCAGTCGCCGCCGTGATTGAGGTTGAAATACGCCTCGATCGGGATGGTGATCTGCACGATGGGGGTGATCTTGAAATCGATGGACAGCCCGATGGTCAGCGTGCCGCGGCCGAAGTCGAGATCGATCACGCACAGGAAGGTGCCTTCGGCGGTTTTGTCCTTGAGGTCCGGCAGCTTGGCCAGCAGATTGGCCTTGACCACCAGCAGCAGGCGCGGCCCCGGCAATTCCAGCAGGACCATCCCCTTGACGTTGAAGATGATGCCGCCTTCCATCGTGCCCAGGATGGCGCCCACGCCGAAGGCCCAATGGTCTATCTGCGGCTTCCACGCCTGAAGGTTGGTCGGATTGCCCTGAGCCCGGTCCTTGAGCCAGGTCAGCGCGGGCGTCAGCGAGGTGATGCCGTCCTCGTTGCGGGTGTAGTGCATGGCGAACAGGCCGAGGAAGCCGTAAATGCCGAAGCCGGACTGCGCCAGCGGTATCGCCACCGGCAGCTCCAGTTCCAGCGAGATCGCCACCGCCGTGGCCGGCCCGCCCAGGGCCGCCGGGATGTCGGACACCGCGATGCCCGCCGCCAGCCGCAGCTTGATGGGCACCAGCGATACGTCGATCTGCCCCTTGATCTCGAACGGGTTGGCGTTGATCTCCATATAGCCGCGCCCTTCTATGGTGCCCGGCACCTTCAGGCTGGCGGCGAAGGCGGTCAACTCCGGCGGACCCGCCGGGTCCACGGGAATGCGCACCCGCGCGCGCTCTATGGTGATCACGCCCAGGTTGACCGCGAAACCGAGGTCCACTTCGAAGGTCAGCGGGTTGGTCCGCGCGATGCGCGCGCCCAACACCTGGATGATCTGGCCCAGCGGGTCCGGCACGCGCACCGCGCCCGGCCCCGACAGGTCGATGGAATAGCCCTTGGACGAATCGAACATCGGCCGCAGCTGGAAGCGGTTGGCCGAGCCCGGCGGATAGCCCATCTGCAGGCCTATCGCCTTGTAGCGCACCGCCAGCGGCTTGTTGCGCGGAATCTCCAGCAGCTGGAAGCCGCCGATGGAGACATTGGCCGACACCGCCGTTTCCACGTCGAACAGCAGCGTGGAAACCCACTGCCCCGCTCGCGTCGTCACATGCAACTCGCCGCCGTACAACACCACGCGCTCCACATTGAACAGACCCAGCTCCGCCAGCGTGATGGGCAGCGCGAGCGCGGCCCCGGTCAGCACCAGGGCGCCGACGTCGCCGTCGGCCGGATTGGCGGGCGCGGTGGCGGCCAGCAGCGGCGTGAACACCGTGGTCATGCCCAGCACGTTGCGGCCGGTGCTGGGGGCTTGCAGCGGCTGGCCGGCCAGCTGCCCCGTCATCACCAAGCCGTCGCGGTCGTTGGGATCGGCGCCCAGGTAGAGCTTGACCTCGTCGGTCTGGCTGGCCGGATCGCGCTGGTAGAGGATCTGGTAATTGACGATGCCGTCCGACGGGTTCTGGCTGCCCAGGCCCTGGAAGGTGGGGATGTCGCCCTGGGCGACGCCGCCGTTGCGCAGCCGCTGTTCGGCCGCGGTTTCAAAATCGATCGACCCGCTCAATTCAATGGCGACGAACTGATCGCGCACGATGCGCACCTTGAGCGCGGCGGAGCGGAACCAGTCCGGCGGCGGCGGCGTGGCGGGCGCGGGATCCCGCGTGGGGATGGTGGGCGGCGGCGGCGGCGGGGCCGCCGGCCGCGTGGTGTCGCCCTGGGTGACGGTGCCCGGCAAGGCGATGGGCCCGAAGCCGCCGATGCTCGCCTTCCACCACAGATTGCGCGCGCCGGAATGCGTCTGCCAGTCCGCGGTCCAGGCCGGCGGCGGTTCCGCCGCGCCGATGTCGGGCGGGTCCAGCGTCAGCGTAAAGCTGGGGATGCGCAGATTGGCGTCCGGATTGGCCGCTTCCGCGCTCAGGATCTGCTGCAGCGCCCGCGCGCGGCGGCGCGAGAGCAGGTAGTTGTACTTGGCCTTGGCCACATTGCCTTCGAAGCTGGCCACGCCGGTCAGCGTCAGCGCGGCGGCGGAAATGCGTTTGAGCGCCGCGCGGTACTGCTGCATGAACGGCGTCGCCGGCGGCGTCCAGACGGCGCTGCCGCTCGGGTCCACCGCCGGCGAGCTGTTGGTGTTGTCGGGGATCAGCGCGTAGTCGGCCGGATCGCTGTCATTGGGGTGATCGAAGCGGTAGTAGCAGGTGATGCCGGTCACGGAGCCGCTGCTCAGCTCCGCGCGTATCGCCCGGGTTTGCCCGGCGGACACCGGGATCGTCACCGTGGCGCCGGGGCTCTGCGCCGCGCCGTCCACGGTCCAGGCCGTGGCCGGATTGGCCGGGTTGAGGCTGACGGTGACGGAGCTCGCGTCCTGACGGACGAGCAGCAGCTCGGGCGTGGTCTGCGGCTGCCCTTCCAGCGTGATGGAGGTGGTGCGCACCGTGGCCGGCTGGCCGGGCGCGGCGCCGGGCGCGGGCAGGCTCTGCGCGGCCTGCTCCCGCCGCGCGGTGATGGTGAGGGTGGCGCTTTTCTGCGGATTGGACGCGTCGGTGGCGGTGACGCCTATGCTCATGTCGGCGGCGCCGGACAGATCGATGTCGTGCACCAGACCGTTATGCGCGCCGCCGCCGAAGCTCGCCTGCCCGACATAGGGCGCGCGGCCCCCCGTGATGTCGATCACCATGCGCGTGTGCGCGGGCAAGGACGCCTCGGCGGTGTGCTCGCCGGTGCGGCGGATGCCGATGGCGGCGCCGTCCGGCGTGAAAAAGCGCGCCGACACATTGAGCTGGCCTGCGCCCTGGTTGATCACCATCAGCTCGAAATCGCCGGTCACGCCGCTGGATTGGCCGAAGCCGATCAGGAAGTTGCGCACCCCGGCGTCCACGGCGAAGTCCTGCATGCCGTTGGGGGCCACGAACAGGCGGATCTCCGGCAGATAAAGCCCGGTCCAGCTCTCGTCGAAGCCAAACTGGTCCAGCACCTCCGGCGGCGTGTAGCCGTCGGCCAGGTCCAGCGTGGCGGAGCGGAATCCGAAGCCCACCACCTGCCCGTCGCCGACGAAGGCATAGGGCGGCGTCATCGTGATCAGCTGCGCGGCGCCGATGTCGCCGGGATCGTCTATGCCGGTGACGCCCAGCGAGGCGATGGACACGTTCAGCGCCGCGGCGGCGTCGCTGCCTTGCGACAGGCGCAGCTTGATCTTGGGCAGGGTGAAGAAGACGTCGCTGCGCGAGGCGTCCGGCACCAGCAGGCCGTCGCTCTCCATCTTGGCCGGCTTGAGGAAGGGAGGCCGCAGCACGATGCCGGCCAGCACCAGGTCCAGCGTGAAGCCGGTGCCGGGATAGTCCGAGGGCGGCGCGTCGCCGGGAATCGGGTCCCAGGCGTTGAGCACGGCGCGCACCGGCGCGAAACCCGCGTCGCCGCCGGGAATGCCGCCCACGCCGTTGGCGATGATGGCGCCCGCCGCGCGCGGCACCGACAGGGCGAACTCGACGTGGGTGTCGGTGATGTCGAACCAGGGGTCGCGCCGGCCGGGCTGGCTGCGCGGGTGCCCTTCGGTATTGGACGCCTCTGCGCGCAGCGTGCCGCTGGACGGATCGAAGCTGATCTCGACATCGCCGGAGAAGCGCGCCACGCCGCGGATGACCGTGCCTTCCACGCCAAACGCCGTCTCGAAACTCTCGACATACAGGACGGACAGCACGGCATGCCAATCCGTGTTCTCGCCCTTGAGCAGATAGGGACGGAACAAATCCACGAGCGCAAGTTCGGTAACCATCAGAGCTCCCTTTCTTGAAAAGGAGTCAACGCGTCGGCGGGGCGCTAGAGACTGATCAGGAAAGCATAGGCCACTGTCAGCGGATATTCCATTAAGTTTGTAAATTCAATAGGATATGGTTTATGGAAAGCCTTTTGGCTGATTGAATGCGTCAACAAACCCGGCGGTAATTGACGGCTTCCGCCCGCCTGCGGGCCATCGACCGACCCGCCCCTTCACCGCGGCATGAGCGCCTGGCCACATGCGCGGCGTACCTGCCGATGCGGCTGGGGGCACGCGGTTGCTCCCGCCCTCCTTCCACCACAGGCCGGCAGATACGGCGCATGAGCGCTACGACAGACGCCGTTTGCCCAAGCCCGCCGACGCGGCCGCCATTGTCTATACCTGAGAGGAGTCCCGGCGCTTAAGTTGGCATAGCGTAAAGAAACCATTGAAAATGGGGAGTCCATGCTCAGTTCGTTTTTCATTGACGCTTACCAGTCCTATTTATTTCTACCGACCCAATATAATCTGTGGCTGGTGGCGCTGTCCTTGCTGGTCGCCGTTTTCACCTCTTGTCTGGCGCTGCAGATCGCCGGCCTGGCCCGCGAGGCCAGCGATCGCTGGCTGCGCCGGGTCGCCCTCGCCACCGGTTCTTGCGCCATGGGCGGCGGCATCTGGGCCATGCACTTTGTCGGCATGCTGGCTTTCAGCGTTTGCAGCACGGTCCAATACGCGCTGCTGCCCACTCTCTTGTCCATGCTTCCCGCCGTCGCCGCCTCGCTGATTGCCTTGCACTTGCTGTCTCAGCCCAAGATCGACGGCAGGCAGTTGCTGATCAGCGGAGTGCTGGTGGGGAGCGGCATCGGCACCATGCATTATTCCGGCATGGCGGCCATGCGGATGACGCCGCTGCTGCGTTACGACCCGCTGTGGTTCTCCGTTTCCATCCTGCTCGCCGTTTTGCTGAGCACCTTGTCGCTGTGGATACGCTTTGGCCTGGACAATAAAAAAATCGGCAAGGGGTGGATGACGCTGCTCAGCGGCGCGGTAATGGGGGTGGCCATTGCCGGCATGCATTATTTCGGCATGGAAGCCGCCCGCTTCATCGGCACGCCGGACCCGGCGTTCCGCAACGCCTTGGACAACAACGCCGGCTTGGCCGTCGCCATCGCCATCACGGTGCTCCTGCTTGGCAATATGGTCTTCGTCGGCAATGTGTTGCTGCGTTACCGCCCCTTGTACCTCAGAACGCAAAGCAATGAATTGAAGCTGCAAGCCACCTTCAACACCTCGCTGGACGGCATCATCACCATTGATGAAAAAGGCCGCATCTTGACGGCCAACCCGGCGGTGGAGCGCTTGTTTGGCTGGAAGGTCGACGAGTTGCTGGGCAAGAACATCAAGCTATTGATGCCGGAGCCGCATCACTCCAAACATGACCGTTTCCTCTCCGACTACAAGCAGACTCAGATTGCGAAGCTGATCGGCAGGGAGCGCGAGGAGATGGCGCTCAGGAAAGACGGCGTCCAGTTTCCCATCCGGCTATCGATAGGCAAGGTGTTGCTGCCCGATCAGGTGATCTACGTCGGTTTCATCGGCGACATCAGCGAACGCTACCGCATCCAGCAAGAGCTGGAGGACCGTGAAAAGCAGTTCCGCACGCTGATAGACAACATTCCCGGCGTCGCCTTTCGCAGCCACTGCCTGGAACCCTGGAAGACCATCTTCATCAGCGAGGACATCGAGAAGCTCTGCGGCTGGCCGGCCAAATCCTTTCTGGACGGCCGCATCCAGCTGCTGGACATCATCCATCCGGAGGACCGGGACAGGGTGCGCGAAACCATCCGCGCCGCCCTGGAGCAGCGGCAGCTCTATGTTCTCGAATATCGTTTGCTATGCCTGAACGAGGAGGAGCGCTGGGTGTTGGAGAGCGCTCGCGGCGTCTACGACGACGCCGGCGCGCCGCTGTTGATTGACGGGGTGATTCTGGATATTTCGGAGAAAAAGGCGGCGGAGTTCGCCTTGATCGAGGCCAAGAATCGCGCGCTGTCGGCGGTCAAATCCAAAAGCGCTTTCCTGGCCAATATGAGCCATGAGATCAGAACGCCGATGAACGCCATCATCGGCTACACCGATTTGCTGCAAGACACCGAGCTGGACGCTCAGCAAAAAAGCATGCTGAAAACCGTCAATCACTCCGCCAAAAGCTTGCTGGGCCTGCTCAACGATGTCCTCGACACCGCGAAGCTCGAACAAAACGCCCTGGAGCTGGAGGAAGCGCCCTTTTCATTGCGCGAGGTGGCGGAACACGTGATCGACATCCTGCGGCTGAGCGCCAGCAAAAAAGGCATCAGCTTGCAGCTGAAATACCCGGCCATTATCCAGCAGGCCTTTATCGGCGACGCTTTCCGGGTGCGGCAAATCTTGATGAACTTGGTTGGCAACGCCATCAAATTCACCGCTCAGGGCGGGGTTTGGCTGACGGTGCTGTCCGCGGGAGAAAACGTGGTCATCCTGATCCGCGACAGCGGCATCGGCATGAGCAAGGACACCTTGGCCAAATTGTTCGAACCCTTTTCCCAGGCGGACGCCTCCACCACCCGCCGCTTTGGCGGCACCGGCCTGGGCACCACCATCGCCTTGCAGCTGGCCCAGAAAATGGGCGGGCGGATCGAGGTGCAAAGCACCCCGGACAAAGGCTCCATCTTTCAGGTTTACCTCCCCTTGCGCCCGGCGCCGCCGGACGCCCTGTCCTGCCTGGAGCCTGCGGCGACGGAGCTCATGCCCAAGCCGCCGTCCCCCCTGAACATCCTGGTGGCCGATGACGATGCGATCAATCTGGACATCGTCACCATCCTGCTCAAAAAATACGGGCACCGCATCTATACCGCGTCCAATGGCAAAGAGGTCATCAACGCGTGGCAGCACCACGACATCGACCTCATCTTGATGGACATTCAGATGCCGGTGATGGACGGCATCACCGCCTGCAAGTTCATCCGTCAGGTGGACCCCGACAGCGACAAGCGCGCCACGCCCATTATCGCCTTGACCGCTGGAGCGTTTCAGGAGGACCGCGAGGCGGCCATGGCCGCCGGCATGGACGGCTTCATGACCAAGCCCATAGACGTCATCCGGCTGCAAGATGAAATCGAACGCGTGATGAAGCGCATGGCCGGCTAGCCGCCGGCGCTCCCAGCCGAGGGCGGCGGCATCGAACCCCTCGCGCCGTACGCGCATTCCGCCCCCTCCGCGTTTTTCTCCCTGCCCCGCTCCGCCTCGCCATAGTCCATTTATTGCGATAAAACCATATTTATTTAATGACATGTTCATTTTGTATTGATATGCTGTTCAGATATTTCTGCACATTGACGCAGACAAACCTCATGAGACAGCCACAGGGAGAAGTGTCATGGCGAACCCGTTCGACAATAAGGAAGGCGTTTTTTTCGCCCTGGTCAACGATGAGGGCCAGTACTCGCTCTGGCCCGAGTTCGCTCCGGTTCCGGAGGGTTGGCAAGCCTGTTTCGGCCCCTCCGACCGCCAGTCCTGTCTGGACCACATCGAACAAAACTGGATAGACATGCGGCCCGCCAGTCTGGCCCGCGCTCAGGACGCCTTGCTCTCCACCGGCTGATTCCCGCCCCGGCTCAAGGGGGCCATGCCGGGACGCGCCCGCTTTCAGGACAAAGCGCGGCGCCGCTCTCGCCATCTCGCGGCGGCGCGTTCGCCGCGCCTCCTACCCGCCATCCCGCTCCACACCGAAAAAAACGCCGCCCGGCCGCGCATGCGCGGAAGGTTGCGGCCTCACGCCCTGTTCCGCAAGCCATTCAAGGTGCGATATGAACGACAACGCCGTTTTCCCCTCCCGCAATCCGCACGCCGCGGCCGCCCCGGCTGAAACCTTCGCCGCCCTGTTCGCCCGAAGCGCGGCGGACCATCCCGACGCCATCGCGCTGCGACACGGCGCGCGCGCGCTCAGCTACCGCGAGCTGGACGATCAGGCCAACCGTCTGGCCCATTATCTGCGGGAACTGGGCATAGACCGCGAAACGCCGGTGGGGCTGTGCCTGGACCGCTCGCCCGAACAAATCATCGCCATGCTGGCCATTTTCAAGGCCGGCGGCGCTTATCTGCCGCTGGACCCCGATTACCCGCGGGAAAGGCTGGCCTATATTCTCAACGACGCCATGCCGGCCGCGCTGCTGACGCGGGCCGCGCTGACCGAACAACTGCCGGTCCACTGGGCGCGGGTGGTGGAACTGGACACCGAGCAGCCCACATGGCAGGCGCAGCCGGATCAGGCGCTTCCGCTTCACGATTTCCCGGACCAGCTGGCGTACCTGATCTACACCTCGGGCTCCACCGGCCAGCCCAAGGGCGTGGCGGTGACTCACCGCGGCATAGGCGCGCTGGCGCGCGCGCAGAGCCGCCGCTTCGGCATCGCCGCCGGCGCCCGCGTGCTGCAATTCGCGTCTTCCAGTTTCGACGCGGCCTTCTCCGAAGTCGCCATGACCTTGCTCTCCGGCGCCTGTCTGGTCACCGCGCCGGCGGCGGAATTGACGCCGGGCGCGGCGCTGGCGGACTTGCTCGCCCGCCAGAAAATCAGCCATCTGACCCTGCCTCCCAGCGCGCTGGCCCTCATGCCGGACGGCGGCATCCCGCAGGATTGCGGCCTGATCGTCGCCGGCGAGGCCTGCCCGGCGGCCCAGGTGCGGCGCTGGTCCGCCGGCCGGACCATGCTTAACGCCTACGGCCCCACCGAGGCCACCGTGTGCGCGACGATGAGCGGCCAGATGCGGGACGAGGCACCCGCCGACATCGGCGCGCCGCTGCCCGGCGTCCAGGCTTACGTGCTGGACGACGCCCTGCGGCCGCTGCCGCCGGGCGTCGAGGGCGAGCTGTATCTTGCCGGCGACGGGCTGGCCCGCGGCTATCTGGGCCGGCCGTCGCTGAGCGCCGAGCGCTTCGTCGCCAATCCCTTCGGCCCCGCCGGCAGCCGCTTGTACCGCAGCGGCGACCTGGCGCGGCTGCGCGCCGACGGCGCGCTGGACTACCTGGGACGGGCGGACGAACAGCTCAAGCTGCGCGGCTACCGCATCGAGCCCGGCGAGATCGAACACCTGCTGACCCAGCAAGCCGGCGTGAGCCAGGCCGTGGTCCGCCTGCGCGAAGACCTGCCCGGCATCAAGCAGTTGATCGCCTACGTCGTTTCCCGCGCCGGCCTGCAAGCCGACGGCGCGGCCTTGCGCGCGGCGCTGGCCGAGCAACTGCCGGATTACATGGTGCCGGCGGCGGTGGTGCCGCTGGAGCGCCTGCCGCTGACCCCCAACGGCAAGGTGGACAAACAGGCGCTGCCCGCGCCGGATTTCGAAAACGCCGACGCCGGCGAGGCGCGGGACTGGCTGGAGAAAACGCTGGCCAAGCTGTACGCGGAAGTGCTGGGGCTGTCCAGGGTGGGCCTGGGCCAGGGTTTCTTCGACCTGGGCGGCGACAGCATCAGCGCCATTCTGCTGGTCAGCCGCGCCCGCGCCCACGGCCTGCAATTCAGCCCGCAGGACGTGTTCGACCACCCCTGCATCGAGCGTCTGGCGCTCCGGGTCCGCCCGGTGGACGCCGACGCGGCGGCGGGTGAATTGCCGCCGTCCAGCGCCGCGGACCTGGAAAGCATCCGCGCCCGCTATCCGGCGGTCAGCGCGGTGCTGCCGCTGTCGCCTCTGCAGCGGGGCCTGCTGTTCCACCTGCTGTACGACGAAGGTCAAAGCGACGTCTATCTGATACAGATGGGCTTCCAGCTGGACGGCCCGCTGGACGCGGACAAGCTGCGCGCTGCCGCCGAAGGCTTGCTGCAACGCCATCACCATCTGCGCGCCGCCTTCTCCGCGGACGGGCTGGAGCAGCCGGCGCAAATCGTGCTGGAGCGCGTGGAGACGCCCTGGCGCGAGCTGGACCTGTCCGCGCATCAGGCCGATGAACAGCAGCGCGCCCTGGAACGGCTGCGCGCGGACGACTACGCCGCCGGCGTGGACCCGGCGCGCGCGCCGCTGCTGCGCTTTACCTTGGTCAAGCTGGACGCGGAGCGCCACCAGCTGCTGTGGAGCTTCCACCACCTGCTGTTCGACGGCTGGTCGGTGCCGGTGCTGCTGCGCGAACTGTTCGCCCTCTACCGCGGCGACGCGCTGCCGCCCGCCATTCCCTACCGCGATTACCTGGCCTGGCTGCACACCCGCGACCGCGACGCCGCCAAGCGCCAATGGATCAAGCATCTGGCCGGGCTGGAGCAGCCGGCGCGCCTGGCGCCCAACGCGCAAAAAAGCCGGCAGCTGCCGCGCAACCACAATGTGACGGCGGCCCCGGCGGTCTACGCCGCGCTGGAACGGCTGGCCCGCCGGCAAGGCCTCACCCTCAACACCTTGTTGCAAGCCGCCTGGGCCATTCTGCTCGCCCGCCTCTCCGCCTCAGACGACGTCGTTTTCGGCGTCACCGTCTCCGGACGCCCGCCGGAGCTCCCCGGCGTCGAGCGCATGGTCGGCCTGCTGATCAACACCGTCCCGCTGCGCCTGCGGCTGCAGCCCGAGGAAACCCTGACCGCCCTGCTGCAACGCTTGCAGGCCCAGCAGGCCGCGCTGATCGAGCATCAACACCTCAGCCTCGCCGAGATCCAGCAGGCGGCCGGCCTTGGCGATTTGTTCGACACCCTGCTGGTCTTTGAAAACTATCCGATCGCCGATGACGATCGCCGCGTGGACGACGCGCTGTCCATCGGCTATCTGGGCGGCCAGGGCGTGGACACCTCGCACTATCCGCTCAACCTGTGCGCCGTCCCCGGACCCGAGCTCGAGCTGCGCTTCGGCTACCGGCCCGACCTCTTCTCCGCCGACGCCGTCGACGGCATCGCCCGGCAGTTGCTGGAACTGCTGCGCCTGATCGCCGAACAGCCCGAGCTGCCGCTCGCCCGCATCCAGCCGGCCACGCCGGCCCAACAAAACGCGCTCGCCGCCTGGAACCGCACCGACGCCCCGCTACCCGCCGCCACCCTGACCCAGTTGCTGGAACGCCAGGCCGCGCTCAGCCCCGACGCCGAGGCGCTGCGCTTCGACGAGGCCGCCCTCAGCTACCGCCAGCTGCACCAACGCGCCAACCGCCTCGCCCGCCGCCTGCGCGCCGACGGCGTCGGCCCGGAAACCCTGGTCGCCGTCGCGCTGCCCCGCTCCATCGATCTGGTCGTGGCCCTGCTCGCCGTGCTCAAGGCCGGCGGCGCTTATCTGCCGCTCGATCTCGACTATCCGGCCGAACGCATCGCCTTCATGCTGGCCGACGCCCAGCCCGCCGTGGTCCTGTCCCGCTCCGAGCTGCTGGCCGGCCTGCCGGTCGAACGCGCACTGTGTCTGGACCAACTCGACGAGACCCTGTCCGATGCGCCACTGGAGCTCCCCGGCGACGACAGGCATCCGGCCTACGTCATCTACACCTCCGGCTCCACCGGCCGCCCCAAGGGCGCCGTCAACAGCCATCGCGCCATCGTCAACCGCCTATTGTGGATGCAGCACGCCTACCCGCTGGCCGACGACGACGTGGTGCTACAAAAAACCCCGTCCAGCTTCGACGTCTCGGTCTGGGAGTTCTTCTGGCCGCTGCTCGCCGGCGCCTCGCTGCTGCTGGCCCGGCCCGACGGCCATCGCGATCCCGTCTATCTGGCCGAGCTGATCCGCCGCCGCGGCGTCACCACCCTGCATTTCGTCCCGTCCATGCTGGACGCCTTCCTGCAGGAACCCGCCAGCGCCGGCTGCGCCAGCCTGCGCCGCGTGCTGTGCAGCGGCGAAGCCTTGCCCGCGCCGCTGCTGGCCCGCGCCGCCCAGACGCTGCCCTGCCCGCTGCATAATCTCTACGGCCCCACCGAGGCCGCCGTCGACGTCACCGCCTGGACTTGCGATCCGACGCGCGACAGCCGCTCGGTGCCCATCGGCCACCCGATCTGGAACACCCAGCTCTTCGTGCTCGACGCCATGCTGCGGCCGCTGCCGCCCGGCATCCCCGGCGAGCTGTACCTGGGCGGCGTCGGCCTGGCCCGCGGCTATCTGCGCCGTCCGGCGCTGACTGCCGAGCGCTTCGTCGCCCACCCCTTCGCCGCCGGACAGCGGCTCTACCGCACCGGCGACCGCGTCGTCCGCCGCGAGGACGGCGCGCTGGACTATCTGGGCCGCCTCGACCATCAGGTCAAGCTGCGCGGACTGCGCATCGAGCTGGGCGAAATCGAAGCCGCGCTGCTGGACCAGCCCGGCGTCGCCCAGGCCGTGGTCCTGATCCGCGAGGACGCGCCCGGGCAGCGCCGGCTGGTCGCCTACGCGGTGCCCGCCGCCGGCGCCCAGGCCGACGTCGCGCGCTGGCGCGACGCGCTGGCCGCCCGTCTGCCCGACTACATGGCGCCCGCCGCCTGGGTGCCGCTGGATGCGCTGCCGCTGACCCCCAACGGCAAGCTGGACCGTCGCGCCCTGCCGGCGCCGGAGCTGACGCTGGCCGAGCACCGCGAGCCGGTCACCGAAAAAGAAAAACTACTGGCCGAAGCCTTCGCCCAGACCCTGGGCCTGGAGCGCGTCGGTCTGGACGACAGCTTCTTCCATCTCGGCGGCGACAGCATCAGCTCCATCCAGCTGGTGAGCCTGGCCCGCAAGCGGGGCTTGGGCCTGACGCCGCGCCAGGTATTCGAACACCCCAGCGTCCGCGGCCTCGCCCAAGTTGCGGCCGAGGCCTCGGCCCTGGCCGTTGACACGCGCGCCGACGCGCCGCTGCTGCGGCTGGAGCCGGCCGAAATCGAGCGCCTGAGCCGACGCCGCCCCGGCCTCGCCGAATTGCTGCCGCTGACGCCGCTGCAGCAAGGCCTGCTGTTCCACGCGCTCTACGACCACTCCGCCGCCAACCCCTACGTGGTGCAGATGCGCATCGAGCTGGACGGCGCGCTGGACGGCGCCGCGCTGCGCCGCGCCGGCGAAGGCCTGCTGCGCCGCCACCCGCATCTGCTGGCCTCCTTCATTCACGAGGACACCCTGCAACCGATGCAGGCCTTGAGCCTGGACAGCGCCGCGCCGTGGCGGGAAGCCGATTTGTCGGCGCTCAGCGACGACGAGGCGCGCGCGCGGCTGGAAGACATGCAGACGGCCGATCATGGGGAGAGCATGCCGCCGGACCGCGGGCCGCTGCTGCGCTTCACCCTGATCCGGCTGGCGCCGGAGCGCCACCGCCTGCTCTGGACTTTCCACCACCTCTTGCTCGACGGCTGGTCCCTTCCCGTGCTGCTGGAAGAACTGTTCGCGCTCTACCGCCAGGGAGAATCGGCCGCGCTGCCGCCCGCGCCGGCCTACCGCGATTACCTGCTCTGGCTGTCCGGCCGCGATCAGGCCGCCGCTCGCCAGGCCTGGGGCCAATACCTGCGCGGCGTGGACGAGCCCACCCTGGTGGCGCCCGGCCTCCCCGCCGCGGAACGGCGGCCGGATCTGCACACCGCCGCGCTGACGGCGGAGCTCAGCGCCGCGCTGTCCGCCCAGGCGCGGCGTCGCGGGCTGACCCTCAACACCCTGGCCCAGGCCGCGTGGGGCCTGCTGCTGGCCCGCCTGACCGGCCGCGACGATCTGCTGTTCGGCATCACCGTGTCCGGACGGACCGCGCCGCTGGAAGACATCGCGCGGCTGCCCGGCCTGCTGATCAACACCGTGCCGCTGCGCCTGAAACTGGAACCGTCGGCCACGCTGGCCGGCTGGCTGGACGATCTGCAATCGCGCCAGGCCGCAATGATGGAGCATCAGCATCTCGGACTCGGCGACATCCAGCAGCTGACGGACATGGAGGAGTTGTTCGACACGCTGATGGTGTTCGAAAACTATCCGCAGCTCGACGCGCTGCGCCAAAGCCGCGCCGGAGACGGCCTGAGCGTGCGCCCCGTCGACGGTTTGGGCGGCGATGTGTCGCATTACCCGCTGGGCCTCTGCGTGGTGCCGGGAGAAAGGCTGGAGCTCCGGCTGGGCTGCCGCGCCGACGCCTTCCCGCCGGCCGCGGCCGAGCGCATTCTCGCCAGCCTGACGCGCCTGTTCCAGGCGCTGGCCGGCGATCTTGAGCGGCCGCTGGCCAGCCTGCGCTGGCTGGACGAGGCCGAGAGCCGCCAGCTGGACGGCTGGAACGCCACCACTCGCGCCACCGCGCCGGCGACGCTGCCCGAGCTGTTCCGCCGGCAGGCCCGGCTGACGCCGGACGCCGTCGCGGTCTGCGCCGGCGACGTTCGCCTGAGCTACCGCCAGCTGGATCTGCAATCCAACGCGCTGGCCCACCGCTTGCGCGCGGCCGGCGTGACCGTGGAAACGCCGGTGGCGCTGTGGCTGCGGCGCGGCCCGCTGCTGCCGGTGGCCATCCTCGGCGTGCTCAAGGCCGGCGGCTGCTATATCCCGCTGCACACCGCCCAGCCGGAAGAGCGGTGGGCCTGGACCCTGACCCAGTCGCGCGCCGCTTTGCTGCTGGCCGACGAGGCACCGGCGCCGGCCATGCTGCCGCCGGGCCTGCCGGTGCTGCGGATAGACGGTCCGTCCGACAGCGCCGAGCACCCGCCCCGCCTGGAGCTGACCCCCGACGCGCTGGCCTATGTGATGTACACCTCCGGCTCCACCGGCGTGCCCAAGGGCATAGCCGTCAGCCACGCCAACGTCAGGGATCTGGCGCTGGACCGCCGCTGGGAGGGCGCGTCCCAGAGCAAGGTGCTGCTGCACTCTCCGCATGCCTTCGACGCCTCCACCTACGAGCTGTGGACGCCCTTGCTGCACGGCGGCCAGGCGACGCTGGCGCCGCCGGGGGACAACGATATCGACTCGCTGGCGGACGTCCTGCGGCGGGAAAGCGTCACCGCGGCCTTCCTGACCACCGCGCTGTTCAACCTGCTGGCCGAGGAGCGGCCGGACTGCTTCGCCAGCCTGCGCACGCTGTGGACCGGCGGCGAAGCCGCCTCGCTGCGCGCCTTCCAGCGGGTGCGGGAGCGCCATCCGGAGCTGGAGCTGGTCCACGTCTACGGCCCCACCGAGACCACCACCTTCGCCACCTGCTGCCCGCTGCCGCGCGATCAGCCACTGGCTGCGCCGCTGCCGATAGGCGCGCCGATGGACAATACCCGCGCCTATGTGCTCGATTCCGCGCTGCGCCCGCTGCCCGTCGGCGCGCCCGGCGAACTCTACCTGGCCGGCAGCGGCCTGGCGCGCGGCTATCTGGATCAGCCGGCGCTCAGCGCCGAGCGCTTCGTGGCCAACCCCTTCGGCCCCGCCGGCAGCCGGCTCTACCGCAGCGGCGACCGGGCGCGCTGGCGCGCCGACGGCCAGCTGGAATTCCTCGGCCGCGCCGATCAACAAATCAAGCTGCGCGGCTTCCGCATCGAACTCGGCGAAATCGAGGCCAGGCTGCGCGAACACCCGGCCGTGTCCCAGGCGCGGGCGGTGCTGCGCGAGACGGACGGCGCGCCGCGCCAGCTGCTCGCCTATGTTGCGCTCCACCCCGGCGCCGACATAGCCCCGTCCGCGCTCAGACAAGCCCTGGCGGCGCAGCTGCCCGACTATATGGTGCCGGCCGCCGTCGTCGCGCTGGACGCGCTGCCGCTGACCCCCAACGGCAAGCTGGACCACCGCGCGCTGCCCGCGCCCGATTTCCAGGCTGGCGAGCGGCGGCCTCCGCGCAGCGACGCCGAACGCATCCTGGCCGGGCTCTACGCCGAGCTGCTGGGCCTGGACGAAGTCGGTCTGGACGACAGTTTCTTCGATCTCGGCGGCGACAGCATCGCCTCCATCCTGCTGGTCAGCCGCGCGCGGCGGCAAGGCTTGCTGCTCAGCCCGCGCGAGGTCTTCCTCCATCCTCGGGTGGAGGCGCTGGCCGCCGTCGCCCGGCCGGTCGTCGCCGTCGCGGCCGAGGACACCGCGGAGGGCCCGCTGCCGGCGACGCCCATCATCCGCTGGTGGCTGGCGCGCGGCGGCCCGCAAAGCGGCTTCTACCAATCCATGCTGTTGCAAACCCCCGCCGGATTGGAACAAGCCCATCTGCTGCAGGCGCTGCAAGCCTTGCTGGACAAACACGACGCGCTGCGGATGCGGCTGGACGCGGACAACGGCCTGAGCGTGCCGCCGATCGGCTCGACCTCGGCGCAGGACTGCCTGCGCCGCATCGCGGCGGACGCGCATCTGGAGATCCCGCCGGCCGACATCGCCGCCGCGGCGCGGCAGCTGGACCCCGCCGCCGGCGCCATGTTGCGGGCGCTGTGGCTGGACGCCGGCCCGGACGCGCCGGGCAGGCTGTGGCTGGGCATCCATCACCTGGCGGTGGACGGCGTTTCCTGGCGCATCCTGCTGCCCGACCTGGCCTCCGCCTGGCGCGAGGCCCGCGCCGGCCAAGCCATCCGGCTGGATCCGGTGGCCACTTCCTTCCGCCGCTGGGCGCTGCTGCTGAACGAGGACGCCGTCCGCGCCGCCCGCGTGGCCGAAGCGCCGATGTGGGCGGCCATCCAAGACCAGCCCGATCCGCCGCTATCGCCCTGCCCGCTGGACCCTGCGCTGGACACGGCCGGCGCCAGCCGGCGTCTGAGCGTGGCGCTGCCTTCCGCCGTGACCGCCGATCTGCTGACCCGGGTGCCGGCGCTGTTCCATGCCGGCATCAACGACGTGCTGCTCACCGGCTTCGCGCTGGCGGTGGCGCGCTGGCGGCATGGCCGGGGACGGGACGGCGGCTCCGCGGTGCGCCTGGAATTGGAAGGCCACGGCCGCGAGGAGCTGGGCGAGCATTGCGACCTCTCCCGCACCGTGGGCTGGTTCACCAGCCTGTTCCCCGTCTGCCTCGATCCCGGCGCGTCGGCCGCGGCCGCCCTGGACGACGACGCCGTGCTGGGCGCGGCGCTGAAGCGGGTCAAGGAGCAACTGCGCGCGCTGCCGGACCGGGGCCTGGGATACGGCCTGCTGCGCTATCTCAATCCGGAGACCGCCGCCCAACTGAGCGGCGCGGCGCCGGCGCAACTCGGCTTCAACTATCTGGGGCGCTTCTCCACGCCGGCCCGCGGCGACTGGATGCCGGCGCCGGAAGCGGCCGGGCTGGACGGAAACAGCGATTCTTCGACGCCGCAGACCCACGCCATCGAACTCAACGCCGCCACCCACGACGGCCCGGACGGCCCGGAACTGGTGGCCACCTGGCTGTGGGCCGGCCGCCTGTTCGACCGGCAGGAGATCGAGAAGCTGGCGGAGGACTGGTTCGACGCGCTGCGCGCCTTGGCCAGGCTGGGCCGCGCGCCGGACGCCGGCGGCAGCACCCCGTCCGACCACCCCCTGGCCGGCGGGCTGTCGCAGGAGGAGATAGACCTGATCGAAGCCGGCTTCTAAGAACCTGTTCAATGTCTGCTGCGCTTCAGCGATACGGCGTTGAAAACCAGCTCAAAATGCTCATGTACCACGTGTACATTCCGCTTTTTCGCTCGTTTTCGCCTTGTCTCGCCCTTGCTCGCGAGACTTTGAACAGGCTCTAAGAGCCTGTTCCAAATACTTTCCGGGGGCCGCCGACGGCGGCCGCCCATTGCGAGGTTCACGATGTCGAAGATCGCCGAAATCCTGCCGCTGTCGCCATTGCAGCAAGGATTGCTGTTTCACGCGCTGTACGACGAACGCGAGGTGGACGCCTATCATGTCCGCAACCGCTTCGAGCTGCGCGGCGTCCTGGACGCCGGCCGGCTCAGGCGCGCGGCGGAGGCGCTGCTGCAACGCCATCCCAATCTGCGCGCCGCCTTCGTCTACAAGGGGCTGGCGCAGCCGCGTCAGGTGGTGCCCCGCGAGTTCGAGCTGGATTGGCGCGAGGAAGATCTGTCCGGCCGGGACGCCGCTGCGCTGGACGCGCTGCTGGAGGCGGATCTGCGCCGCCGCTTCGATCCGGGCAAGCCGCCGCTGCTGCGCTTCATCCTGGTCAAGCTGGACGCGGAACGCCATCAACTGCTGTGGAGCTTCCACCACCTGCTGTTCGACGGCTGGTCCATGCCCATCCTGATGGACGAGCTGTTCGCGCTCTACCGCCAGGGAGAATCGGCCGCGCTGCCGCCGGCCGCGCCCTACCGCGATTATCTGGCCTGGCTGCAACAGCAGGACAAGGCCGCCGCCGCCCGCGCCTGGGCCGCCAGCCTGGACGCGCTGGACGAGCCGGCCAAACTGGGCGCCGCCGCCGCGGGGGAACGCCAGCTGATCCTGTCCCGTCAAACCGGAACCGCCCCGCTGCAGGCGCGGGCCCGCCAACTGGGCGTCACCCTCAACACCCTGCTGCAAGCGGCCTGGGCCATTCTGCTCGCCCGACTCAGCGCCGCCGACGACGTCGTCTTCGGCGTCACCGTCTCCGGACGCCCGCCGGAGCTGCCCGGCGTCGAGCGCATGGTCGGCCTGCTGATCAACACCGTCCCGCTGCGTCTGCGGCTGCGGCCCGAGGAAACCCTGGCCGCCCTGCTGCAACGCCTGCAGGCCCAGCAGGCCGCGCTGATCGAGCATCAGCACCTCAGCCTCGCCGAGATCCAGCAGGCGGCGGGAAGAACGGAGCTGTTCGACACTC
Source organism: Chromobacterium sp. S0633 (assembly GCF_024158805.1). Classification (NCBI taxonomy): domain Bacteria; kingdom Pseudomonadati; phylum Pseudomonadota; class Betaproteobacteria; order Neisseriales; family Chromobacteriaceae; genus Chromobacterium; species Chromobacterium sp. S0633. The sequence goes on along the minus strand of NZ_JAMZGH010000055.1, from coordinate 830 downwards.
TGCTGGTTTTCGAAAGCTATCCGGCGCTGCCCGGCGCGGCCGACGGCGAGGTGGCCGACGGCCTGGCCTTGATTCCGCTCGGCGGCGACGGCGCGGACACCTCCCACTACCCGCTCAGCCTGTGCGCCGTTCCCGGACCCGAACTCGAGCTGCGCTTCGGCTACCGGCCCGACCTCTTCTCCGCCGACGCCGTCGACGGCATCGCCCGGCAGTTGCTGGAGCTGCTGCGCCTGATCGCCGAGCAGCCCGAGCTGCCGCTCGCCCGCATCCCGCCGGCCACGCCGGCCCAACAAGACGCGCTGGCCGCCTGGAACCGCACCGACGCCGCGCTGCCCGCCGCCACCCTGACCCAGTTGCTGGAACGTCAGGCCGCGCTCAGCCCCGACGCCGAGGCGCTGCGCTTCGACGAGGCCGCCCTCAGCTACCGCCAGCTGCACCAGCGCGCCAACCGCCTCGCCCGCCGCCTGCGCGCCGACGGCGTCGGCCCGGAAACCCTGGTCGCCGTCGCGCTGCTCCGCTCCATCGATCTGGTCGTGGCCCTGCTCGCCGTGCTCAAGGCCGGCGGCGCTTATCTGCCGCTTGATCTCGACTACCCGCCCGAACGCATCGCCTTCATGCTGGCCGACGCCCAGCCCGCCGTGGTCATTTCTCGCTCCGAGCTGCTGGCCGGCCTGCCGGTCGAACACGCACTGTGCCTGGACCAACTGGACCAGACCCTGTCCGATGCGCCGCTGGAGCTCCCCGGCGACGACCGGCATCCGGCCTACGTCATCTACACCTCCGGCTCCACCGGCCGCCCCAAGGGCGCCGTCAACAGCCATCGCGCCATC